>NZ_JAVBIJ010000001.1:0-319375 GCF_032193765.1 Rhodoferax potami
CCCACCTGAGTAGGTGGGGTTTTTTTCGTCCGTACTTTGCCTATCGTTGTATGGTGTTTCGTTGTATGGCGTTTCAATCGGTTGCATTTAGGTGTCTTATCCACGCCTCTTCTCGTTCCTCGATCGTCCTAAGAAAGATATCGCTACGGCCTTTCAGCTGAGCAAGTTCACTGAACGTCTCAAAGCCCTTTTCGAGGAAGCCTTGAAGCGCAGACAGATTGGCTGCGCGGGCGGGTAGGCGCATCGCCCTAAGCGTCATTCGAATCCCACGCATGGTTGTTATGCGTTCCAGCCTTCTGCCCAGATCCAAGACCATTTTTAGTTGTTGCGTTCTTTGTGCTGAAAGTCCGCTCACAAGCCACGCTACCGCATAGGTCGCGTTCTCCAACGGTACTTGGCGTGGCCTATTGCCCAATGATTCGACTGCTTCGGCCATTTTTGTGTCCAAAAGCTCAGTCAGCGCGTGAAGTTCAGCGAGGTCTATGGCCACCTCGAGGATATTCCTCGGAAACATCCGCTCGATAGACTTGGCAATGCGTTCAAACTCTCGGTCACGTTGTGAGAAGTCTTGGTCTCCATAGATCTCCGTGAGAAAGAAATTGCATGCAGGACCATACGCCACGCTAGCGAGTAGATCGTGGTAAGTCTCTTGGAAACGCTTGCTCTGATAGGCTCTGACCGCACGTAAAGTCACACTGCGTGATGGGTGAGATTCGTTAGCGCTCCGAAGGAGCGCGATCTCATGAAATGCCCGGTGTATCTGATCGGCGCCTTTGTGGTTCTTCATGCTCGAGATCTTAGGAAGGCTTGTTCGCTAAGAAACACATCGGAGGGGGTTTAAAGCCCTTCCTCTACGCAAGCCAAGGGAAAACCCTTATATTCGCGGCCATGGACCGCCCAACGAATAACGACAAAAGCTCACTTAAGGCTGGAAGCCAGGATGTTGTGCGTGCAGCAAAAGATACAGGCATAGCGGTCAGCATACGGGCGCTAGGCCCCAATCACCGCGAGCGCTTAAGGAAGCATCTGTTAGCGCTGGAGACCGCGGATCGTTTCCTACGGTTTGGCTACGTCGCGACCGACCAACAGATTGCTGCGTATGTTGATCGCTTGGACTTTATCAATGATGCTGTATTTGGGGTCTTTAATCGCCGACTGCACATTGTTGCGATGGCCCACTTGGCTATCTGTAAATCCACTAATGGGCCCCCAGTAGGCGATTTCGGTGTCTCAGTAGCCCCGTCACTACGCGGCCATGGAATTGGCGGCAGGCTCTACGAGAGAGCCGCTTTGCACGCTCGCAATGAGGGTGTCGAGGTGCTTCAGATACAAGCGCTCGCTGAAAACGCCGCAATGTTGGCTATAGCCCGCAAGCGGGGTGCGACCGTTCACCGGCACGGCTCAGAATCAGAGGCGTATCTAAAATTGCCCCGTCCTGATTTGGAGTCACGACTGCGTGAGTTGGCAGGAGAGTATTGGGCGGGGTTGCATTACAGCCTCGTGGCCCAAAGCCGTATCTGGGTGGAAATGCTGAAGGGCTTTCAGAGCGTCCGCAGTCGGGCTATCGCCGCTGCAAAAATATGTTCGCCTTAGTGCTTAAGTGGGACACTTGGAAGGCAACTCCTCAGATCCGCTATCCTTGAGGCTTCGAAACCACCGCCCGACATGGGCAATCCCTAGTGTCTGATCCGCATCCAGCGCGCCATCTCGAACGAGAGGACAAGCGCACCTTCCTCCAGAAACTTGCCGAGTTCCTTCATCCCGGGCCCGATTCCACCGCGGAATTGATTGAGACACTGGCTGAGGCCGAAGACAACAACATCATCGGCGCAGAATCGCGGGTCATGCTGGAAGGCGTTATCCGGATGGCAGACATGTCTGCGGGTGATGTGATGGTCCCCGCGACCCGCATGGACCTGCTGGACATCCAGGCAACGACGGATGAGCTAATGCACAAGGTCATAGACACCGCGCACTCGCGCTTTCCTGTTTACGACGGTGAGCGCGAGAACATCATTGGCATCTTGATGGCCAAAGACCTGCTCAAGCTGCAGCGCGCGCCCGAGCTCAATATCCGCGCCCTCTTGCGTCCGGCCGTTTTCGTTCCAGAGTCCAAAGGATTGAATGACCTCTTGCGCGACTTCAGGGGCAACCGCAACCACTTGGCCATCGTGATCGATGAGTTCGGCCGAGTCGCTGGACTCATCACGATTGAAGACGTGCTGGAACAAATCGTCGGGGAAATTGAGGATGAATTCGATATTGCCGAAGACGAGGGCGACATCTTTGCGCTGGCCGACCAGACTTACCGGGTAAGTGGTGACACAACCCTCGAACGCATCAACGAGGCGTTCTCCCTCACCATGCGGGGCGAAGACCCTGAGGACGACTTTGACACGATTGGCGGCCTGATTGCCCATGAAATGGGCCATGTGCCCAAGCGCGGAGAGCGCTACAGCTTGTGTGGACTCGACTTTACGGTGCTGCACACCAAGGGTGGCGCGGTGAAGTGGTTCAAGGTTTCACATACTCCAGCACCAGGCATCACTGACTGATGATGGTCGTCCGCCGAGGTCAGGACCGACTGCCTGCGCCTCCTTGGGTGATGTTTGCTATCCTTTGTATAGCGGCAGTCGCACAATCTATCAGCGCTAGCTGGCCTTTTGATGCTTTTTTCTCCAAGGGGCAGCTCTTTTGGTGGATGCAGCCCATTGCTCTTGCGCTGCTAGTTTTCGCAGGGGCACAGGCGCGAAGTCCCAAAGCGGCTGCCCACTACGCATGGTGGTTCGCTACCGTTTGGCTCAGCACCACGTTCTGGTGGTTGTATGTGGCGATGCACACCTATGGTGGCTTGCCATCGCTGCTGGCCGCTATCGCGGTGGTTGCGTTGGCGGGGGCGTTAGCCGCTTACTACGCAGGTGCAGTGTGGGCTTGGCGCCAGTGGGCGCTGGGCACTCACTGGGGCGCTATTGTGGGTTTTGCGGCCCTTTGGCTCATGGCCGAAATGGCTCGCGGCACTTGGCTCACGGGTTTTGGCTGGGGCGCTATCGGGTACGCGCATATCGACGGCCCGCTGGCCTTCTTTTTGCCTTGGATTGGAAGCTACGGCGTCAGCGCCTTGGCAGCCGCTTGGGCCGCTTCGCTGGCTGTCGCCGTGGCGCGTCGTCAGATCGCACCTGCGGTGTGGGTCAGCGTGTTACTGATGGCGCCCACGCTGCTGCCTGCTGGCGCCAACCAGTGGACGACGCCTACTGGCACTCTGCAGGTCACTCTCTTGCAAGGGAATATTCCCCAGGACGAAAAGTTCGAAACCGGCAGTGGCGTGCCACTCGCGTTGCAGTGGTACCGCGACGCCTTGCTGCAAGCCGAGGGCGATTTAGTCGTCGCGCCAGAGACCGCCATTCCACTTTTGCCCCAACAGCTTCCCGAGGGTTACTGGGCCAGCTTAAGCAGCAGGTTCGAGACCTCGGCGCAAGCAGCATTAGTCGGTATACCGCTAGGGAGCTATCAGGCGGGCTACACCAATTCGGTGGTCGCTCTCGCAGCCGGTCAAACCGGCTGGCAATACGACAAACACCATTTGGTCCCTTTCGGGGAGTTCATTCCGCCGCTATTCAAGTGGTTTACCCGGCTGATGAACATTCCGCTCGGTGATTTCAACCGTGGCCCGCTCGGGCAGCCCTCTCTGGCCGTGAAAGGCGAACGGGTCGCCCCGAACATTTGCTACGAAGACTTGTATGGCGAAGAGCTGGCGACCCGGTTTACCGATGCCGGGCTTGCGCCCACGGTGTTTGCCAATGTGAGTAACCTCGGTTGGTTCAATCGCAGCGTGGCGCTGGACCAGCACCTCCACATTTCACGAGCGCGCGCTCTCGAGTTTCAGCGCCCGTTTGTGCGGGCCACCAATACCGGCGCGACCGCCATATTGAGCCACGAGGGCGTTGTCCAAGACCTGCTGCCACCCCAGACCCGCGGAGTGCTGCGAGGTGAGGTTCAGGGCCGAAGCGGAATCACCCCATTTGCGTGGTGGGCCTCTAGATACGGCCTGTGGCCCCTGTGGCTGATAGCGCTGGCTGTACTGGCCGTCTTGTGGCGGCAACGCGACTCCCATCCCCCTTCCTGATACCACCCTCGCTCCTGCGGTCACCCCGTAAAATGCGTGGTTTACTTGACCGCCTGCCCTGCACCGGCTCTTGCCGGAGATAGCTCTCACACCATGCTCACTTTTCAGCAAATTATTCTTCGCCTCCAGGACTACTGGGATCGCCAGGGTTGCGCGCTCTTGCAGCCCTATGACATGGAAGTCGGTGCCGGCACCTCACACACGGCCACCTTCTTGCGCGCCATCGGCCCTGAGCCATGGAAGGCTGCCTATGTGCAACCCAGCCGCCGGCCGAAAGACGGTCGCTATGGTGAGAATCCCAACCGCTTGCAGCACTACTACCAATACCAGGTGGTGTTGAAGCCTGCACCAGCCAATATTCTGGAGCTCTACCTCGGCTCCCTAGAGGCTTTGGGGTTCGATCTGAAAAAGAACGACATCCGCTTTGTGGAAGACGACTGGGAAAACCCCACACTGGGCGCATGGGGCCTGGGGTGGGAGGTCTGGCTCAACGGCATGGAAGTCACCCAGTTCACTTATTTCCAACAAGTGGGCGGCATTGATTGCAAGCCCGCTACGGGCGAGATCACATACGGCCTGGAGCGCTTGGCCATGTATCTGCAAGGCGTCGACAACGTCTACAACTTGCAGTGGACCGACACGCTGAAGTACGGCGACGTCTACCACCAGAACGAAGTCGAGCAGTCCACCTACAACTTCGAGCACAGCGACGCCGACTTTTTGTTCACCGCGTTCAATGCGCACGAGAAGCAAGCCAAATACCTGATCGAACAGCAACTGGCCCTGCCTGCCTATGAGCAAGTGCTCAAGGCCGCGCACAGTTTCAACCTGCTGGACGCACGGGGCGCTATCAGCGTGACTGAGCGCGCAGCGTATATCGGTCGCATCCGCAATCTGGCGCGCAGCGTGGCGCAGTCTTACTACGAGAGCCGGGAGCGTTTGGGCTTCCCGATGGCGCCGCGCGAGTGGATTGAACAGATGCCCAAGAAGGCCGCGTAAGCGCACGGAGAAACTAAGACATGACAACAAAAAACCTCCTGGTCGAACTGTTTGTAGAAGAGCTGCCCCCTAAGGCGCTGAAGAAGTTGGGCGAAGCCTTTGCCACGGTGCTGGCAGACTCCCTCAAGACTCAAGGCCTGGTGGCCGCGGATGCCGCAGTGACTCACTTTGCATCGCCGCGTCGTTTGGCTGTGCATGTGGCTGCAGTGGCGGCCCAAGCGGCAGACAAAGCCGTTTCGCAAAAGCTGATGCCTGTGGCCGTGGGCCTAGATGCATCCGGCAACGCCACCCCCGCCTTGCTCAAAAAGCTGCAAGCCTTGGGCGCCGATGCCAGCGCGGTCTCTACCCTGAAGCGCGCCGTGGACGGCAAGGCAGAAGCCTTGTTCTACGACAGCATGGTCACCGGAGTCACCTTGGTGGACGGCCTGCAAAAGGCCCTGCTGGAGAGCATTGCCAAGCTGCCTATCCCCAAGGTCATGAGCTACCAGCTGCAAAGCGGCTGCGAGCTGCCCGGCTGGACCAGCGTGAGTTTTGTGCGCCCAGCACACGGCTTGGTGGCTTTGCATGGCAGCGATGTCGTGCCAGTCCAAGCCCTCGGCCTGCACGCCGGCAATCACACCGAAGGCCATCGCTTTGAAGCTGCAGTGTCGCCCGTGGTGATTGCCGATGCCGACGCCTATGCCGCTACTTTGGCCAAAGATGGCGCGGTGATTGCCAGCTTTGCAGAGCGCCGCGCGGACATCGTCCGCCAGCTGGACGCTGCTGCAGCCAAGGTGGGTGGAGACTGCAAACCCATCGAAGATGCTGCCTTGCTGGACGAGGTGACCGCCCTGGTGGAGCGCCCCCATGTGCTGATTTGCGAATTCGAGGCCCAATTCCTCGACGTCCCGCAAGAGTGCCTGATTCTGACCATGAAGGCCAACCAGAAGTACTTCCCGCTGCTGGACGCAGCCGGCAAGCTCACCAACAAGTTCTTGGTGGTTAGCAACATCAACCCTGATGACGCCAGCTTGGTGATTGGCGGCAACGAGCGGGTGGTGCGCCCCCGTTTGGCCGATGCCAAGTTTTTCTTCGACCAAGACCGCAAAAAGACGCTTGCTTCCCGCGTGGAAGGCTTGGGCAAGGTCGTGTATCACAACAAGCTCGGCACCCAAGGCGAGCGCGTGGAGCGCGTGCGCGCAATTGCCAAGGCCATCGCAGCCCAACTGGGCGATGCAACGCTGGTGGCACAAGCCGACCAGGCCGCGCAGTTGGCCAAGACGGACCTGGTTACCGACATGGTGGGCGAATTCCCCGAGCTGCAAGGCATCATGGGCGGTTACTACGCCCTGAACGATGGCTTGGGTGAGACCGTCGCCCATGCGATCGAAGACCATTACAAGCCCCGCTTTGCGGGTGACGCGCTGCCCCGCAACACCGCGGGTGTGGTGGTCGCGCTGGCGGACAAGCTGGAAACCCTGGTCGGCATGTTCGGCATCGGCAATCTGCCCACTGGCGACAAAGACCCGTTTGCCCTGCGCCGTCACGCGCTGGGTGTGATCCGCATGTTGGTCGAAAAAGACTTGCCGCTAGATGTGTCTGCGCTAGTCCAAAGCGCGGTGCCAGCATTTGGCAGCCTGATTACCGATGCCTCTGCAGCACTCGTGGACTTCATGTTCGACCGCTTGGCCGGCTCCCTGCGTGAGCAGGGCTACAGTGCCCAAGAGGTCGATGCGGTGCTGGCCCTCAAGCCCCAGCGTCTGGGTGATGTCGCCAAGCGCCTGACCGCGGTGCGCGCCTTTGCGGCCTTGCCCGAGAGCGCTGCGTTGGCCGCCGCCAACAAGCGCATCAGCAACATCCTCAAAAAGACCGACGATGTGGACGCACACGTGAGCGAAGTGCTGTTGCAAGAAGCGGCCGAAAAGGCGCTGTTCGCAGCCATGCAAACCGTGCTGCCCCAGGCCCAAAGCCAGTGGCAAGCCGGCGACTACACCGCCTCGTTGCAGTCTTTGGCAGCTTTGCGCGTGCCGGTCGACGCCTTCTTTGAAGATGTCATGGTCAACGCAGAGCAGCTCGACCTGCGCCTGAACCGCTTGGGCCTGCTCAAGAGCCTGCACGTGGCGATGAACCGCGTGGCCGACCTGTCCAAGCTCGCGGCCTGACCGAAAGCGCTGTATGAAACTCTGCATTCTCGACCGCGACGGCACCATCAACGAAGACAGTGCGGAGTTTGTGAAGAGCTCTCACGAGTGGCGCCCCTTACCGGGCGCTTTGGAAGCCATCGCCAAACTCAACCATGCGGGTTGGCGTGTGGTGGTGGCGACCAACCAAAGCGGCCTGGGGCGTGGCTTGTTTGATGTGGTGTCGCTCAACGCCATGCACGCCAAAATGCACACCATGCTGGCGGCAGTGGGTGGCAAAGTGGATGCCATTTTTTACTGCCCCCATGCACCCGACGACAACTGTCGTTGCCGCAAACCAGAGCCGGGCTTGTTTGAGCAGATCGGTGAACGGTTTGGTGTCGACTTGCACGGTGTACCCGGCGTGGGCGATTCGGCCCGCGACCTGATCGCCGGTGCTGCGGTCGGCTGCGAGCCCCACCTGGTGCTGACCGGCAAAGCCGCCGCGCTGCGCGGTCGGCCACTGCCCGACAACTACCCGCCGGGCACCCGCGTCCATGACGATCTGATGGCTTTTGCCGATTACCTGGTAACCCGAACATGAGCGGCATGCCCCCCGTTGTATCTATTCCCACGCACAAAAAGCCCAACTGGCTGATGGCCGTGCTGCGGTCGTGCCTGCACATGCTGTGGATGTTGGTGACCGTGATCCCCTGGGGCATCATCATGCTGGTCGCCTCGATCCGGGTGCGTGGCAAGCCGCTGTGGTGGATGGCGGTGCGTTGGCTGGGCTGGGCGATTGATGGTGCCCGCGTGCTGCTGGGTATCCGCACCCGCGTGATCGGCTGGGAAAACCTGCCCACGGGCGACACCGCGCCGGCCATTTTGCTGGTCAAGCACCAGTCGACGTTTGAGACGTTTTTGATGCCCACCTTGATGCCGCATCCGCTGGCCTATGTGTTCAAAAAAGAACTGCTTTATGTGCCGTTTTTTGGATGGGCCATGGGGCGCTTGGACATGATCCACATAGACCGCAGCCAACGGACCGAGTCGTTTGCCAAAGTGGTCGAACAGGGCAAACGCCTGTTGGCGCAAGGCATCTGGGTCATCATGTTCCCCGAGGGCACGCGCATTCCCCGTGGCCAGACCGGTAATTATAAATTGGGCGGCACACGCCTCGCCGTGGCGACCGGCGCGCCGGTGATTCCGGTGGCCGTGACCAGTGCCAAATGCTGGCCCCGCAAAGCCTTCATCAAAACCCCCGGGGTGGTGGAAGTGTCGATTGGCAAACCTATCCCCAGCGAAGGCCGTGACCCCAAAGACTTGATGCAGGAAGTACAAACCTGGATCGAGGCTGAAATGCGCCGCCTGGACCCCGAGGCTTATCCCGTCAAAGACTGAGGCCGGTCCGCGCCATGCATCCGCTGCTGCGCTTTACGCTCGATCTTTTTGAGCCTTTTGAGGCTCCCGCTCAGGTAAATACTGCGCCTATAGCTCCTAAAAGAGTAGCAAAACGACACTCGCCCATCGCCGTCCCTGATCCGGTGGCCGGCGTAGTGACGGGGGCAACCCCTGTAGAGCGGGGGCCCTTTGAGCCCGGTCAGCCGATTGCCCAGGCTATTCAGGCCGTCCACTACAGCCACCCGCAGGCCAGTCGCGAAGTGAAGCTGGACGGTGCAGTGGTGCGCTACGCCTTTGCCCGGGGTAAGCGCCGAACCATCGGTTTCTCTGTCGGGCCGGATGGCTTGGCGGTGCGGGCACCCCGCTGGACGCCGTTGTATGAAGTAGACGCTGCTTTGCAAGAAAAGGCCGAGTGGATCATGCGCAAACTGCGCGAAACCCGCGAACGCACCACCCGCCAGCAAGAAGCGCAAATTGAATGGGCGCAGGGCGCCGAGTTTCCCTACCTCGGTGCGCCGGTGCGCATTGCGCTGGATTCTGCACATGCGTTCACCGCCAAAGGCGCTGCGCTGGATGCGCAGGCAGACGACGCGGGTGTGCGCATCCTGCGGGTTGCTCTGCCGCAAACGGCCACAGCGGCACAAATCCGCGATGCGGTGCAGGCCTGGCTGATGCGCGAGGCCAAGGCCTTGTTTCTGCAGCGTCTGGAGCACTTTGCGCCGCAGTTGCAAGTGCAGTGGAAGAAGCTGAGCCTGAGCAATGCGGGCACCCGGTGGGGCAGTGCCAAAAGCGATGGTTCCATCCGGCTGAATTGGCGCTTGATTCATTTCAGGCTGCCGGTCATCGACTACGTGGTGGCCCACGAGCTGAGCCATTTGCGGGTGATGGACCACAGCCCCCGGTTTTGGGACACCGTGCGCACCGTGGTGCCCGATTACGCCGAGTTGCGCCACAGCCTCAAGGACCCGGCAATACCCAAGTGGTAAGGCCCTGAGCCGCCCCTGCGGGCTTGCGGCTTTCCGGTATGGAATCTTTTGATTCATAATTGACGTTTACGTAAACGTCAACTTTCTACGGCCCGGCCGTAGCCCTACCGCACCATGAGCACCACCTTCAGCATTAGCGACCTGGCCAAAGAGTTCGACCTGACCACCCGCGCTATCCGCTTCTACGAGGACTTGGGGCTTTTGCAGCCCGAGCGTACGGGCCCCGGCGGGCGCAACCGGGTGTACAGCGGGCGGGACCGTACCCGCCTCAAGCTCACCCTGCGGGCCAAGCGCCTGGGCCTGAGTCTGACCGAGGCCAAAGACATCATCGAGATGTATGACAGCCCGCGCGACACCGGCGCGCAGTTGCAAAAGTTTCTGGACGTGTTGGCCGCCCACCGCAAACAGGTCGAAGAGCAAATGGCAGACCTGCAGGCCAACCTCGACGAGATCAAAGTTCACCAGCGTGAGGCCAAGGCGCTGCTGGCCAAAAGCGAGGCCCACGCCGACAAGGCCTCCGGCAAGCCGGCCTCCAAGGCAAGCAACAAAGCGCCTGTGAAACCGGCCCACAAACCGGCTGCCAAAGTGCCAGGCAAAGCGACTGGCAAAAAAATCGCACAGGCCTGACCGCTGTGCCGCGCGTCATCGCGCTGACTCATAACCCCACTACAACGAGGAGACACCCATGAGCAATCTGCCCGGACTCAACTACCAACTCGGCGAAGACATTGACGCCCTGCGCGACGCGGTGCGCGAGTTCGCCCAAGCCGAAATCGCCCCCCGCGCCGCCGAGATCGACCGCAGCGACCAGTTCCCCATGGACCTGTGGCGCAAGATGGGCGACCTGGGGGTGCTCGGCATCACCGTGGGCGAGGAATACGGCGGCGCCAACATGGGCTACCTAGCCCACATGGTGGCCATGGAAGAAATCAGCCGCGCCAGCGCCTCGGTGGGCCTGAGCTATGGCGCGCACAGTAACTTGTGTGTGAACCAGATCAAGCGCAACGGCACGCCCGAGCAGCGCGCCAAGTACCTGCCCAAACTCATCACCGGCGAGCACGTGGGTGCACTGGCCATGAGCGAGCCCGGCGCCGGTAGCGATGTGCTGAGCATGAAGCTCAAGGCCGAAGACAAGGGCGGCTACTACCTGCTCAACGGCAACAAGATGTGGATCACCAACGGCCCAGATGCTGATACCTTGGTTGTCTACGCCAAGAGCGAACCCGAGCTGGGCGCACGCGGCGTCACCGCGTTCCTGATCGAAAAGTCCATGCCCGGCTTCAGCATTGCCCAGAAGCTGGACAAACTCGGCATGCGTGGCAGCCACACTGGCGAGCTGGTGTTCAACAACGTGGAAGTGCCGCTGGCCAACGTGCTGGGGCAGGTCAATGGCGGCGCCAAGGTGCTGATGAGCGGCTTGGACTACGAGCGTGCAGTGCTCTCCGGCGGACCGCTGGGCATCATGCAGGCGGTGATGGACAACGTGATTCCTTACATCCACGACCGCAAGCAGTTCGGCCAGAGCATCGGCGAGTTCCAGCTTATTCAGGGCAAGGTAGCCGACATGTACACCGTGCTGCAAGCCGGCCGGGCCTTCGCCTACACCGTGGCCAAGAATCTGGACTTGCTCGGCGTCGAGCATGTCCGCCAGGTCCGCAAAGATTGCGCTTCCGTCATTTTGTGGACGGCCGAAAAGGCCACCTGGATGGCAGGCGAGGGCGTGCAGATTTTCGGTGGCAACGGCTACATCAACGAGTACCCGCTGGGGCGCTTGTGGCGCGATGCCAAGTTGTATGAAATCGGAGCCGGTACCAGCGAGATCCGCCGCATGCTCATCGGACGGGAGCTGTTCGCTGAGACAATGTAGGGGCTATGAAACATGCCATTGCTCGTACCCTGACATCCACACTCCACGGCATCCTGCGCGGCCTGATGCGCGCATGGGTGCTCATCGTGCCGCTCGTCGTGGCGCTGAGTGTGATCCGGTGGGGGCAGTTGGCGTATTTTTGGCCGCAAGGCTACCAGGCCAGTAGCAGCGACCTTGCCACCGTGGCGGTGCAGGGCTTCCGCTTCGACCTCAAGGTCAGCGCGATTGCCGGCTTCTTGCTATTGCTGGTGCTCCCCTGGGTGTCGGGCCCGGTGTACCGGCGGCTGGTAACCGGGCTGGTTTGCCTTTTTGTGTTTCTCGGGTTTATCAACCTGCACTATTTCGGGTTCTACAAAACCCCGATCGATTCGGTCATCTTCGGTTTGTTTGAGGATGACACGGCTGCGGTGTTGCAGACCATCTGGCACGATTTCCCCGTGGTCGGGACCCTCTTGGCAGTCGCGGCTACTGCGCTGCTGGGGCTGGTGATTCACCGGCGGGTTGTGGACTGGGTGGAGCCCGATACGGTGCTGCAAAAGCGCGCTGTCACTTTGCGCATGTTGGCGGTGGTGGTGGCCTTGTTCGCCTTGCTGTTTGCGGGCAAGGGCACCCTTCGCCAGATGGCATTGCAGCGCCAGCATTTGACGGTGACGACCTCCCAGTTTCTGAACGACATGGTGCCCAACGGCGTCATCGCGCTCAAATACGCGTGGGATAACCGACGACAATCGCAAAACCTGTCAGACCCGCTGGTGGGCCTGAAGGCTCTGGGCTTCGACTCGCCACAGGCCGCAGCCCAGGTGCTGGGCCTGCCCCATGCCACCGAGGCCGAGGTGCGTGACGCCCTCTATCGCCACGAGCCGCTACCCGCCGGCACCCCCAAAAAGAACCTGGTGTTCTTCTTGATGGAGTCGTGGAGCGCAGAACCCATGCTCTACCAAAGCCCCACGTTTGACGTGCTGGGCCGCATGGCCCCCACCCTGGACAAGGCCTGCCATTTCAGCAACTTCGAGTCGGCACAGCCGGGCACCCACCCGTCGCTGGAGGCTATATTGTTTTCGAGCCCGATCACGCCGCTCACCATGGGCGATGCTGGTCGCAAGCCCCTGCCTTGGGGCGTGGCGCAGGTAGCCAAGCAGGCCGGGTATGACACCTTGTTTGTCACCTCAGCCCGCTCTGGCTGGCGCGACCTGAACCGGGTGCTCAAGGTGCAGGGTTTTGACGAAGTCATTGACGCCAACAACCTCAAGGCCGATTACCCGGATGCAACTATCGGGCTCTGGGGCGTGTGGGATAGCTATGTTTACCGCTACCTTGAAAAGCGGATGGCCGCCCAGCCCAAAGACCGGCCCCTGTTTGTGTTTGTGCTCACCGCGACCAACCACCCGCCGTACGACCTGCCAGCCGATTATCAAAAGGTGCCCTTGGACATGTCCCAGTGGAAGGGCGAAACCAGCGAAGCCACTCTGGTGCCCAATCTCCACACCTACCGCTATGCGCACGATTTGTTGGGCGCTTTCGTGCAGCAGGTGCAAAGCGGCCCGCTGAAAGACACCACCCTGATTGCCGCCACCGGTGACCACAATGTGCGCTCCTTCGGCGTGTACGCTGAGCCCAGCCGCCGCTACTTGATGCGGCAGGTGCCGTTTGTGATCTGGGGCCCGCAGCTGCGCTGTGGCCAGCAGCTGACCCAGCCAGCCAGCCACCGGGACATGTTCAACACCCTTTTTCCGCTGGCCGGTATTGAGGGCAACTACATCAACGCCGGGCGCAACCTGCTCAAAGACGTGCCGGCACAACCCGACCCGATGAACGCGCCGCGCGGCCTTTTCTTCACCGGCGAGGCGCGCAATGCCCAAGGCATGTGGCAGCTCGGCAACCCCAAGTCGTTTGTATGCACCGCGGCCCGACCACCGCAGAGCTGCGAGTTCAATGCACAAGACGATTTGCAGGAACGTGCCCGGTACGCACTCCTCGATTGGAATGTGCGCATCTCTCTTAAGAAATAATCAGGGCTATGACAGACAAACTCAACGACCTTTTCTCCCGCAATCGCGCATGGGCCGCGGAGATGGAGCGCACCCGTCCGGGCTTTTTCACCGGGCTGGCCAACCAGCAAAAACCCAAGTACATGTGGATCGGCTGCTCCGACAGCCGGGTGCCCGCCAACGAAATCATCGGTTTGGCACCGGGCGAAATTTTTGTGCACCGTAACGTCGCCAACGTGGTGGTGCATTCGGATCTGAATGCGCTGTCCACCATTCAGTTTGCGGTAGAGCGACTCAAGGTCAAGCATGTGATGGTCGTGGGTCACTACGGCTGCTCTGGCGTGCAAGCGGCGCTCGAAGGTGCCCGTATCGGCCTGGCCGACAACTGGCTGCGCCATATTCAAGACGTGCGGGACCGCCACCGCGATATCCTGGACGCCATCCCCGACCACGGCAAAGCCGCCGCCTTGTGCGAGCTCAATGTGATCGAACAGGTGATCAACGTCGCGCAAAGCACTGTGCTGCAAGACGCCTGGGCCGCAGGGCAGGAAGTGACGCTGCATGGCTGGGTGTACGGCGTACACGACGGCCTGGTGCAAGACCTGCACATGACCGTGGGCCGCGAAGACAACCTCGATGCGCTGTACCGGGAAGCGATTTCCGGCGTGCGGCTCATGCCCCGCCATCCTCGTTAAGCATAAAAACGACCTGTAGCGCTCATGGAATATGCGCGGGCAGCTATCAAAAATATAGTGAAACTCGCGCATGTTTCCTACCCGGCTTGATTCCTCGGTTGCCTACGACATTGCGCGGGCGCTGCTCGACGGCTTTAACCGCCACTACCAACTCTTCCGCACCGAGAGTGCGCGTGCCAAGCACCGGTTTGAAACCCGCGATTGGCATGGCCAGCAGCGCGCCCAGCGCGAGCGCATCGAGTTTTACGGCTTGCGGGTGCAAGAGTGCTCGCGCCGGCTGGAGCGCGAGTTCAAGGCCGGCGAGCAGGGCGCCGAGGTGTGGCAGCAGATCAAGCTGCACTACATCGGCCTGTTGGTGAATCACCATCAGCCGGAACTGGCCGAGACCTTCTTCAACTCGGTGACCACCAAGATCCTGCACCGCAGTTACTTCCAGAACGATTTCATTTTTGTGCGGCCAGCGGTCAGTACCGAGTACATCGAGAACCTCGATGCGCCGGGCGCCCGCTACCAGCCCACCTACCGCTGCTACTACCCTACCCTGGACGACGTGCAGGCGCAGCTGGTGCGCATGGTGCAGGACTTCGACCTGCGGGTCCCGTTTGAAGACCTGGAGCGCGATGCCCGCAGCGTGTTGGCGGTGATGACCCGGCAGTTGGGCGAGGCCAAGCTGCTCGCCAATTTTCAGGTGCAGGTGCTCTCCAGCCTGTTCTTCCGCAATAAGGGCGGCTACATCATCGGCAAGCTGATCAACGGCTACACCGAGGCCGGCTTTGCCCTGCCGGTGCTGCACAGCAAAGACGGCCAGCTGCGTATCGATGCGGCGCTGTTCGGGGAGGATGACCTGCTGCGTCTTTTCAGTTTTGCGCGGGCGTATTTCATGGTGGACATGGAGATCCCGAGCGCCTATGTGCAGTTTTTGCGCAGCATGATGCCGCGCAAACCCCGCAACGAAATCTACAACGCACTGGGGCTGGCCAAGCAGGGAAAGACGCTGTTCTACCGCGACTTTCTGCACCATCTGCAGCACAGCAGCGACAAGTTTCGTATCGCCGCCGGCATCAAGGGCATGGTGATGCTGGTGTTTGACCTGCCCAGCTACCCCTATGTGTTCAAGGTCATCAAAGACTACTTTCCGCATCAGAAGGAAACCACGCGTGAGCAGGTCAGGGCGAAGTACCAGCTGGTCAAGCTGCACGACCGCGTGGGTCGCATGGCCGATACGTTGGACTATGGCGATGTCGCTTTCCCGCACGACCGCTTTAGCGATGAGCTGATCGCCGAGCTGCAGCAGTTTGCGCCCAGCCAATTGGAGATCAGCGACCGCGATGGCGATGGCCGCACCGAGGTCATCCTCAAGCATGTCTACATCGAGCGCCGCATGAT
Organism: Rhodoferax potami; assembly: GCF_032193765.1. Lineage (NCBI taxonomy): Bacteria > Pseudomonadati > Pseudomonadota > Betaproteobacteria > Burkholderiales > Comamonadaceae > Rhodoferax > Rhodoferax potami. The sequence goes on from NZ_JAVBIJ010000001.1 coordinate 15,545, forward strand.
CCCGCTCAATATGTACCTGCAAGAGGCGTTTGATGCGGGCGGTGCGGATCGCAGCAACCAAAGCCCCGCGGCCCTGCGGGCACGCCACCAGATTGAGCGCTCGGTGATCGACTACGGCTACGCAATCAAAGACATGGTGGCCGCCAACATCTTCCCCGGCGACATGCTCTGGAAGAACTTCGGTATCACCCGTAATAACAAGGTCGTTTTTTACGACTACGACGAAATCGAATACCTCACCGATTGCAACTTCCGCAAAGTGCCCGAGCCGCGCAACGAGGAAGAAGAAATGTCCGGCGAGATTTGGTACGCCGTGGGCCCGCGTGATGTGTTCCCGGAAACTTTTGCACCTTTTCTGCTGGGCAATCCGCTGGTGCGCGACGTGTTCATGCAATACCACGCCAACCTGCTGGACCCCGGCTTTTGGCAAATGCAAAAGGAGCGGATTGCGGCGGGGTATGTGCACGATGTGTACCCGTATGAGAAAGACAAACGCTTCACTCGCCCGTGAGTTTTTACTTTGACGTACACTCCGCGTTGCCCGGGGTGCGCAGTGGTTGCGCTGAGATGGATACCAAACCCGTGAACTTGATCTGGTTCATACCAGCGTAAGAAGTGCAGAGCAGTGCCCCCGGCCGTGTGCCGTGCGGGCCGTGGCTCATTCCAAGTTTTCGGGGGCGTGTTTTTCTCTTTCTTCGGGCGTTAACCCGGAGATTTCCCAGTGAACGCACCCGACAAGCTTGCCCAGTTCATCCGCCTCACGCGCGAACCGCTTCCCGCTTCCACCAAACGTTATCTGCAAGGCAGCCGCCCTGACATTCAGGTGCCTCTGCGCGAAATCATGCAGAGCAATGGCGAGGCCATCACGGTGTATGACACCTCCGGCCCCTACACCGACCCGCGTGCCCACATCGATGTGCGCTCCGGCTTGCCGCTGGTGCGTGAGCAGTGGATTGCCGGTCGTGGTGACACCGAGTTGTACGAAGGCCGCAAGCCCTTTGCGCTGGACGATGGCCTGAAGAACGGCGAGACCGATGCACTGGCCGCCTTGCGCGCCCAAGCAGCAGGCTTGCAGCGCCAGCCGCGTCGGGCCAAAAGTGGCGCCAACGTCACCCAGATGCACTACGCCCGCAAGGGCATCGTCACCCCCGAGATGGAATATGTCGCCCTGCGTGAGAACCAGAACCTGGAGTGGCAAGCGCAATACCTGAGCAACGCAGACCGCGAGAAGCGTTTGGCCGGCAACAGCTTCGGTGCCAGCATCCCGAAGATTGTGACGCCCGAGTTCGTGCGGGATGAAGTGGCCCGCGGCCGCGCCATCATTCCCGCCAACATCAACCACACCGAGCTGGAGCCCATGGCCATTGGGCGCAACTTCCTGGTGAAGATCAACGCCAACATCGGCAACTCGGCGGTCACGTCCAGCATCGAAGAGGAAGTGGAAAAACTGGTCTGGTCCATTCGCTGGGGTGCCGACACTGTGATGGACTTGTCCACCGGCAAAAACATCCACACCACGCGCGACTGGATCGTGCGCAACAGCCCGGTGCCCATCGGTACCGTGCCGATTTATCAGGCGCTGGAAAAGGCGGGCGGCATTGCCGAAGACCTGACCTGGGCGATCTTCCGCGACACATTGATCGAGCAAGCCGAGCAGGGCGTGGACTACTTCACGGTGCATGCCGGCGTGCGCCTGCCCTTCATCCACCTGACCGCCAACCGGGTGACCGGCATCGTCTCCCGCGGTGGCTCCATCATGGCCAAGTGGTGTATTGCCCACCACAAAGAGAACTTTCTGTACACGCACTTCGATGAGATGACGGAGATCATGCGCGCGTATGACGTGAGCTACTCGCTGGGCGATGGCCTGCGTCCGGGCTCTGGTGCCGATGCGAATGACGAAGCCCAATTCGCTGAGTTGCACACCCTGGGTGAACTGACGCACAAGGCCTGGCAGCAAGACGTGCAGGTCATGATTGAAGGCCCCGGCCACGTGCCCATGCACATGGTGCAGGCCAACATGACCGAGCAGCTCAAGCACTGCGGCGAAGCCCCGTTCTACACCCTCGGGCCGCTGACGACCGACATTGCGCCGGGCTACGACCACATCACCAGTGGCATCGGTGCCGCCATGATTGGCTGGTTCGGCACCGCGATGCTCTGCTACGTCACGCCCAAGGAGCACCTGGGTTTGCCCGACCGCGAAGACGTGAAGACCGGCATCATCACCTACAAGATTGCCGCCCACGTGGCCGATGTGGCCAAGGGTCACCCGGGTGTGCGGGCGCGGGACGATGCATTGTCCAAAGCGCGCTTCGAGTTCCGCTGGATGGACCAATTCAACCTCTCGCTGGACCCCGACACCGCCAAGCAGTTCCACGACGAAACCCTGCCTGCCGAAGGTGCCAAGGTGGCGCATTTCTGCTCGATGTGCGGCCCCAAGTTCTGCAGCATGAAGATCACCCAGGAGGTGCGTGACTACGCCAAGAACCTGGGCGTGAGCGAGGAGCAGGCCCTGCAATCGGGCATGGACGTGATGTCGGGCGAGTTCAAAAAGGTGGGCGGGGAGATCTACATCCCCATCAACCCAGTACAGACTGCCACCGACGACACCAAGGCCTGACCATGGCGCTGCGCATAGGCATTGCCGGCGCGGGAGTGCTCGGCCGGCTGCTGGCGTTCACGCTCAGCCGCGCGGGCCACGACGTGCAGGTGTTTGACCCGGCGTTGGGCCCCGGCCCGCGTGCGGAGTCCGGCTCGCAGGCTGCGGGCTGGACGGCGGCTGGCATGCTGAGCCCGGTGGCCGAGCTGGAGCGCGCCGGCAGCGAAGTGTTTGCGCTGGGCGTGCGCTCTTGCCAGCTCTGGCCGCAGATCGTGCAGGCGCTCTCCGAGCCGGTGGCCTTGCACATGCAGGGCAGCCTGCTGCTGGCGCACCGCAGCGATGCGGGCGCGGCCCAGCGTGTGGTCGGGCTCTTGCAGGCCAAGGCCGATGCGCCGTACCAACCGCAGTCTTTGACGCCGGATTCGCTGCACGCGCTGGAGCCCTCCATTCGGGGACCGGCGCTGGCTTGGTTGCTGCCCAGTGAGGGGCAGATACACCCCGTGCAGGCCCTGCAGGCGCTGGCCGCACAAGCCACGGTGCAAGGTGTGCAGTGGCATTGGGGCAGCACCGTCACGGCGGTGGATGCAGGCGCGATCCATGCCAGCGAAGCACAACATCGCTTCGACCACGTCTTCGACGTACGCGGCGTGGGCGCCAAGCCTGCAATGCCTGTGCGTGGTGTGCGTGGCGAGGTGTTCTGGTTGCACGCCCCCGGCGTGCCACTCCACCGACCGGTGCGCCTGCTGCATCCGCGCCACTCGATTTATATGGTGCCCCGCCCCGGGGATGTGATCGTGGTGGGTGCGAGCGAGATCGAAAGCGAAGACCGCTCGCCCGTGTCCCTGCGCAGCACGCTGGAGCTGCTAAGTGCTGCACATAGCGTGATGCCCGCACTCGCCGAGGCGCGTCTGATTCAAACAGAGACCAACCTGCGCCCCGCGTTGCCCGACAACCTGCCGACCATCCGCCACAGCGCAGGCACCACCGAAATCAACGGACTCTTCCGCCACGGCTGGCTCATCGCCCCGGCACTGGTGGAGCAGGCATTGCAAGAGCTCAAGCTATGACCACCACAGACACCGAGCCAACGACCATCACCATCACGGTGAATGGCACCCCGGAATCCACAAGCGCTAGAACCCTACAAGCCTGGGTAGACGCCCGCGGAGTGCTCCCGGCAGCGCTAGCCACCGCCGTCAACGGCAACTTCGTACCCCGCAGCCAGCGCGCCCAGCAGCCGCTGGCAGAGGGCGACACCATCCTCACCTTTCAACCCATCGAAGGCGGTTGACCCATGACTACACACACAATAGACGAAGCGGCTGAGCAAAGTACTGCCGAGCAAAAGTTGGATGGTCGCGAGCGTTCAACCGCCACACCCAGAGACTTGGCGGCAGTGTGTTCTGCGCAGGTTAAGGAGGAGCCCGCGCAGCGGGCGGGGGACACGGAGCAGAGCACGCTGCAGCCAAGTCGCCTCGAAGAAGCAAGCGAATGGCACATAGGCGGCCGCACATTGACCAGCCGCTTCTTCCTGGGCACCGCAGCCTACCCCTCCCCCCAAATACTGCAGGACGCCATCCAAGCCTCAGGCGCTCAAGTCGTCACCATGGGCCTGCGCCGCCAACTCGCCCACGGGGGAGAGGCCGGCGACTTCTTCGCCCTCATCAAAGCCACAGGCGCCCACCTGCTCCCCAACACCGCGGGCTGCCACACCGCCCGCGAAGCCATCACCCTGGCGCACATGGCCCGCGAGCTGTTTGAGACACCGTGGATCAAACTCGAAGTCGTGGGCGACGCCCACACCCTCCAGCCTGACCCCTTCGAGCTGCTGACCGCCGCCACCCAGCTGGTGAAAGACGGCTTTGAAGTGTTCCCGTATTGCATGGACGACCTGGTGAGCTGCCAGCGCCTGCTGGATGCCGGCTGCAGCATCCTCATGCCCTGGGGCGCGCCCATAGGCTCGGGGCAGGGGCTGGTCAACCCCGGCGCGCTGCGCACCCTGCGGGCCCGCCTGCTCGGCGTGCCACTCATCGTCGATGCCGGCATCGGCTCGCCGGCAGATGCGGTGCAGGCCATGGAACTGGGGCTGGATGCGGTGCTGCTCAACAGTGCTGTGGCCCATGCGGTAGACCCGGTGCGCATGGCCCGCGCGTTCAAGCTCGGTATCGAATCCGGCCGCCTCGCTTATGAAGCCGGCGTCATGCCCCGCCAGGACATGGCGGTGGCATCTACCCCGGTCGCGGGTCACCCCATTTTGTTGTGAGATTGCTATGAAAAATGAAGCTACTCGCGCAATGCCTATGAGGGCTAGAAGCACTTTTAGTACTGAATTCGCCCGCGCACCTGCCGGCCAACACCCCGTGGTCTGGAGCATTGCCGGCTCCGACTCCGGCGCCGGCGCCGGCTTGCAGGCGGACCTGAAAGCTTTGCAGGCATTCGGCGTGCACGGCTGCACGGCTGTGGCCGCCATCACTGCGCAAAACTCAGTGGCGGTCACCCGGGTGGAGCCGGTCAGCGCCGATCTGCTGGACGCGCAACTGGCCGCACTTGCCCAAGACATGCTGCCGCAGGCCATCAAGACCGGCTTGCTCGGCAGTGTGGACAACCTGCGCGTGGTCTGCCGGTGGGTGGACCGGCTGCGTGCCGAAGGCCATGCGGTCGCCCTGGTGGTAGACCCTGTGTTGGGCTCCACCACGGGAACCCACTTTGTTGACGACGCCTTACTCGACGCCTATTGCCGCCAGCTATTGCCCCGCGCCACCTTGATTACGCCCAATCGCGCCGAGGCCTTGCGCTTGCTCCACGCCGGCGAGCCGAGCCACCCCTTGCAGGCCGCGGCTGCGCCTGCGCTGGCGCAAGCTCTGCAAGCCCGCTGGCGTATGGGCACGCGGGAGTGGGCGCCGTCTGATGCAACGGTAGTGCAGGACTGTTTTTCTGTGGTCATCACCGGCGGGGATGAGGTGCAGGCGGATGGCCTGGCCTGTGATTGGTTGCAAAGCCCGCAAGCCACGGGCTGGCTCAGCTTGCCTCGGGTGAGCACCGCCCACCATCACGGCACCGGCTGTACCTTTGCCTCTACCGCCGCGGCCGCCTTGGCCAGTGGCTACTGTGTGGCCGACGCAGTGGTCTTGGCCAAAATGGCCACCACCCATGCGCTTCGCCACGCGTATCCGGCAGGGCAGGGCGCCGGCCCGGTGAACCCGCAGCCGGACTTTGCGCAGCACATCGCCAACTTGCCCGCGTTCACACTGCCCGGTGCTACCGCCCCGGCGGTAGATAACGCAGCACCGCATTTCGCAGCGCTCAGTCATCCGGCGCTGGGTGTGTACGCGGTGGTGGACAGCGCCGCATGGGTCGAGCGGGTGGTGGCAGCTGGCATCCGCACCGTGCAACTTCGCATCAAAGACCCTGCCGACCCGACGCTTGCGGCGCACATCCAGGCGTCGGTGGCGGTGGCCAGCGCCACACCCGGCACCCAACTCTTCATCAACGACCATTGGCAACTCGCCCTGCAGCATGGCGCTTATGGCGTGCATCTGGGTCAGGAAGACTTGGCACAGGTGGACTTGCAGGCTCTGAGAAACGCCGGAGTGCGCATCGGCCTGAGCACCCACAGCTACTGGGAAGTCGCCCGCGCGTGGGCGCTGCGGCCCAGCTATATCGCCTGTGGCCCCATCTTTGCCACGCAAAGCAAAGACATGCCGTGGATCCCCCAAGGCTTGGACAACCTGCGTTACTGGTCCGGTGTGTTGCCTTTGCCGGTGGTGGGTATTGCGGGCATTGATGCCGGCAATGTGGCAAAGGTGGCTGCCACAGGTGCAGCCAGTGCCGCGGTGATTTCGGCGATCACGAAGGCAGGCGACCCGGAGGCGGCTTGCGCTGCTTTGTTGTCCGGCTGGGCGACTAACCCGCCGGCTTGAGCGTGACCGCGAGGTAGTTTTTCTCGCCCTCATGTTGCACCAGCAGGGCGACCAAACCTTGGGCCTGGGCTAGGAGCGCGCGGGCTTGCTCTACCGAGGTCACCGGCACTTCGTTGATAGCGAGCAGGATGTCGCCGGGGGTGAGGCCAGCCTTCCCGGCATCGGGTTGGACGGCTTCAATCATCAGGCCGTGACGGGCGTCCGCCGCGCGCAGCTCTACCGGTAACAAGGGTCGTACCGCTACGCCGAGTTGGGGAATCAAGGGCACTTGCGGCTGGCCTTTGGCGGGGGCGGCAGTGCGCTGGGCGGGGTCGTCCATCGTGGCGCGGGCCTGCACCGCACGGCCTCCGCGCAGGGCATCCACCACCACTTGCTGGCCGGGCACCGCCATGGCGATCCACAGCGGCAGGTCGCTGCCGGATTGGATGGGGTGGCCATCTACCGCCACGATCACATCGCCGAACTGCAGGCCGGCCTTGGCGGCGGCACTGTCCGGGCGGACGTCTGAAATCAGGGCGCCCATGGGGCGCGGCAGCTTGAAGGCATCGGCCAGCGCTTGCGTGACCTCTTGTACTGAGACGCCCAGCACCCCGTGCGAGGCGTGGCCCGTGGCCACAATCTGCCGCGCCACCGATTGCGCAAGGTCGATCGGGATGGCAAAGCTCAAGCCCTGGTAGCCGCCGCTGCGGGTGTAGATCTGCGAGTTAATGCCCACCACCTCGCCTGCGGCGTTGAACAGCGGCCCGCCCGAGTTGCCGGGGTTGACGGCTGCATCGGTCTGAATAAAGGGCACGGTGTAGTCGTCGGGCAAGGTGCGACCCTTGGCGCTCACCACGCCGGTGGTGACCGTGTTGTCCAGGCCGAAGGGCGAGCCAATCGCCAGCACCCATTCGCCCACGCTGAGGTTGGCGGGTTGGCCGATGGCAACCACCGGAAGGCCTGCCGCTTCAATTTTGAGCACGGCCACATCGGTCTTGGCATCGCTGCCCAGGACTTTGGCCTTGAATTCGCGCCGGTCGGTCAGCTTCACGGTGACCTCGCTGGCATGGGCAATCACATGGGCGTTGGTCAACACCAGCCCGTCAGCGCTCACGATGAAGCCCGAGCCTTTGGCATTCACCGGAATCTGCATGCTCGCGCCGCTGGCACCGAATTGCTCTTGGAATCTGCGCAAAAACAGCTGGGTCGGGTCGTCGTTGTCGGCGCCTTTGGTGTTGCCCGCCCCGTCTTTGCCATCGGCGGTGACCAGCCGGGTACCGCTGGTGCTGATGTTGACGACCGCCGGGCCGTAGCGCTGCACGATCTGGGCAAAGTCCGGGGTGCCCAAATTACGGATGACGCTGGTCGGGGCAGCTGGCGCGAGCGGTGCAGGCGCTGTTTGTGCCTGGGCGCCGACCCACACACAGGCGCTTGCGCACAGCAGTGCGGCCAGCCGCGTGAGGCGGTGGTGCCGGCGTGGCAATGTGGGCACAGAGTGGGGCGCAGCGGCCGGGGTGGCGGGTGATAAGCGGGCATCATGGGTCATGCCGTCATGGTGCACGCCCCGCATGAAGACGTGTGAGCCCGGGGTGAAGCTGCGGTAAAGATTTTCTGCCACAATTGACGTTTACGTAAACGTCAATCTAGGGTTGGCGTTGTGCCATCCACCTGACCCCGAGGAAGACCATGCCAGAAACCGTTGTGATCGTCAGCGCTGCCCGCACCCCCATGGGTGGCTTTCAGGGCGACTTCGCTTCTCTTGCCGCCCACGACTTGGGTGGTGCCGCTATTCAAGCTGCTGTGGAGCGCGCCGGTATCAGCCCCGAGTTGGTGACCGAAGTTATCTTCGGCAACTGCCTGATGGCCGGCCAGGGCCAGGCACCTGCGCGCCAGGCGGCTTTCAAGGGCGGCCTGCCCAAGAGCGCCGGTGCGGTGACCCTGAGCAAGATGTGCGGCTCCGGCATGCGCGCGGCCATGTTCGCCCACGACATGCTGCTGGCCGGCAGCCACGATGTGCTGGTGGCGGGTGGCATGGAGAGCATGACCAACGCGCCCCACCTGCTGCTCAAGGGCCGCAGCGGCATCCGTATCGGCCACGACCGCGTGATGGACCACATGATGCTCGACGGCCTGGAAGACGCCTACGAGGCCGGCCGCTCCATGGGCACCTTCGGTGAAGACTGCGCTGCCAAATACAGCTTTACCCGCGAACAACAAGACAATTTCGCCACGGCCAGCGTGCAGCGTGCGCAAGCAGCTATCAAATCAGGAGCGTTTGAGGCGGAAATCACCCCGGTAACGGTCAAAACCCGCGCCGGCGAAGTGCAGGTCAGCATCGACGAAGGCCCCGGTAAGATCAAGCTGGACAAGATTCCTACCCTCAAAGCGGCCTTCAAAAAAGACGGCACCATCACCGCCGCCAGCAGCAGTTCCATCAACGACGGCGCAGCCGCCATGGTGCTGATGCGCGAGGGCACCGCCAAAGACCTCGGTTGCAAGCCGCTGGCCAAAATCGTGGCCCACACCACCCATGCCCAGGAGCCCAACTGGTTTGCCACGGCGCCGGTGGGCGCCACCCAGAAGGTGCTGGCCAAAGCCGGCTGGAAGGTGGAAGACGTGGACCTGTGGGAAATCAACGAAGCGTTTGCCGTGGTTCCCATGGCTTTGATGGCTGAGCTGAACATTCCGCACGACAAGGTGAACGTCAACGGCGGCGCCTGCGCGCTGGGTCACCCGATCGGCGCATCCGGCGCGCGCATCATGGTCACGCTGATTCACGCGTTGAAAGCCCGGGGCCTTACAAAGGGCGTAGCCACCTTGTGTATTGGTGGCGGTGAGGCGACTGCGGTCGCCCTGGAGCTGCTGTAAACCGGGCGGGCTGCGGACCCAGCTTCTGAAATACTAGCGACCTTCACTATTTTCAGGATATCCATGCAGCCCACCCCCGAGATCGCCAGCTTCTGGCGCGAATTCGCAGTCCAGGAAGCCGCGTTCTTTCAACTCCCGCCGGCCGAGCGTGTGGAGCAAATCAACGCACTCGCCAGCCCATACCTGCACGGTGTGACGCTGGAGGTGCTGGGCGCCCCCGATGCCACCCGGCTGGAGTTGGTGCTGACCGCCCATGGCCACATTGAGTTTTTCCCCTTGTTGTCCCAGATCGCGGGTGCTGCGCCGGCGTTGGCACATTTCGGGGTGACTGCCTTCAGGGCACGCAGCCCGGAACCCGATTTTTCGATCCAGATGGACGGGCTGGAGCTCTCGACCTCGGAGGTAATGGTCGCCTTGGAGCAAGACGACGGCCGTGTGGCCCTCGAGCTCCATTTCAAGCCCGAGGTGTCCGAGGCCCTGGCGGAGCAGGCCCGGCACATGGCCTTCATCATGCTCGACCATGTGTTGGGTGAGTACGATTTTGCGGTCAAGGTCGGGGCCATCGACTTTGTGACCCCGGCGTCTGATGCCCCGGTCTCCTGGACGCCCTTGAGCGCACTCGCACAGGTGTTCGACACCTATTGGGTGGAGACCTTGGGCCGCACCGGCATTTTCCCGACCGGCGAGGCGCATTGGGAAGGCATGGAGCTCCAGTTCAATTGCGCGGTCGATGATTCCGGCAATGAGATCGAGCTCGACGACTTTGCCTGGGGTGACGACGACACCGCCACCGAGGACACCTCTGACGCGCAAGAAGCCGGCTTTGTGGCGGTGAACCTGAGTGCAGATGCCGTTGCCATGCGCGCCGACCTGGCCACCGCATGGACCCTGGACCTGCCGGCGGCAGACGAGGGCGCCCAAGCTCGGGCCCAAGCCCTGCAAGACCAGGCCGGCATGCTGCTGCAGCAAATGCACCAAGGCCTGATGGTGCTGACCCTGAGCAAAGAAGGCCGCCGGCAAGCGCTCTACTACGTGGTCGACGAGGCCTTGGCGCGCCAGACGCTGGCCCCCCTGTTGGCGCGACCCGAAGCCGCGGATGCTGAGATCAAGGCCAGCTTCGATCCCGCGTGGTCGGGCTATTTTGAATACGCGGGCTATCTGGCCTGAACGCGGGGCACCACCACCATGAAGACCATTTTGATTGTGGGCGCCTCACGCGGCATTGGCCTGGAGCTGGTGCGCCAGTACCTGGAGGCGGGCGAGCGCGTCATTGCCACCGCGCGCGATGCGGCGGGGCTGGAGCGGCTGCGCGACCTGGGTGCGCAGGCCATGAAACTGGATGTGACCAACCCGGCCAGCGTCAGCGGCCTGAGCTGGCAGCTGGACGGTGAAAAGATCGACCGGGCCTATTACGTGGCCGGTGTCTTCAGCGCGGACGATGCCAAGTCGCCCCCCACGCAGCAAGCGTTTGACGCGATGATGCACGCCAATGTGCTGGGCGCCATGCAGGCCTTGCCGCAGGTGGCACCCTGGGTCGAGGAGGCGCGGGGCCAGTTTGTGTTTATCACCAGCGACTTCGGGCAAATTGGCGGCGTCGAGAGCAGCCGCGCCTGGGTGTATCACGTGAGCAAGGCCGCATTGAACATGGCCGTAGTGGCAGCGCAGCCCGACTACCCGAATGCGCAGTTTCTGCTGATCCACCCCGGCTGGGTGCGAACCGATATGGGCACGCCCGATGCCCCCTTGCTGCCTGAAGAGAGTGTGGCCGCCATTCGCGCAACCGTGGCCGCGCGCACCACCCGAAGCACCGGATTTTCCAGCCGCGACGTGCCCTACCTGCGCTGGGATGGAACGCCGTTTTCCAGCTGGTAAGTCCAACACCAACACAACGACCCGAGAGACATCCCCATGCTGCTGACCCAAGACCAGGAAATGATCCGTGACGCCGTGCGCGACTTTGCCCAAGCCGAGCTCTGGCCCAACGCCGCCAAGTGGGACAAAGAGCACACCTTCCCCAAAGCGGCGCACCAAGGCCTGGCCGCGCTGGGCGCCTACGGCATTTGCGTGCCTGAAGAGTTAGGCGGCGCGGGGCTGGACTACGTGACCCTGGCTTTGGTGTTGGAAGAAATTGCCGCGGGCGACGGCGGCACCAGCACGGTGATCAGCGTCACTAACTGCCCGGTCAACGCCATCCTGATGAAGTTCGGCAACGCGCAGCAAAAAAAGCAGTGGCTGGAGCCCCTGGCCCAAGGCCAGATGCTAGGCGCCTTTTGTCTGACTGAGCCGCATGTGGGCAGCGATGCCTCCAGCCTGCGCACCACGGCGGTTAAAGAGGGCGATGAATACGTCATCAACGGCGTCAAACAGTTCATCACCAGTGGTAAGAACGGCGATGTGGCCATCGTCATCGCGGTGACCGACAAGGCGGCCGGCAAGAAGGGCATGAGCGCCTTCCTGGTGCCCACCAATGCGCCGGGCTATGTGGTCGCGCGGCTGGAGGACAAGCTCGGCCAACACAGCAGCGATACCGCCCAGATCAACTTCGACAACTGCCGCATTCCCGCAGAGAACCTGATCGGCAAAGAAGGCGAGGGCTATGGCATCGCCCTCGGCGGGCTGGAGGGCGGGCGCATCGGCATTGCCGCGCAAAGCGTGGGTATGGCCCGCAGCGCACTCGATGTGGCGATTGCCTATGCCAAAGACCGCCAGAGCTTCGGCCAGCCCATCTTCAACCACCAGGCCGTCGGCTTCCGTTTGGCGGACTGCGCCACCCAGCTGGAAGCGGCGCGGCAACTTATCTGGCATGCCGCTGCTTTGCGCGATGCCGGCCGCCCCTGCCTGAAAGAAGCCGCCATGGCCAAACTCTTTGCCAGCGAAATGGCGGAGAAGGTGTGCAGCGCCGCCATCCAAACCCTGGGCGGTTACGGCTATGTAAGCGACTTTCCTGTGGAGCGCATTTACCGCGACGTGCGTGTGTGCCAGATTTATGAAGGCACCAGCGACGTGCAGAAGATCATCATTCAGCGCGCACTGGCTTGAGTTCCATGGCGCACGAACTGCCTGCCGGCGTCACCGTCTTTGAGCGGGGCTGGCTGTCCAGCAACAACATCCTGATCCAGGGTGAGGGCGGCACCGCGCTCATCGATAGCGGCTACTGCACCCATGTTGATCAGACGCTCGCGCTGGTGGACTCGGCGTTGCAAGGCCAGCCACTGGACCTGCTGCTCAACACCCATTTGCACAGCGACCACTGCGGGGGCAACGCCGCGCTGCAGGCGCGCTACCCCGCGCTGCAAACCTACATTCCACCGGGCCACGCCGACTATGTGCGCGTGTGGGACGCCCATGCCCTGAGCTACACACCCACCGGCCAGCAGTGCCCGCGCTTCCATTTGAATGCCACGTTGCAACCGGGCACCGAGATGCTGTTGGGCGACCTGCGGTGGCAGGTACATGCAGCACCGGGGCACGACCCGCATTCGGTCATCCTGTTTGAGCCGCGAAGCCGCACCTTGGTGTCGGCAGACGCCCTGTGGGAAAAAGGCTTTGGCGTGGTGTTCCCCGAACTCGATGGCGATGACGCGTTCGACGAAGTCGCCGCCACGCTGGATGTGATCGAGCGGTTGAACCCGGCCACCGTCATTCCCGGCCATGGCGCCCCGTTCACAGATGCCCCACAGGCCATTGCCTACGCCCGCCAGCGCCTCAATGGCTTTGTGCAAAACCCGGCCAAGCACCTGCAGTACGCAGCCAAGGTGTTGCTCAAGTTCAAGCTGCTCGAAGCCCGCCACTTGCCCCTGCCCGCGCTCATCGAATGGGCCCGCAACACCAGCTATTTCAACCACACCTTTGAGAAGCACTTTGCTGGCGCCACTTTGGAAGAGGCCACTCGGCAACTGGTGCACGACCTGGTGCGCTCCGGCGCGGCAACGTTGCAAGATGGCGTGGTATTTGACGCCTGACCCTGAAGGAGACTCCCATGCCCATTACCAAAGGATCCCGCGCACTGGTCGACGAAGCCATGGCGCAGGTCACCACCTACAGCGTGGCCGAGGTGCAAGCCCGCCTGCAAGACCCGGCTGTGCAAATCGTGGATATCCGCGATATCCGTGAGCTGAACGACGGCACTGTGGTGGGCGCCTTTCATGCGCCGCGCGGCATGCTGGAGTTCTGGGTGGATCCCGAGTCGCCGTACCACAAGCCCTTGTTTGCCGACGAGTCCAAAGAGTTCATCTTGTTTTGCGGTGCGGGCTGGCGCAGTGCGTTGGCTGCCAAAGCCTTGCAGGACATGGGCATGAGCAATGTGGCCCACATCGATGGCGGCTGGGGCGAATGGGTGAAGGCAGGCGCGCCCACAGAAACCCTGGAAGCGCAAAAGGCGCGCCGCCAAGCCAAGGGCTGATGTCATCTAAAGCCAAGGCATGATGGAGGGCATGAAGCTCTTTGTGATGACAGAAGCTTGCCCCTGTGGCCGGCAACACCAGAAAAAAACGCTCCCCTACGGCCAATGTTGTGGCCGTTGGCTGGAGAGCGAGTCCCCCGCCCCCGATGCCGAAAGTCTGATGCGCAGCCGCTACTGCGCCTTTGTGTTGGAGCGCGAGGCGTACCTTCTCAAAACCTGGCACGCCAGTAATCGGCCTGCGCGCATTGAGTTCGACCCCGGCGTCAAATGGTTGGGCTTGGACGTGCGCAGCCACACCGTGCAAGACGCCACCCATGCCGAGGTCGAATTCGTCGCTCGCCAAAAGCCGGCCAGCGGCGCGGCAGTGCGCTTGCACGAGCGCAGCCGCTTTGTGCGGGAGGCCGGAGCCTGGTTGTATGTGGATGGAGACCAACAATGAAATTTGAAGCCGTTTTGTTTGACTGCGATGGCGTGCTGGTGGACAGCGAGCTGATTACCAACGGCGTGTTGCGCGACATGCTGGCCGAGCAGGGCTGGGCCATGAGCCTCGAGGAGTGCATGGCCGTGTTTGTGGGCAAAGCCGTGATGGACGAGCGTGCCCGCATTGAAGCGGAAACCGGCAAGCCGCTCACGCCCGAGTGGATGGCGTCGTTCCGCGCGCGCCGCAATGCCGCGCTTATGGAGCATGCGCAGCCCATCCCCCACGCACCCGAAGCAATTGCCCGCATTCACGAAGCCTACGCCGGCAGAATAGCCTGCGCATCTGGCGCAGATTTGCCCAAGGTTCTGATGCAAATGGGCAAGACGGGCTTGTTGCCGTACTTCGAAGGGCGGGTGTTCAGCGGGCACGACTTGCCGCGCTCCAAGCCCCACCCTGACGTGTACCTGGCTGCGGCCGCCGCGCTGGGCGCAGACCCCACGCGCTGCGCCGTAGTGGAAGACACGGTCACCGGTGTTACGGCCGGTGTGGCGGCGGGTGCCATGGTGTTCGGCTATGCGCCACAAGGCGAGGGTCAGGCGCTGCTAGCGGCGGGCGCCGCAGAGGTGTTTGACTCCATGCAGGCATTGCCCGCGCTGCTGGGGGTGGTGGACGGTGCGGAGGGCACAGACCGATGATGCTTCGTTGGCTCGTGTGCTGCGTCGCGCTGGCAGTGGCCGGGTGCTCCACGCAAAAACCCTGGATCAATGAGCCCGTATCCACGGTGGCGCCAGACCCGCAGCGCAGCGCGGACGATGACCGCGATCCCACCATCCTGATGGCAGTGCTTTTTTCCGGTGGGGGTGCCCGGGCGGCGGCGTTCGGCTACGGGGTGCTCCTGGAGCTGCAGGCCAATCGATTTGAATGGGCCGGCCGCGACACCAACCTGCTGGACAAGGTGGACCTGGTGGGGGGCGTGTCGGGCGGCAGCATCGTGGCGGCTTACTTTGCGACCCACGGCTCTGCGCGCCTGCCGCGTTTCGAGCGCGAATACCTGCGGCAGGACTTTCAGGAGAACCTGTTGAGCTATGCGCTGCGGCCCGGCAACCTGGTGGCCTTGTCATCGCCGTGGTTTGGCCGCTCGCACCTGCTGGCAGAGCGCTTGGACAGCCTTTACGGCGGGGCCACTTTCGGCGATTTGGCAAGCCGCAAAGGCCACCCCGATTTGCTGATCACGGCGACCGATATGTCTTTGGGCACCGGTTTTGAGTTTTCCAAGGCGCAGTTCGACCTGATCTGCTCCAACCTGCAATCGGTGCCGGTGTCGTTTGCGGTGGCTGCTTCGTCGTCGGTGCCTTTGTTACTCAGCCCTGTGACCCTGCGCAATTTCGCGGGCCAGTGCGAGCCGCCCGAGGTGGTGGGCGACGCATGGGAAGACTACCGCACCCGCCTCTACCGCGAGCAGGCCCGCAGCTACTTGGACAGCAACAACCGCCCCTACATCCACTTGCTGGATGGCGGCCTGTCTGACAACCTGGGCGTGCGCCGCTTCCTGGACAGTGCGCTCGCCGAGGGCGGCTTGCGCCCGGTACTGCAGCGCGCCGGCATTGCAGCGGGCGTGGTGCGCAAGCTGGTGCTGGTGTCGGTGAACTCCGAACGGGACCCCTCCACCAACATCGACCAAAGTGATCGTTTGCCCGGCGCCGCCGAGGTGCTCGACACACTGGTCTTTGGTGCCGGAGCCCGGGCGACCAAAGAAACCCAGGAGTTTCTTGCCGATGTCACGCGCCAGTGGAAGGGCGAGCTGGCCCAACGCTTTCCGGGCGGCAAAGATGTGTTCGCCAATGATGCAGAAGTGCATGTGGTGCAGGTCAACCTGCGCGACGCCCCGGACGACCAAGACTTGCCCCAGCGTACCAAGCTGCTGCAGATCCCGACCGCCCTCACCATCCCGGGCGAGGATGTGACCCAGCTCATCGCAGCCGGCCGGGCCACGCTGAGGGAGTCGCCTGAGTTCAAGGCGCTCTTGCAAACCTTGCAGAAGAACCGCGCCCCCTAGCTGGCGCTGCCTGTCGGGCAGCGCCGGAGCGCATCAGGCGCGGGCACCCCCGACGCGGCGGAATTCGGCTGGCGTCTGCCCGGTCCAGCCCTTGAAGGCGCGGATAAAGCTTTTCTCGTTCTGAAAACCCGCCGCCTCTGCCACCTGCTTGATGGGCCGTTGGCTGCGCAAGAGCAGTTCGGTGGCCTTGTGGTGGCGCACGTCGTCTTTGAGGGTTTGTAGCGTCGTGCCTTCTTCCTTGAGCTGGCGGTGCAGGGTGCGGGGCGACACGTTCAGCAAACCGGCCAGCGCTTCTGCGCTGTGGGTGTCTTGCGGATGGTTGCTCAGCAGTTGCCGCACCTGCTGCCCCAGCAAGCGGTCGCGCCGGTACTGCAGCACGGTCAGGGGCAAGGCGTTTTGCAGCATCTGCTGCAAGGCTTTTTCGTCCCTCCGCAGCGGCAGGCGGAGGTAGCGCGCGTCGAAGTGGATGGCCGCTTGCGCTTCTCCGAATCGGGTGGGCCCGCCAAACAACACAGCGTAAGCGTCCTGGTGGGCGGGGGCTGCGAACGGAAAGCTCGCACCTTTCAAGGCAATGCGCGAGTCGATCAGCCAGCAGGCCACGCCCAATACGTTGCGCAACACCGAGACCATGCAGAACTCCCGGATTTGGAGTGCCAAACCAATGGCATGGTGCTTTTGCTCCGTGTCCCCCGCCCGCGTTGCGGGCTCCTCCTTGACCTGCGCAAAAGCCCCATGCCCTTGGTTCGGTGGGGTAGCGTTCTCGGTCAGCGTGATGCTGGCGATATCGCCTGCGGTGCTCAGCGTGAGCGTGATGTCCGGGGCAATCAGGCCGTGGTGGCGGCACCAGCGGCTTAAGGCTACGTGCAGGGTGGGGGCGCTGATAGAGGCGCGCACCAGCATGCCGTAGCTGCCCCAGGGCAACCTTCGGCTGAACCAGCCCAAGGCTTCGTCGTCCAGCTCGCGCATGGCTGCCCCGGACAGGCGCTCCATCTGCCAGGCGGTGATGCGGGCATCTGTTGCTTGCAGGGCATCTGGCGCAATCTGCGCCTGTGCAAGTGCCTTTGACGGGTCCTTGCCGTAGCGTGCATAGGCGTGCACCATGGCTCTGGCAAAAGCCATGGGGGTGGCGGCAACAGGGGTAGGTGCGGGCATCAAATGAGTGTGCCAAAAAATGTGCCTCTTGTGGCGCAATTTGCAACCTTTGCGGTGGAGCTCGCCCGGGCTCCCGCCGCACAATGCCACTTGACCG
The DNA here is from genome assembly GCF_032193765.1 of Rhodoferax potami. Taxonomy (NCBI): domain Bacteria; kingdom Pseudomonadati; phylum Pseudomonadota; class Betaproteobacteria; order Burkholderiales; family Comamonadaceae; genus Rhodoferax; species Rhodoferax potami. Next base: position 33,042 of record NZ_JAVBIJ010000001.1, read on the forward strand.
AACAACACTGACCGGATGCACCCCATGACGATGCTGGAATCCAAACTCAACCCGCGCTCTGCCGACTTTGTGGCCAACGCAGCCGCCATGCGCGCCCTGGTGGCTGACCTGAATGCCAAGATTGACAAGGCCGCGCTCGGCGGTGGCGACGCCGCCCGCGCCAAGCACACCGCCCGCGGCAAGTTGCTCCCGCGCGACCGCGTGGGCATGTTGTTGGACCCCGGCACCCCCTTTCTGGAGCTCTCCCCACTAGCTGCACTGGCCATGTACCCCGACCGCGATGGCACCGACAGCGCGCCCTGCGCCGGGGTGATTGCCGGTATCGGCCGGGTGAGCGGGGTGGACTGCATGATCGTCTGCAACGACGCCACGGTGAAGGGTGGCACTTATTACCCGCTCACCGTCAAGAAGCACCTGCGCGCCCAGGAAGTGGCCGCGCAAAACAACCTGCCGTGCATTTACCTGGTGGACTCCGGCGGCGCCAATTTGCCCAACCAGGACGAAGTGTTCCCGGATCGTGACCACTTTGGCCGTATTTTCTTTAACCAGGCCAACATGAGCGCGCAGGGCATTGCGCAAATTGCGGTGGTCATGGGTAGCTGTACCGCCGGTGGCGCCTATGTGCCCGCCATGAGCGACGAGACCATCATCGTTAAAAACCAGGGCACCATTTTCCTGGGTGGCCCGCCCCTGGTGAAGGCCGCGACGGGCGAGGTGGTGACTGCAGAAGACCTGGGCGGTGGCGATGTGCACACCCGCCTCTCCGGCGTGGCCGATCATCTGGCGCAGAATGATCTACACGCGCTGTCACTCGCGCGCGAGGCGATTGCGCATTTGAATAAGAAAAAGGCTCCGGCCGCCGAATTGCGTGCGCCGGTAGCTCCTAAATTTGTAGCGGAAGAGTTGTACGGAGTCATCCCCACCGATACCCGCAAACCCTTTGATGTGCGCGAAATCATCGCCCGCATCGTCGATGGTTCGGAGCTGCATGAGTTCAAGCCCCGCTACGGCACCACGCTGGTCTGCGGCTTTGCCCATGTGGAAGGCATGCCGGTAGGCATCATTGCCAACAACGGCATTCTGTTCAGCGAGTCAGCGCTCAAGGGCGCGCACTTTATTGAGCTGTGCTGCCAGCGCAAGATCCCGCTGGTGTTTTTGCAGAACATCACCGGTTTCATGGTCGGCCGCAAATACGAGAACGAAGGCATTGCCCGCAACGGCGCCAAGATGGTGACCGCGGTGGCCACAGCCGCTGTCCCTAAGTTCACCATCATCATTGGCGGCAGCTTTGGCGCTGGCAATTACGGCATGTGCGGTCGCGCCTACAGCCCCCGCTTTTTGTGGATGTGGCCCAACGCGCGCATCTCGGTCATGGGTGGCGAGCAGGCGGCCAGCGTGCTCGCCACCGTCAAGCGGGACGGCATTGAAGGCAAAGGCGGCAGCTGGAGCGCGGACGAAGAGGAAGCCTTCAAAGCCCCCATCCGCCAGCAATATGAAGAGCAGGGCCACCCCTATTTCGCCACCGCCCGCCTGTGGGACGACGGCATCATCGACCCCGCCGATACCCGCCGCGTGCTGGCGCTGGGGCTCAGCGCGTCGTTGAACGCACCCATACCCGACACCCAGTTCGGCGTGTTCCGCATGTAAGGCAAGGAAAGTTTATGTTCACCAAAATCCTCATTGCCAATCGTGGCGAAATTGCCTGCCGGGTGGCCGCCACTGCTGCGCGACTAGCTATCAAAACCGTAGCGGTCTATTCTGATGCCGATGCACACGCCAAACATGTCGCGGCGTGTGACGAAGCGGTGTACATCGGGGGCAGTGCGCCCAAAGACAGCTATTTGCGTTGGGAAAAAATCATCGAGGCGGCCAAGGCCACCGGCGCCCAAGCCATCCACCCCGGCTACGGTTTCCTGAGTGAAAACGAAGAGTTCGCCAACGCCTGTGCCGCCGCCGGCTTGGTGTTCATCGGGCCCCCGGCCAGCGCCATTCAGGCCATGGGCCTGAAAGCCGAATCCAAGCAGCTGATGGAAAAAGCCGGCGTACCGCTGGTGCCCGGCTACCACGCTGCAGACCAAGACCCGGCCCTGTTGCAGCGCGAGGCAGACCGCATCGGTTACCCGGTGCTCATCAAGGCCAGCGCAGGCGGTGGCGGTAAGGGCATGCGCGCGGTCGACAAGGCAGAAGACTTTGCCGACGCGCTGGCATCGTGCAAGCGCGAGGCCATCAACAGTTTTGGCGATGACGCGGTGCTGATTGAAAAATACGTGCAGCGCCCGCGCCATATCGAGATTCAGGTGTTTGGCGACACCCAGGGCAACTATGTGTACCTGTTCGAGCGCGACTGCTCGGTGCAGCGCCGCCACCAGAAGGTGCTGGAAGAAGCGCCCGCGCCGGGCATGACGCCCGCACTGCGCGCCCAGATGGGCCAGGCCGCCGTGGAAGCCGCCCGCGCCGTGAGCTATGTGGGCGCCGGCACGGTGGAGTTCATTGTTGAGCAGCCCGGCGGCTACGAGCACCCCGAAGCCATGAAGTTCTATTTCATGGAAATGAACACCCGCCTGCAGGTGGAGCACCCGGTCACCGAGGCCATCACCGGGTTGGACCTGGTGGAGTGGCAACTGCGCGTGGCCAGTGGTGAGCCTTTGCCTTTGCGCCAAGACGAGTTGCAAATCCACGGCCACGCCATCGAAGCCCGAATTTGCGCCGAGAACCCCGACAACAACTTCTTGCCGGCCACCGGCAGCTTGCAGGTGTACGGCCTCCCTCCCCATGTGACCTTTGTGCGCGCAGAGCGCGGCGTGCGGGTGGATTCCGGCGTGCGCGAGGGCGATGCCATCAGCCCGTTTTACGACTCCATGGTCGCCAAGCTGATCGTGCATGGCGCCACCCGCGAGGAGGCGCTGGCCCGGCTGGACGCTGCATTGGCGCAGACCCATATCGTGGGGCTGGCGACGAATGTGCAGTTCTTGCGGCATGTGACCACCAGTTCCTCGTTTGCTGCGGCCAAGCTGGACACGGCGCTGATTCCGCGCGAAGCAGACGCCTTGTTCCACCAAGACAAAGTGGGCTTGCCGATGGCCGCGGCGGCCTTGATTGCCCACACTTTGCAGGCGGGAGAACGCCAAGCCGCGCAGCCCGACGCCCATGGCTGGCAAGACCCCTGGGCCCAGCGCGATGGCTGGAAATCGCACGGTGCCCAAGTGCGCAGCTTTGCCCTCGAATACGCCGGCGAGCCGCACACCGCCCTGTTGCGCTCGGTGCGCGGTGGCGCGCTGGAGCTGACGGTGGGCGGGCAGACGTATCCGCTGCAGTGGGCCGCCCAAGGCGATGCACTGGATGTGCGCGTCGGTGAGCAGCGAAGCCTGGTAAATGTGTATGCAAATGGGGTTGTAGCCCATGTATTCACTGCGCGAGGTGCTACACAAATCATAGCGATTGACACGCTGGCCCATGCTGGCGACGCCCAGTCTGAAGGCGGCCGCCTGACCGCGCCTATGCCCGGCAAAGTGGTGTCGTTTGCGGTAAAGGCCGGCGATGTCGTCAAAAAGGGTCAGGCCCTCGCCGTCATGGAAGCCATGAAGATGGAGCACACGATTGCCGCGCCGGCCGATGGCACGGTAGGCGAACTTTTGTTTGCACCGGGCGACCAGGTGACCGAGGGCAGCGAGCTGCTGCGCATGGTGGTACCTGCCTGAGCGAAAGTAGCCCGCACTCCGGTGAAAATGCGGGCATGACAACACCTGTGCGCATTACCTATTACTCGGCCGATTTCGACGAGGCCAGCTGGATTCCCGGGCTGCAAGCCGCCGTTCCCGGCGCCGAGGTCACCCTCTGGCAGCCGGGTGCGCCGGCGGCAGACTATGCAGTGGTCTGGAAGCCCCCGCAGCAATTGCTGGACGAGCAACCGAGCTTGAAAGCCATCTTCAACACCGGTGCCGGTGTCGATGCCCTGATGAAGCTCAAGCTGCCAGCCGGCGTGCCGGTGATCCGCTTGGACGACGCCGGTATGTCGGTGCAAATGGCGGAATACGTGTGCCACGCGGTGATCCGCCACTTCCGTGAGTTTGATGGCTACGAGGCCGACATGGGGAGCGGCAAATGGTCGTTCCGCAAGCCGCGCAGCCGCATCGACTATCCCGTCGGCATTCTGGGGCTGGGGGTGTTGGGCGAGCGGGTGGCCAAGGCGGTGGCGCAGTTCGATTTTCTGGTGAATGGCTGGAGCCGTTCACCCAAAATGCTGGACGGCGTGCAGTGCTTTCACGGCGAGGCGCAGCTGCAAGACTTTCTGGCAGCCAGCCGCATCGTGGTGTGCCTGCTGCCCCTGACCTCTGAGACCGATAGCATTCTCAATGCCCGCACACTGGCCCATATCCGCTCCGGCGGCTATCTGATCAACGTGGCACGCGGCGCCCATGTGGTCGATGCTGATTTGCTCGCCGCCATCGACAGTGGCCACCTTGCCGGTGCCACGCTCGATGTGTTCCGGGTGGAGCCCTTGCCGCAGGGGCATGCCTTTTGGAACCATCCCAAAATCACCGTGACTCCACACACCTCGGCCCGCACCCTGCGCTCCGAGAGCATCGCCCAGATCGCCCGCAAGATTGCTGCGCTGCAAAGCGGGAAGACGGTGGCGGGGCTGGTGGATGCGGGGCGGGGCTACTAAGCCGCATGACCGATACAAAATCCGACCCGTTCTCAGTCTTGGCGCAGGCGCGCACCTCCGTGCGCGGCTTTACCGACCAGCCGGTGTCAGACGCTTTGTTGCATGAGCTGCTGGTGAGCGCGCGCTTGGCCCCTAGCGGTGCCAACTTGCAGCCGGGCAGCTTTGTCCAGGTGCGCGGTGCGGTGCGCGAAGCCTTGTCGCAAGCCATGTCTGCCGCTTATCGTGAAGGCCAGGCCGAGGCCGAGGACTACAGCTACTTTCCTGACCCTATGCCTGGCCATTTGCGCCGCCGGCAGGTGGCCGCGGCCCGTGCGCTGTACGACAGCATTGGCATTGCCCGCGAGGACCGGGCCGGGCGCGACCAGCAGTTTGAGCGCAACTTCCGCTTCTTTGATGCGCCAGTGGCGCTGGTAGTCACCATCGAGCGGGGCATGGGCAGTGGCTGCTTTATGGACTTGGGCATGACGCTTTACGGCTTGTTGCTGGCAGCCCAATCCCGCGGCCTTGCCAGTTGCGCCATCGGGGCACTGGCCTCCTACCCCACCCTGGTGCGCAGCCACTTGGGGCTGGGTGCCGAGAGCCAAGTGGTGTGTGGTGTAGCTTTGGGCTATGCCGACCCTGCCCAAGCCGTCAACAGCACCCGCACCGTGCGTGCCGAGTTGGACAGCTATTTCAAGGTAGTCGGCTAGAGCGCTTGGCAGATGTGGCAGGTTCAAGCGGCCGGGCTTAGCCCCGCCACTGCACCAGCGTCGCGGCCCCGATGCCGCCAGCGCCCGCCACTGATGCCAGCCCGTGGGCGCCTGCCTGCCCGAGGCGCTCCAAATCGGCCAGCACTCGCACCAGGGCGATGGCGCCGGAGGCGCCGATGGGGTGGCCTCTTGCAATACCTCCGCCCAAGCGGTTGATGGCGTCCGGCTCCAAGCCCAGTGCGCTGCAATAAGCCAGGCCTTGCACCGCAAACGCATCATGCAGCTCCACCACCGCGCAGTCTTGTGCCTGCGGCAGGCCACCGCGCTGCAGCGCTTTGCGGGTGGCCGCTTCTGCAGCCAGCAAAGGCATGGCTGGGTCCAGGCCTACTGAGGTCGAGGCGCGCCACTGCGCGGGTGGCGTAACCTGCAAACGGGCAGCTGCCGCCGCCGTCATCAAGAGCACCATGGCAGCTCCATCGGCACGGGTGGAAATCGCAAGGGTGCTCACCGCACAGTCGGTTTCCGCAAGGCTACCTGTGCCACGCGCTTGCACCGGCAGGCGCTGTGCTGCGCGGGCGCTGACTAGGCGAGGGTAGGTGTCGTGGGTCAATCCGGCCACCGGAACAATTTCTGCAGCCAAGGCCGTCTGGTGGTGCACTGCGCGGGCGTGGCTTTGCACCGCGTAGCTATCTTGGGTGCTGCGGGCGATGCGGTGGGCCTCGGCATAGTCCGCAGCAGCCTGCAGCAGATCGGGGTCACGGGCCGGGTCCGGGGCAAACGCGGGGCGTTCATAGGCTATCGGAGTCTCGCCCGGATCAAGCGGGCGGTGTTGCCGGATCGGGGCGCGGCTCCATGCCTCGACCCCACCTGCCACTACGACCTCGGCCTGACCGCTGGCCAGCATTCCGGCGGCAAGGGCAATGGCATCCAGTCCAGCGCAGCACTGGGTGTCGATAGTGAGCGCCGCACAACGGTCCGGCAGGCCGGCTGCCAGCGCCACCATGCGAGCGGGGTTACCGCCTGCACCCAAGGCGTTGCCAAGGATGACCGCATCCACATCGGCTGCTGCCAAGCCTGCGCGCTGCAGCAGCGCTTGTAGCACAGGGGCGCCAATGTCATGGGCTGCGAGCGCTCTGAACGCCCCGCCATGCGGCGCGACGGCGCTGCGCGCCCACCCGGCGATCAGAGGATGGTGGTCAGGCATGGTGAGCTGTCAGGGTGGTGGGGGGCCGTTTCCAGCAAACGCCCGAGGGCGAGATGGTCGGTTTTGCCGCTCGCGGTAAAGGCCCAATCGGCGTGCGCCCACAAGCGGCGGGGGACCTTGAAGGCTTCCAGCCGCGCCCGGCACCAGGCCTGCACTTCTTGCAGGCTAGGGTGCGCCATGCCTGCTGTAAGTGCCGCAAATTGCACGATGGCGACCACTTGGGCGCCCCGCTGTGCATCCGGCAGGCCATGCACCGAGGCGCGGGCGATGGCGGGGTGCGATTCGAGCACCGTCTCCAGCTCTTCGGGGAACAGCTTTTTGGCCATGGTGACCAGCATGCGGCTCTCGCGGCCTGCCACCCGGAGGCGGCCCTGGGGGTCAATGTGGCCGAGGTCGCGCACACACACCCAATCGCCATCGCGCAGAGCGGCGGTGTGATCGGCGTCAGTGGCCACATAGTCCATGAACAGCATCGGGCTGCACACGTAAATCAATCCGTCCGGGCTGTCTGGGGTGGCTCCGCGCACGTCCAGCTCGACCGTGTCAAAAGGCTGGCCCACCAGGTTGTCCGGCAGGTCGGCGTGGGATTCGGTCCAGGCAATGAAACTGGTTTCCGAGGCCCCATAAAACTCAATAATCCGGGCCTGCGGAAACAAGGCTTGCAGGGCTGGTGTGTGCCCGCGGGGCCAGCGCGCGCCACTGATCAAAATCAGCTGAACGTCAGGCACCGGCGGGAGCTGGCGGTGCTGTGCCCACTCCAGCATCAGGAGCAACTGGCTGGGCACGGCCACGAGGCACGGTGTCTGCCCCGAGCGCAAAGTAGCCAGTGCGGCGGCTGCGGAAAACTGCTCTTGCACCACCACACCGCCACCGGTCCACAGCCCGAGCAGCATGCCGAACAAAAACAGCGAGTGGGAGTCGCGCCCCGGTGCCAGAATGCAGCCGCCCGCTGCCGGGCCGAAGGTGCGCAGGCAGACGTCAAAACTCTCAGTCCATGACTGGTGGTGGCGTCTAAAGCCTTTGGGCAGGCCGGTGCTGCCGGAAGTAAAGCCGGTGTAGAAGGGGCTCCAAGGGGTGGGTGCGCTGTTGTCGTGCGGTGTGACAGGCAAGCGCTCGCGCACCGCCTGCAACACAGCGGGGGGCCACGCGGGGTCGCTCACCGCGGCGCAGCGGCCACTGGCGACCGTGCCCATGAAAGCCACCAAGCGCTCTAACAAGGGAAGGCTGGCGTCTTGCAGCACCGTGGCCGGAGCGCCTGCAGTGCGCAGAGCTGCCGCGTGGGCATCGACCCGGGCTGCAAATTCCGCAAAACTGATATCACCCGCCTCGCTGCGGATGGCCGGGTGTGCACCCCGCTCAGTGGCCCAGCGGGCCAGCCGGCTGTGCACCAGCTCCGGGGCGGTAGTGGACATCAGGTATTGCGTTTGCCGAATTGCCAGTCAGGCAGCCCGCGTGCCACGGTGTGGCACACCACGGCGGTCAGGACGCACTTGATCAGGTCACCCGGCACAAAGGCGCTGGTGCCGATCAGGGCCTGGGTCAGGCTCATGCCAGCAATGCCCATCAGCCCGACCACGCCGCTGGCGTGGATCACCAGCAGGCCGCCCAAGGCCGACGCCACAAAGGCGCTCAGCGCGATCTGGCGTGGGGAGCCCGAGGGCAGGGTGTACATGACCAAACCGGTCACGAAGGCACCGATGGGCCATGCCACCAGGTAGCCGGCCGCCGGTGTCATGAAGACACCGAAGCCACCCCGTCCGCCTGACAACAAGGGCAGGCCGATAGCCACCGCCACCATGAACAAAAAGAGCGCCTGAAAGGCACGACGGGGCCCCAGCAAGCAGCCCGCCAACATCACGCCCAGGGTTTGCAGAGTGATGGGAACGCCCAGCGGGAGGTCAATTTTCGGGATCAGGCCCAGGACCGCCATCAGGGCGGCAAAGAGGGCGACGAGGGCGAATGATTGGTTGCGTTGCATTCTGTAGGGGTCTCACAAAAAGTGCCGGGCTACTCACCCAGCCGGACGTCGAGTGTATCGGCCACGCGGCGCGCGGTTTGCAGCATCTGGATGGTGAGTGGCGCCAGCAGCTTGATGCCCCCGCCCTTGCCGGTGCGCAGGCGGTACGCGTCGTCCAGACGCTTCCACACCACGAAGAAATGTTCCACAAACCGCAGCATCAGCGCGAGCTGCAAGGCAAAGCGGTCTGCACGCACGCCCAAAGGCGCCAGGGGCGTGAGCAGGCGCTCCAGCACGGCCTGCAAGTCGCCGCTGCGGGTGGTGAGCGTGAGCGCAATACTGAGCAAAGAGGCGGCCACCATGCGCAGCACACTCACCAGGCCCACCAGCGGCTGTTGCAAAACGGCGTGAAACAGCAGCACCAGCGCAGCCGCAATCCCCAAGGCTTTGAGCAGCCGTCCGGCTGGGCGCATGGCAGCACCCAGCGACACAAACAGGGCGACCGATGCGGCGCAGGCCAGACTGAGGGCGACAGGTGTGCTTAGCCAGAACACCCCGGTACTGAGCAGCACCAGTAGCCCCAGTTTCCAGCCGGCGGGCACGGCGTGCAGCCAGGTGCGGTGTTCGCTGTACAGGCTGCCCATGGCTCAGGTGACCTTGGCGGTGCGGGCTGCAATGCGCGCGGCGACATCGGCCCGGTAGTCGGCGCACACCGTTACCGGGTGGCCGTCTGCCCGGACCCGGCCCTGCTCGAGCCAGATCACCCGGTCAAAGTCTTGCAGGTGTTCCAGCACATGGGTGGACACGATAACTTGTTGCCTGACCCGGGCCAGATCGCTGTGCAGCAAGGCCTGGCTGGGCAGGTCCAGGCTGGCAAAAGGCTCGTCTAGCAAGATCAGCGCGGGCTGGGTCAGCAGAATGGCCAACCAGCACACATGCTGCCGCTGCCCCTGGCTGAGGCTGCTGATGGCGCGCTCGGCCCAGTCCGGCAAACCGCGTGTCGCTAAAAAAGCGCGGGCTTGGGCGATGGCTTCGCGCCGGGGCAAGCCGGTGGCTGTCAAGCCCAGCGCGAGTTCTTCCTGGACGGTGGGGAAAACAATCTGGTCGTCCGGGTTCTGAAACATCATGCCCACCAGGTTGGGGCGCTGCGCATTGATGCGGTAGGCCGGCAGCCCTTGCACCGAGACGCTGCCGGTATGGGGGGCTTCCAAACCGCAGGCCAAGCGGAACAAGCTGCTTTTACCCGCACCGTTGTCGCCGATAAGGCCGATGCGTGGTTCGTGCAGGTTCAGGGTCAGGTCGTCAAAAACCAGGGTGTTGCCCCGTTTCAGGCCGGCTTGGGTGATGCTTAGCAAAAGGAGCGCCTTGGGAGTCTGGTGGGGTGGTTCGGGGGAGTCTGTGAATATACCAATGCACCCGCAGAGGGCCATGCGGTTCGCGGTTTAATACGAGCTATGAACACACCTTCCCGCGTCAAGATCATTGATGTAGGCCCGCGTGACGGCCTGCAAAACGAAAAGCAACCGGTTCCGGCGGCCATCAAGGTCGAATTGGTGCACCGCCTGCAGGCGGCCGGGCTGAAAGAGATTGAGGTCACCAGCTTTGTGTCCCCGAAATGGGTGCCACAAATGGGCGACAACGCGGAGGTCATGGCGGGCGTGCAGCGCCAGGCCGGTGTGCGCTATTCGGTGCTCACGCCCAATATGAAGGGCTATGAAGCTGCGGTCTCCAGCCGCCCGGATGAGATCGTGGTTTTTGGTGCTGCCAGCGAGGCGTTCAGCCAAAAGAACATCAACTGCTCCATTGAGGAAAGCATTGAGCGCTTCCGCCCGGTGGCGCAGGCCGCTAAAGCGGCAGGCATCGCGGTGCGCGGCGCGATCTCGTGTGCGGTAGGCTGCCCTTACGAGGGCGAAATTGCCCCGGAGCGGGTAGCCCTGGTCGCCCGGCTGATGCGCGACATCGGGGTGGAGCACGTGGGCGTGGCTGACACTATCGGTGTGGGTACCCCGCTCAAAGTGCAGCGCGCCCTGGATGCCACCTTGCAGTACTACAGCGTGGACGAGGTATCCGGCCATTTCCACGACACCTATGGCATGGCTTTGGCCAATACCTTGGCGACTTTGGAGTTGGGTATCTGGCACTTTGACACCTCGGTCGCCGGCTTGGGGGGCTGCCCTTATGCCAAGGGTGCGACCGGCAATGTGGCTTCTGAGGACGTGGTGTACATGCTGCACGGCATGGGCATTGAAACCGGAATTGACCTGGACAAGCTGATCGACGCAGGCCAGTTCATCAGCGACTTTTTGGGGCGCAAACCACATTCGCGCGCCGCCAACGCCCTGCTGGCCAAGCGCTTGGGCTGAACAACAACATGTGTGGAGCTGAATTGACTGAATTACCCGAAGGCGTGCAGCGCGTAGCGGCTGCATTACAAGACAAAAACCACCCCCATGGACCGCTCATGCTCGATGGTGCGGCCCGCACCGCGCAGCAGGCGGCCGATGCCTTGGGCGTTGCCGTGGGGCAAATTGCCAAGAGCATCATCTTCAAGCGGGTGGAAGACGACGCCGCCGTTTTGGTGGTGACCTCCGGCGATCGCCGGGTCGATGAGGCCAAGGTGGCCGCTTTGGTGGGCCCGCTGGCGCGCGCCAACGCGGCCTTCGTCAAAGAGCGCACAGGCTTTTCGATCGGCGGCGTGAGTCCTGTGGCGCACGCCATGCCGGGTGTCACCCTGATCGACCGTGAGCTGTTCCGCTTCGAGCAGGTGTGGGCGGCAGCGGGGCACCCGCACGGGGTGTTTCAGTTGCAGCCGCAAGATCTGGTGGCGCTGACCGGCGCGCCCGTGGCCGATGTGGTGGAAGCGCCGGAAGAAGAAAATGTGCTCGATGCCCTAGCGCGTGAAAATGCTATCAAAATGCTAGCTGCTCGCGCACTATCGGTGAGCGCTATGGCCGAAAACATTCCAAGCCCTTGTGTGAATGTGTGTCGCATGGACACGGGCAGCGGTTTGTGTGAAGGGTGTTTCCGGACGATTGAAGACATCCGTGAATGGGGCCGCAGCGACGATGCCGCCAAAAAAGCCATGTGGGTGCAGATCACCGAGCGCTTGCAGCAAACCCACCCCACCGCCTTTGCCTGAGGCTCTTCATGAAGCAAATCACGTTTTACCTGGACTTCATTTCACCTTACGCCTTTTTGGCGTTTGAGGAATTGCCGCGCGCCTTGATGGGGCTCAGCTACAGCGTGCACTACAAGCCGGTGTTTTTGGGTGGCTTGCTGAAGCACAACGCCGTTTTGGGGCCTGCCGAAGTGCCGCCCAAGCGCGAGTGGATTTACCGGCATGTGCAATGGCTGGCCCGGCAGCAGGGTGTGGCGCTCGACTTTCCGGCCCAGCACCCGTTCAACCCCTTGGGCCTGCTGCGTTTGGCGATCGCCACCGGGCATGACGGTTTGCCCAACCGGTATGTGTGCGAAACCTTGTTCAAACACGTTTGGCAGGGCGGCGCTGATGCGGCAGACCCTGCACGCTTGCAGGCGCTGACCGATGCTTTGGCCCCCGCCCGCGCGCCTGCGGACGAGAGTGTGAAAGCCCAACTCAAACAGCACAGCGACGACGCAATTGCCGCGCGGGTTTTTGGTGTGCCGAGTTTTGAGGTGGACGGGCGGGTGTTCTGGGGGCTGGACGCCCTGCCGATGCTGCGCGCTTACCTCGAGGGTGATAGCTGGTTCACATCGGCAGCTTGGGATGGCGTAAATGCCATCCCGTCTGCCATCCCCTTGCGGGGGTAGTGCGGCGCGGCCTGTTTCAATACGGGAACAGGCGGAAGCACAAAATCGCGACGATCGTCGGGGGGAGCGCCCCCATCAGCAAGCCCAGGGGCGAGATGGCACCTTCGTTGAAGGTGGATTTCAATATCGAGGCGCCTGCAGGGTTGGGTGCGTTGGCAATGATGGTCAAGCCACCGCCGGTTACTGCGCCGGTGAGCAACGCGTATTTGAATTCCGGGGTCAGCCCCTCGACGAGTGAGCCGAGATAGGTCAGTGCCGCGTTGTCGGTGATGGCCGTCAGGGCCGTCGCGCCGAAATACACCGTGGTCTCGTTCATGCTCAGCAGCAAAGGTTGCAGCCACCATTGCTGCATACCACCCAGGACCACCAGGCCGCCGAGGAAGAAGGCCACAAGCAAGCCCTCACGCAAAATCAAGCGCTCTTGCTGGTAAGCCGGGTAGGCCGCCACCACGCCCATGAACAGCAAAAACACGGCAATGAAGGCCGCAGGGTGGTGGGCAAAAATCACAATCACTACCAGGAATGCCAGGTGCAAGCTCACCATCCATCCCGGTACCCCGGTGTAGGGGGACTGGGTGGAGTAGGGCATGGTCTTGAGTTCTTTGGCATACAGGAAGGTGAGAACCCCCGCGTTGATAAACACCGCGATGGCTGCTTTCCAACCCACGTGGGTGAGCATGTACACGATGTCCAGGTTCCACTTGGCCGCGACCATCAGTACCGGCGGGGCGGCAAAGTGGGTCAGGGTGCCGCCGATGGAGATGTTGACAAACAGCACCCCGAGTGCAGCGTATTGCAGGCGCCGAGAGGCTTTGGCAAAGACGGTGTCTTTCATCAAGAGCGCTGCCAGGGTCATGGCCGCAGGCTCCGTGATGAAGGAGCCCAGCAAAGGCACGATGCCCAGTGCTGTGAAGAAAAACGCCATGGTCCGGTTCATCGGGAGAATCCGCACAATGGCCTGCACCGCGGCCGAGGACACTTGCAACACGGGTTTGCTGGCGGCCACCACCATGATGGCAAACACAAACAGGGGTTCGGTGAAGTTGCGGCTGTCGAGGTACTGCATCGCCGCAGCAAAGCCTTCCATGATGCCCATCAGGGTCATGAAAATCATCGCCCACACGCCAAACACAATTTCCACCTCCGCCAACAAATGCCACACCCCGGCATGGGCGGGGCGTGTGTGGGCCAAGTGTTCAAAAAACTTGGTCGAAAAAGTGTGGATCAATGCCAGCGCAAACAGGCCTGCGGCCACGGCTTGCATGGTTGTCGGGTTCATGGTTTGTGTCTCCTGTCGAGCCCTTGTGGGTCTCTTTATGGTTCGGGGCGTCGGAATTGTAGGCACGGGCCTGCTCGCGGAGCCTGAAGGCTCGCTGAACACTTCACGGGCCGTAATTTCGTCAGCAAGCCCCTCGCGGGTATACCCTTGAAGCCCGTCAATATGCCGTGATGTGAAAAGCCCCCGCAGGGTTTAACCCTATTCTGTCAGAGGGGCGTCAGTTTGGCGCAAGCCAGCGTTGGTTTCGCGTCAGAGCAGGGTCAGTGGGCACTCCAAGAATACGCCCAAGCCTTCATGTCGGGGGCTGGACATAACGATTGGAGACAAACATGGCAAACGCAGCCGCACGTCCGATGTCGGCAGAAGAGAAGAAAGTTATCTTCGCTTCGTCGCTCGGTACCGTTTTCGAGTGGTACGACTTTTACCTGTACGGTTCTTTGGCAGCCATCATTGCCAAACAGTTCTTCAGCGGACTGGACGAGGGCTCCGCTTTCATCTTTGCGCTGTTGGCGTTTGCCGCCGGCTTTATCGTGCGTCCTTTCGGCGCGCTGGTATTCGGCCGTTTGGGCGACATGATCGGCCGCAAGTACACCTTCCTGGTGACCATCCTGATCATGGGCTTGTCCACCTTCATCGTGGGCTTGCTGCCTAACTACGCCGCCATCGGTGTAGCCGCTCCCGTCATCCTGATCATCTTGCGCTTGCTGCAAGGTCTGGCCTTGGGTGGTGAGTACGGTGGCGCAGCGACTTACGTTGCTGAGCACGCACCCCACGGCAAGCGTGGTGAATACACCGCTTGGATCCAAACCACTGCGACTCTGGGCCTGTTCCTGTCGTTGATGGTGATCTTGGGTACCCGCACTGCCATCGGCGAAGAAGCCTTTGCAGACTGGGGCTGGCGCGTTCCGTTCCTGGTGTCCGTGATCATGCTCGGTATTTCGGTCTACATCCGTTTGAGCATGAACGAGTCGCCTGCCTTCCAGAAAATGAAGTCTGAAGGCAAGACCTCCAAGGCTCCTCTCTCTGAGTCGTTCGGCCAGTGGAAAAACCTGAAGATCGTGATCTTGGCCCTGATCGGCTTGGTCATGGGTCAGGCCGTGGTCTGGTACACAGGCCAGTTCTATGCGCTGTTCTTCTTGACACAAGCGCTGAAGGTGGACGGCCCGACTGCCAACATCATGGTGGCGATCTCTTTGATCATTGCGACCCCGTTCTTCATTGTGTTCGGTTCCTTGTCTGACAAGATCGGCCGCAAGAAGATCATCCTGGCAGGTTGCTTGTTGGGTGCTCTGTCGTACTTCCCCGTGTTCAAGATGTTGACCGAAGCGGCCAACCCTGACCTCGCCAAGGCACAAGCCAATGCGCAAGTGACCGTGACTGCTGACCCTGCGGAATGTTCTTTCCAGTTCAACCCCACAGGTACCAAAAAGTTCACAACGACTTGCGACATTGCCAAGCAACGTTTGGCCAGCGCCTCTGTGTCGTATGAAAACGTAGTGGCTCCCGCCGGTACACCTGCCATCATCAAGGTGGGCGAGACTGTGGTGAACGTCAAGTACAGCGCTGAAGACGTCGCTGCCGCCAAGGCCAAAGCCGAAGCCAAACTGGCTGAGTTGTCTGCTGCTAGCCCAGCGGATGAAAAAGCGGTGGCTGCTGCCAAGAAGTCTGTCGCTGACCTGAGCAACGAAAAGACCGCTGGTGCTACTCTGTTGAGCTCCAACCTGGCTGCTGCTTTGAAGGCCGCTGGCTACCCCGCCAAGGCTGACATGGCCAAGTTCGACAAGGTCAAGGTCGTGATGATCCTTACCTACCTGGTGATTTTGGTCACCATGGTGTACGGCCCCATTGCCGCGATGCTGGTCGAAATGTTCCCGACCCGTATCCGTTACACCTCCATGAGCTTGCCTTACCACATCGGTAACGGCTGGTTCGGTGGCCTGATGCCTACGACCGCCTTTGCGATCGTGGCCCAGACCGGTAACATGTACAACGGTTTGTGGTATCCGATCATCATCGCCTCTGCGACCTTCGTCATTGGCTTATTGTTTGTGAAAGAAACCAAAGACGTCGATATCTACGCAGACGACTGATCGGCTTCAAGTAGTGAGTGAGCGCCCCGGCGGGAGAAGCCGGGGCAATTTCCAAGCTCTCCGCTCCGGAGGGCTTTTTTTTTGAAAGAAATGGTATGTGGAAATTAGCGGTAGGTTTTGCATTGTTTGCCGGTCTAGGGCTGTACATGATCAGCACCGGCGGTGACATCGACATGGGTGGCGAGAAGCACGGTGCAGACGCGATGCACTCCGAGGCTCCCGCACCTGCGGCCTCTGCGGCAGCACCTGCCGCAAGCGAAGCGAAGTAAATTTCGCCTGGCTAGGGAAAACGAGGGGGCCTGTGGGCCCCTTTTTTATGGGAATTCAAGGGCGGAGTCCTAGAATTCCGATCTATGAAATTCACAAAAACAGACGTTGGACAAGCCGCTTTTAAAGAAAGGTCGCCGCTTTTTTCTGCGCGGCAGCGATCTGCTTTCATTCTGTTTGATGGTCAAAAAACGGCTGATCAAGTCTTGCAGGCCACTGCAGGCATGGGCCTGGTGGCTGGTGATATTGATTACATGGTGGCGCAAGGCTTTTTGGCGCCTACTCAGGCGACGCCAGCAACGGCTTTGCCGGTGGCTGCCTCTGCCCCATTGATAGAGCAGGCAGAAGACGCGGCCCTGGCGGTCGTGCCCGTGAGTAACCGGACGCCGCAGGAGCGCTACAGCGATGCCAAACCCATTGCCACCCAGATCACTGCCAGTCTGGGCCTGCGGGGTTTCATGCTCAACCTGTCGGTCGAATCGGCGGCCGGTTTTGATGACTTGTTGGCCCTGCTGCCCAAGATCCAGAACGCCGCGGGTGTAAAGGCCTGCCGCGAGCTGGAGCGTGCCCTGAAAGGGTAAAGCCACAGGCCCCCCGTAGGGCGGGGAAAGCTCCCTAGAATGTCTCTCCCCACCTAGAGAGCATTCATCATGACCCAGGGCACCATCCGCATTCGCGGAGCGCGACAGCACAATCTCAAGAACCTTGATCTGGACATCCGCACAGGTGAACTGACCGTGGTCACCGGGCCCAGCGGGTCGGGGAAATCCAGCCTGGTGTTTGACACGCTGTACGCCGAGGGCCAGCGCCGCTACGTGGAAACCTTCAGCGCCTATGCGCGCCAGTTTCTGGACCGCATGGACAAGCCGGCCGTCGACAAGGTGGAGGGTGTGCCCCCTGCGATTGCGATTGACCAGACCAACCCGGTGCGCTCGAGCCGGTCGACCGTGGGCACGATGACGGAGCTCAACGACCACCTCAAGCTCTTGTTTTCCCGCGCGGGCAGCCTGTTTGACAAAGACACTGCGCAGCCGGTCCAGCACGACACCCCCGAGACGATTTACACCACGCTACTGCAGCGCGCTGCTGCCGAGGGCAACCCGCGCCTGGTGCTGACCTTTCCTGTAGAGCTACCGGGCAACGCCACCCCTGACGAAGTAACCCAGTGGCTGAGTGCCAGCGGCTTCACGCGGGTGCAGGCGGAGCGCGAGGTGTCGACCGTCAATGGCGTGCGCAAAGTGCTGGATGTGGTGGCAGACCGCTTCCGCATCGATGGGGTGGAAAAAGCGCGTGTGCTGGAAGCCATTGAGACCTCACTAAAGCGCGGCAGCGGGCGTTTGAATGCTTATGTATTAAAAGAGTCTGTAGCCCAGGTGGATAGTGTGCAAGCTGCTCCTAAAATCATAGCAAATACAGCCCCTGAAATCTGGCGCTTCTCGACTGGTCTGCATTGTCCGCAAAGCGATATTCGCTATACCGACCCGATTGCGTCGATGTTCAGCTTCAACTCAGCGGTGGGCGCCTGCGACGCATGCCGCGGCTTCGGGCGGGTGGTGGGGGTGGACTATGGCTTGGTCATTCCTAACGACAAACTCACCCTGCGTGCTGGTGCGGTCAAACCGATGCAAACGCCCGCATGGCAAGAGTGCCAGGACGACCTGATGCGCCACGCCGAAGCCAGCGGCATACCGCGCGACACGCCTTGGTACAAGCTGACGCAAGAGCAAAAAAACTGGGTGCTCAAGGGCTCGCCCAATTGGAACGGCAAGTGGAACCAGCACTGGTTCGGTGTGGACCGGTTCTTTGAATACCTGGAGACCAAGGCCTACAAGATGCACATCCGGGTGCTCTTGTCCAAATACCGCAGCTACACCACCTGCCCGACTTGCAATGGATCCCGCCTGAAAACCGAGAGCCTGCTCTGGCGCATTGGCACCAAAGAGCAAGCCGACATGGCGCTGGACCCGGCCAAGCGGTTCATGCCCAAGGGTGTGAAGTGGTCGCGTGAGCAACTCGAGGCTCTGCCTGGTTTGTCCTTGCACGACTTTATGTTGATGCCGCTGGACCGGCTCAAGCGATTTTTTGATGCGCTGCAATCCGATCTGGGCATCTTCAGTGGGGCGGTCTCCTCGGAGCAAACCTCCAATACACCCACAGCCTCAGAGGCCGAGCACAAAACCCTCAAGCTCTTGTTCGAAGAGGTCGGTACCCGCCTCAAATACCTGTGCGACGTGGGCATCGGCTACCTCACGCTGGACCGCCAGAGCCGCACACTGAGTGGAGGCGAGGTGCAGCGCATCAACCTCACCACCGCGCTGGGCACCTCGCTGGTGAACACCCTATTCGTGTTGGATGAACCCAGCATCGGACTGCACCCGCGAGACATGAACCGCATCATCGTGGCCATGCAGCGCCTGCGCGATGCCGGCAACACGCTGGTGGTGGTGGAGCATGACCCTGCAGTGATGCTGGCGGCAGACCGCATGATCGACATGGGCCCCGGCCCGGGTGAAAAGGGCGGCCAGATCGTGTTTGACGGCACCACCGAAGCGCTGAAGGGCGCAGACACCATGACCGGCGCTTACCTGGGCGGCCGCAAGCAGGTGGGCATGGGCTTCAAGCGCATGGTCGCACCCAACCACCCGCGCCTGATTCTGGAAGGTGTCACCGAGCACAACCTCAAAAATGTGTCGGTGGAGATTCCGCTGCAGCGCCTCGTGTGCGTCACCGGGGTCTCCGGTTCCGGCAAATCCACGCTGATTCAAGACGTGCTGGCTCCCGCTTTGTTGCGCCACTTCGGCAAAGCCACCGAAACACCAGGCGCCCACACCAGCCTGCTGGGTGCGGAGCAGCTCAGCGACATGGTGTTTGTGGACCAGTCGCCCATTGGTAAAACGGCACGCTCCAACCCGGTGAGCTATGTGGGCGCGTGGGACGCGATCCGCGAGTTGTTTGCGGGCGCTGCCTTGTCCAAGGAGCGCAGCTATACCGCCGCCAAGTTCAGCTTCAACAGCGGCGATGGCCGCTGCCCCACCTGCGGCGGCTCGGGCTTTGAGCACGTTGAAATGCAGTTCCTGAGCGACGTGTACTTGCGTTGCCCGGATTGCGATGGCAAGCGTTACCGCCCCGAGATTCTGGAAGTGACGATTGAGCGCAAGGGCCGTAATGTCAATGTGGCCGATGTGCTGGGGCTCACCGTGAGCGAAGCCGCGGACTTGTTCAGCGCCGACCGCGAAGTCATCCGCGTGCTGCAACCCATTGTGGATGTGGGGTTGGAATATGTGAAGCTGGGCCAGCCTGTGCCCACGCTGTCGGGTGGTGAGGCGCAACGACTCAAGCTCGCAGGCTTTCTGGCCGAAGCGGCCAAAAGCGCTAGCTCCAGCAAGCAGTTCCTTGCGCGCAAGGGCTCGCTCTTCATGCTGGACGAGCCGACCACCGGCCTGCACTTTGAAGACATTGCCAAGCTCATGCGCGCCTTGCGCAAGTTGCTGGACGCCGGGCATTCCCTGGTGGTGATTGAGCACAACCTGGATGTGATTCGCGCCTCGGACTGGTTGATTGATCTCGGCCCCGAGGGCGGGGATGCGGGCGGCCAGGTGGTAGCGTATGGCACGCCGGAAGACCTGTTGTTGCATGCCACATCGCACACGGGTAAGGCGTTGCGGGAATACGCGGCTTCGATGGGAGTGGTGCATGAGGTGGCGGAGTCTTCGGCTACGTTTACTTCTGTTGCTGCGGCGGACGGGCTCACGCCGGGCGCCTCATACGCTCGCGCTGCGAGCTCGAAATCGGCTTCCGGCGCGAGCCCATCCGCCTCCGGGGCGGGCGTGGTCGACACGTCGAAATCCATTCGTATCGTCAATGCGAAGGAGCACAACCTCAAGTCTTTGTCGGTGGATATTCCGCGCGGCAAGTTCAGCGTGGTCACTGGCGTGTCCGGGTCCGGTAAATCGACGCTGGCGTTCGACATCCTGTTCAACGAAGGGCAGCGGCGTTACCTCGAATCTTTGAATGCCTATGCACGTTCCATCGTGCAACCTGCAGGTCGCCCTGAGGTGGATGCGGTGTATGGCATTCCACCCACGGTGGCGATTGAGCAGCGGCTCTCGCGCGGCGGGCGCAAATCCACGGTAGGTACCACTACCGAGGTGTGGCACTTCCTGCGCTTGCTTTATGTGAAGCTGGGCACTCAGCATTGCTTCAAAGACGGTGCGGCCGTGGAGCCGCAGTCCGCAGACAGCATTGCGGCCCAGTTGCTCAAGAACTACCGCGGCCAGCACATCGGCCTGTTGGCACCACTGGTGCAGGGGCGCAAGGGCGTGTACACCGAGTTGGCCGACTGGGCGCGACCCAAGGGTTTCACGCACCTGCGGGTGGACGGCAACTTTTTGCCCACCAGCGGTTTCCCGCGGATTGACCGTTTCAAGGAACACAACATTGAGCTGCCCGTGGCCAGCCTGGACGTGACCCCTGCCAACGAGTCCGCGCTGCGCACCGCGCTGGCGGACGCGCTCACCCACGGCAAGGGCGTGGTCTATGTGCTGAGCGACATTGGCAGCTTGCGGGAGGTGATGGCTGCCGGTGAGTCGGCTGCAGGCGTAGGCAAGGTGCAGGTGTTTTCTACCAAGCGCGCTTGCCCGGTGTGCGCGACCTCGTATGCCGAGCTGGACCCGCGCTTGTTCTCGTACAACAGCAAACACGGCTGGTGCCCGGACTGCGTAGGCACCGGCGTGGCGCTCACCAAAGAGCAGCGCAAGGTGTTTGACGACTCGGTCAAGGACGATGACAACAAGGGCCGCGAGCAGACCTTTGCCGAGGCCGACATCGAAGACCTGCACGACAAAGCCTGCTCCACTTGCAACGGCACGCGCCTGAATGCCACGGCGCGCAATGTCAAATTTGCGGGTGTGGGCATCACCGACATTGCACGTCTCAGCGTGACCGATGTGCGCCAGTGGGTGCAGACCCTGCAAGTGGCCGGCGGCATGACGACCCGCGAGGGCGATATCGCCCGCGATCTGGTGCCGGAGATTCGCAGCCGCCTCGAGTTCTTGGAAGAGGTGGGCTTAGGCTACCTCACGCTGGATCGCGGTGCGCCCACACTGAGTGGCGGTGAGGCACAGCGCATCCGCCTCGCAGCGCAGCTGGGTAGCAACCTGCAAGGTGTTTGCTACGTGCTGGATGAGCCAACCATTGGCTTGCACGCACGCGACAACAAAATCCTGTTGGGTGCCTTGCAGTCTTTAAGCGACAAGGGCAACACGCTGGTCGTGGTGGAACACGACGAAGACACCATCCGCCATGCGGACCACATCATCGACATCGGGCCGAGCGCGGGTAAACGCGGTGGTCGCTTGGTGGCGCAGGGCTCCATTGCGGATGTGCAGAAGGCGCCTGAGTCGCAGACAGGGCGGTATTTGTTGCATGCGATGAAGCACCCCTTGGCGTTGCGTCGTGGCATGGTGTCGTTTGCGGAGACATTGGCGCTGGACGCGGCGGAGGCGCTTACGCCGGGCGCCTCATACGCTCGCGATGCGAGCTCGAAATCGGCTTCCGGCGCAAGCACCTCCACCGCGAGTGCGGGTAAGCCAGCCAAAAAACTCAGTGCCAAAGCACAGAAAGCCGCTGTGGAGGCGGCGCGCATCCTCGACAGCGCAGCCGCCAATACGGAGCTAGCAGAACGCACCAAAGTTGCCGCCGAATACGCCGCATTAGCCGACCGTCGTACCGCCCAAATGTCCGTCGCAGCCGCGGGTAGCCCGGCAGCGGGTGACGATTTGGAGCTCGCAAAGCGAGTGGTTGAGGAGCCCGGTGCCGGGCTACCAATGGCGGGTTCAGCAACTACAGCCGCAACGTACAAACCAAAAATCGACTGGCTCACAGTCCACAACGCCACCATGCACAACCTGCAAGGTGTGACCGCCCATGTGCCACTCAAACGCCTGGTGGCCATCACCGGCGTTAGCGGTTCCGGTAAATCCACCCTGGCGCGTGACGTGTTGCTGGCCAACGTGCAAACCGCCGTGCAAAAGCGCAGCACCAAAGCCGGTCGCGATGCCTTGGAGGCCGGTGAAAAAATCGACTGGCTCGGCTGCGAAGGCGTGACCGGCTATGAGTCCATAGACCGCGTGCTCGAAGTGGACCAAACGCCCATCGGCAAAACACCACGCTCCTGCCCGGCCACCTATATCGGCTTCTGGGACACCATCCGCAAACTGTTTGCCGACACGCTGGAAGCCAAGGCGCGCGGCTATGCGGCCAACCGCTTCAGCTTCAACACCGGCGAAGGTCGCTGCCCGAGCTGCGAAGGGCAGGGCATGCGCACCATCGGCATGAGCTTCCTGCCGGATGTCAAAGTGGTGTGCGAAACCTGCAAGGGTGCGCGCTTCAACCCGGAAACGCTGGCAGTCACCTGGCGCGGCAAAAACATCGGCGACGTGCTGCAGATGGAAGTGGACGAAGCGGTCGATTTCTTCGCGGCCATGCCAGTCATTGCCCACCCTCTGCAGCTGCTCAAAGACGTGGGCCTGGGCTACCTCACGCTGGGACAGCCGTCACCCACATTGAGTGGCGGCGAGGCACAGCGCATCAAGCTGGTCACCGAACTCAGCAAGGTGCGCGACGACGTGGGCAAGCGCGGCAACAAAGTGCCGCACACGCTCTACGTGCTGGACGAGCCTACTGTTGGCCTCCACATGGCTGATGTGGAAAAGCTCATCCATGTACTGCACCGCCTGGTCAACGGCGGCCACAGCGTGGTGGTGATTGAGCATGACCTTGATGTGATCGCCGAAGCCGACTGGGTGCTGGACCTTGGGCCTGAGGGCGGCAACGGCGGTGGCCGCGTGGTGGCCGCCACCACGCCGGAGGACGTGGTCAAGCTGGGTACGCACACCGGCAAGGCGTTGGAGGCAGTGCTCTCTCGCTGACGACGTGCATCCTGCTGACAATGGGTAACAACATGGTGACCCAAGGTCAGCAGGTACAGGCCTACACTGGAGATACAAATGTTGTCGAAGAAAGAAGGTTTCTCATGGTCTCCAAGTTCAAAGCAACGCGCGCCGTCTTGTTGGCAGGAGTGACCGCTTGGGCTGTGATGGCCCCCTTGGTCGGCGTGCACGCGCAAACCGCGTCCACAAATACCGCCACTAAATCCTCCACAGAAAATACGAGGCTGCTTGCCGAATACAGTGCTTGGGCCGGCTCCAAGGCCAATGCCACGGCGTTGATTACCAGCTTGCAAACAGGCAGCACGGTGACACTGACAGGCTCGGGCACTACTGCATTCACCAGCTTTACGCCCGTCACCGGAAAGCTTGGCAGTGGCGAGGTGAACATTGCCCTGTCGCTCGCCAAGGCATCTCTGGCCCAGCAGGGTATTACCAATCCCACGCCCGCGCAGCTAAGTGCGGCCTTGAATGGCGGGGTGGTGACCTCATCCACTTCCACTACCAGCCTGGCCGGGGTGTTGACCCAACGCCAATCCGGGAGCGGCTGGGGCGAGATTGCACGTAGCTTAGGCATCAAGCTGGGTGCGGTGGTCAGTGCCAGCAAAACGGACAAATCCAAGGCTGGGACTTCCCACAATGGTCACGCCGAACACCATGTGGGCAGGCCCGAGCATGACTCCAAGCACGATGACAGCGCGCACAGCAGCCGGAACGCTTCGGGCTCCGGCCATGGCAGTAGCCATGGTGGGACTAGCGGTGGTGGAAAGAAGTAGCGCGCTCCCTGAAATAAACCGAAACAAACCGCAACCGCCTTGACACCCTGTGTCAGGGCTGCGGCGGCACCATCACGGTCATATTCCAACTACCCGACAGGGTTCAGAAAGACCGTGATGACCAACTTCTTCCTTCGCAGCCATGCCAAACGTACGCTCATCGGTGCTGTGACCGCCCTGGTGCTGGTCGGTGGCCTAGCCGCCTGCGGCCATCGCCCGCATGATTTCGGTGCGAACATGAGCGCCGAGCAATACGCCACCCAGCGGGACAAGATGGTCGACAAAGTGGGCGGCAAACTCGACCTGAACGCCGATCAGAAAAAACTGCTGGCCGTCGTTGGGGACAAGATGTTCGAGCAACGTGCTGCCCTGATCGGCCAGACCAAAGACCCGCGCGCTGAAATGAAAGCGCTTGTCGCCGGCGACAAGTTTGACGCCGCCCGCGCCCAGGCCCTGATCAACGACAAAACCGCCGCCATCCAGACCAAGAGCCCCGAAGTCATCGCCGCCATGGCCAACTTCTACAACAACCTGAACTCCACCCAGCAACAAAAGGTGCGTGAGTACATGGATGGTCGCGGTCACTGGTTCAGCCGGGGCTGAGTGTCATGGCGCCGGTCACTCTGAACGCGATTGCCGCACCGTTGCGGGCCTACGGGGCCGTGGTGCTAGAGGGCTACGCTGAGCCCCACGCCGAAGTCATGGCCCTGGTGTGGGGCCCGCGCTTTGACCGGGAACACGCCCTGCGTCTGTTGGAGCGCCGCCCCGGCTATGTGCCGCAGGTGCTGCACGATGTGCAAAAGGCGGCCGACCTGTTTGACCGCCTGGCCGATGCCGAGCGCGACCGCCTGCGCAGTCTGATCCTGCGCCACCGCAGCTTGTTGCGCGGTGATGGCGGGGGTGACAATAGGCCCGCAACCCACTGACGCCTATGCACCGCATTCTGCTCATCGATGACGACACCCAGCTCGGCGGCCCCCTGGCCGCCTACTTCGCGCGCTTCGACATGGCGCTGGAGCATTGCCTGCGCCCCAGCGACGGGCTGGCGCGCTTGGCGCAAGGAGGTATCGATGCGGCCATTCTGGATGTAATGTTGCCCGAGATGGATGGCTTTGCGCTGTGTCGCGCCATCCGCAAAGACAATGACGTGCCCATCATCATGCTCACCGCGCGCGGCGAGGTGATGGACCGGGTAGTAGGCCTGGAGCTGGGCGCAGACGACTATGTGCCCAAACCCTTTGAGCCGCGTGAGCTGGTAGCCCGGGTGCAAACCGTGCTGCGCCGCCGCGCACCTGTAGCGCCCAAAGCCGCTGCGGCCGACCCCAACCAGCTGTGCTTTCAGGGGCTGCGCATTGACGTGGACACCCGCACCGTACATCGCCAGGGCGAGGCCATTGACCTCACCGGCACCGAGTTCGATTTGCTGCTTCTGCTGGCCCGTGCGCCGGGCAAAGTGTTCAGCCGCGACGATATCTTGAACCAGCTGCGCGGCCATGAGGCCGAGCTCTACACCCGCGCGGTGGACATTGTGGTCAGTCGCCTGCGCAAAAAGCTGGAGCCGCTGGACTGCATCAAAACGCTGCGCAACGCCGGCTACACACTGGCCCTGGCACCGCGGAGTGCGGCTGCATGAGCGCTGGGCAAGCGCTGTTGCGCGCCTGCAAAGGCTGGCCCGGTATCCGGGATTGCATCCGTGTACAGCGCAGCGCCAAACATTTGCTGGCGCATTCGCTGCGCTTCCGGCTGATGGCTCTGTTTGTGATGCTGGCGCTGGCCATGGCCTTTACATTTGTGTTCGGCATGCAAGCCGCCCTCAGCATGGGCTGGCGCGATGCCGCCAAGCCCCTGGTGGCCGATTACATCGACACCCTGTCCTCTGGACTCGGGAGTCCGCCCAGCATTGAGCGGGCCCAAGCCCTGACCGAGCGCCTGCCGCTCACCCTGCGCATCAGTGGGCCGCAAGTGAATTGGCGCAGCCATGTTGAGGATTTGTATTCCCGCACCGAGGCCCGCGACGGACAGCCGCCTGAAGAAATGCGCTTTTTTGAGCGCACCACCGCCGATGGCCACCGCATCCGCTTCGGCCTGAGCGTGCAGGCCTGGCACGACCGGCCACGCTACATCGGTTGGGCTACCTTGGCGGTGCTGTTGCTGTTAACAGCGCTGGCCTACCGGCGGGTGCGCCGCATGTTGCGCCCCTTGGACGACATCCGTGCCGGGGCACAGCGCTTCGGGGCGGGAGACTTTGCCCAAACCATTCCGGTGCGCCGCGCCCATCACCCCGACGAGCTGGGCGAACTCGCCGCCACCATCAACACCATGGGCGCCGACATCCACCAAATGCTGGAGGCCAAGCGCACCTTGCTGCTGGCCATCAGCCACGAGCTGCGCAGCCCGCTCACTCGCGCCCGGCTGAACACCGAACTGCTGCCTGAGACGGCCGATGTACAGCCCGGCCGCGATGCGCTGCTGCGCGATCTGGCCCTCATGCGCGACCTGGTCACCGATCTGCTGGAAAGCGAGCGCCTAGCCAGCCCGCATGCTGCTCTCCACCGCGAGGCGGTAGATGTGCGCGCGCTGGTGGAAGACGTGGTGTGTGAGCTGCAAACCGCTCACGCCACAGCAGAGGCTGAAGTTAGCCCCGCCATTGACATGCAGCTGCCCCCGGCCTTGCCCCGCCTGCAGCTGGACCCGACCCGCATCCGGCTGCTGGTGCGCAACCTGTTGGATAACGCCTTGCGCCATAGCGCGGGGGCGTCTGTCGCGCCGCAAATCACTGTGCAATGGACGGATGGGCAGTTGTCGATCGCCGTGCGCGACTTCGGCACCGGTGTGGAGGAGAACCAGTTGCCCAACTTGGGCCAGCCCTTCTTCCGGCCGGATGCGGCCCGCACCCGCGAAGGTGGTGGCGTAGGCTTGGGCCTTTACCTGTGCCGCCTTGTGGCGCAGGCGCATGGCGGCAGCTTTGCGGTGCGCAATGCCCAGCCGGGCTTGGCGATTGAAATCGCTCTGCCAGCCGCTACAGTGTGAGCTGCAGCGCCGGGCGGGCAAGTTTTGCTCCGGCGCCCCAGTTGTTTCACTATATTTTTGATAGCTGCTTGCGCATATTCTGCGGGCGCCGGAGCCTGATTTGACTACCAAAACCTTCGTACTGCTCCCCGGCCTGATGTGCGACGCCGCTGTTTGGGCGCCGCAGGTGCAGGCCTTGTCGGCCACCCACCACTGCATGGTGATGGACTGGGGCCTGACCGACTCGCTCACCGCCATGGCGCAGCAGGTGCTGGCCGTGGCCCCCGCCACTTTTGCCCTAGCCGGCCACAGCATGGGCGGGCGCGTGGCCCTGGAGGTAATGCGCCTGGCCCCCGAGCGGGTAGAGCGCCTGGCCTTGCTGGACACCGGCGTGCATCCCCTAGCTGAGGGTGAAGCCGGCGCCAAAGAAAAAGCCGGCCGCATGGCCCTGCTGTCGCACGCGCAGCGCGCCGGCATGCGGGCCATGGGCGCCATGTGGGCTCGCCCCATGGTGCACCCTGCCGTGGTGGGCGGCCCGGTGTTCGCGCAAGTGCTGGCCATGCTGGAGCGCAGCAGCCCCGCCCAGTTTGCGGCGCAAATCAACGCGCTGCTCACCCGGCCCGACGCCGCGCCGGTGCTGGCCGGCATCACCTGCCCGACGCTGGTGCTCACCGGCCGGCAAGACGCCTGGAGCCCGCCCGAGCAGCACCAGGCCATGGTGAACGCCATGCACGCCGTGCGCGCCGAGCTGGTGGTGGTGGAGGACTGCGGCCACATGAGCACGATGGAGCAGCCCGACGCCGTCAACACCGCATTCGCCCGCTGGCTGGCTGCCTGAAAAGTGCCAACTTCGTCGCGGTTCCTGTAACCGTTACAGCACAAAGTTACAAGAATCGGGCCCGGAGCGGTAACAATCTCCCCCTCGGCCGGAAAACCCCGGCCTCCCAACACTGAATCTCACCATGTCGACATTTGAAATTGAAGGCGGCGTGCCCCTGCGAGGCACCATTCGCGCTTCCGGCAACAAAAACGCCATCCTGCCCATGATTGCGGCCTGCATCCTGACGGACCAGGAAGTCATCCTCGACAACGTGCCCGACATCATCGACGTGCGCCATATGCTGGACGTGATCGTCGAAATCGGCGGCAAGGTCGAACGCAGCGGCGAGCGCGTCAGCATCCATGTGGCCAGCGTTCGTACCAGCGAAATCGGCCAGGCCCTGTGCAACAAGGTGCGCACCTCCATCTTGTGTGTGGCCGGCCTCTTGCACCGCACCGGCTCAGCCCGCCTGTTTCCCCCGGGTGGCGACGTCATCGGCCGCCGCCGCCTGGACACGCACTTTTATGGCCTGCAAAAGCTGGGCGCCAAGGTCAGCATCAATGGTGTGTACGACTTCACCATGCCCGGCCCGCTGACCGGCGCTGAGCTGTTTTTTGACGAGCCGTCGGTGACCGGCACCGAGCACATCCTCATGGCGGCTGCCGTAAGCCGCGGCCACACCCTGATCCGCAACGCCGCCTGCGAGCCGCATGTGCAAGACCTGGCCCACCTGCTCAACGCCATGGGCGCCAAGATCAGCGGCATCGGTACCAATCAGCTCAGCGTGGAAGGCGTGGACTCGTTGCACGGCACTACCTACACCGTGTGCCACGACCACATCGAGGCAGCTTCTTATTTGGCGCTGGCCGCGGCCACTGGGGGCGAAATCACGGTCGAGGGCACCGACAAGCACGCCTACGGCATGTGCCACCGCGTGTTCGAGACCCTGGGCGTGAAGATTGATTTGCACGACAAGCACATCTTCCTGTCCGGCAACCAGCGCATGCAGGTCACCCGCGACTTTGACGGCGCCATGCCCGTCATCGGCGACGGCCCATGGCCCCAGTTCGCCACCGACCAGATGAGCTGCATGATCACCCTGGCCACGCAGGTGGAAGGCAATGTGCTGTTCTTCGAGAAGATGTTTGAGTCGCGCCTGTACTTTGTGGACAAACTCATCGGCATGGGCGCCGCCGCCGTGGTGTGCGACCCGCACCGCGTGGTCATCAGCGGCAAGAGCCGCCTGCGCGGCACCACCCTGCCAAGCCCCGACATCCGCGCCGGCATGGCCCTGCTGGGCGCCGCCCTGTGCGCCAGCGGCAAATCCACGGTGCAGAACGCCAACATGATCCAGCGCGGCTACGAAAAGCTGGACGAAAAGCTGCTCGCCCTGGGCGCACGCATCACCCACAAGCCCAACTGAAGGCAGCACGCGAAAGCGTGCTTGCTATCAAATAAAGAGCTGCTAGCGTATATTTTATAAGTGCTAGCGGCTGATTTGAGAGGGATTTGATGAAGCCATTTCCTGTTCGCCTCACCCCCGGCCAAGACCTGCGCGCCGCTCTGGAAGCCGCAGTTCAGGCCCGAAACTGCCGCGCAGCCTTTGTGTTGTCCGGTATCGGCAGCCTGTCCACGGCGGGCATCCGGCTAGCGGGCGCGGCGCAACCCACACGGTTGACCGAGAGCATGGAGATCCTCACCCTCTCCGGCACGGTGGCCGCCGGTGGCGACAAGACGGGCTCGCACATGCATATGGCCATTTCCACCGCGAATGGGCAGGTGCTGGGCGGGCATGTGGCGCCGGGCTGCATAGTGCTCACCACGGCAGAGGTGCTGCTGGCCCTGCTGCCCGACTGGCAGTTCACCCGCGAGCCGGACTCGCTCACCGGATACGATGAACTAGTGATTCGCCCCCAGAGTTGATTTGCTATTTATTTGATAGCTGCTTGCGCAATTTCCGCGTGCGCCAGAGGCCAATTTCTTGCATGACTTGCCTTTGTCTCGTGTTTCATTTACATTCAATATTCGCGATTCACGAATATTGAATGTAAATGCAGCTCAAACCCCAAGACTTCCTGGTAGCTCTCAAGCTCGTGGCTTGGGGTGAGCAGCGCTGGACGTATGCGCGGCTGGCGCAGGAGCTGGGCATTAGCGTGTCTGAGGCGCATGCTTGCATCAAGCGGGGGCTGCAGGCGGAGTTGCTGTCGCAAAACTATGCGGTAATTCCGCTGTCCTTGGCGGGTGACATCAATTCGGTAATGAATGCGCAGGAGCCTGTGGGTATTTACCGGGTCACTCGTAAAAGGGTGCGCCGTTCGGCCTTGCCGGATGGCGATGCACCTGATGACAACGCGGTTCGGCCCCATTCACATAACTTGGCCGAATTCGCCTTGCACGGCGCCAAATACGCGTTCCCGGGGGTACGTTTGCCGCTGTCCGTGGGTGTGCCCACCAGCCACAGCGCCCCAGCGTTTGCCGGTGTATTTGCCCCCGGTAGCTCAGACTTTGTATGGCCGCACCCCAACGGATCGATGCGTGGCGTGGGGGTGGATCCACTGCATCCATCGGTGCCCTTTGCAGCCATGCAAGATGCCAAACTCTACGAAATGCTGGCACTGTTTGACGCGCTACGCGTGGGCAAGGCGCGCGAAAGGGGCATGGCGCTGGAACGCCTGCAGGCGCTCATTGACCCTAGCGCGCCCAAGCCCGTGAAGGGACCTGTGTATGGCTAATCCGAATTTAGCCTTGTTGATTGCGATAGCGCAGGCTATGGGGCCGCTGTGTGAGCAGGTGGTTTTTGTTGGCGGCTGTGCAACGGGGTTGCTGGTGGACGATGTTGATTTGATGGACGTGCGCCCCACGGAAGATGTAGACGCCATCGTGGAAGTGGCGTCGTTGTCTGCGTATCACCGGCTGGCAGATCAACTGATGCAACGTGGCTTCAAGCAGTCGATGGCGGACAACACGCCCCCGTTTCGCTGGTTCTGGAACCGCATGCAGCTGGACTTGGTTCCCCTGGACGAAAAGGTGTTGGGCTTTGCCAACCCGTGGTACCGGGTGGGATTTGATGCGGCCTTGTCAGTGGAGTTGGAGGATGGTTTGCTGCTGCGGCATTTGTCGGCGCCTCACTTCTTCGCAACCAAATTCGAAGCATTCAAAGACCGTGGACAGAACGATGTGTACTTGAGTCACGACCTTGAGGACATCATGACCGTGATGGAAGGGCGTAGCTTGGTAGCGCAGGAAATGGCCGCCGCCGAGGCAGCAGTGCGCAAACATGTAGGCCAATCAGTGGCGGCACTGCTGAACATGCCAGCCTTCCACAATGCACTACCCGGTTTACTGAGCGACCCGGAGCGTGAGCCAATAGTCCGGGCTCGGATGATCCAAATCTCAAAATGGACTAGCTAACTCATCATGAAAACCTTTTACAACCACCTCCACGCCCAACACCAAGGCAAAGTCGAAATGTTCCGCGGCGCGCTGGTGCCGTGCTTTGAGGTGCCGGCCCGTGTCGACCATGTGTTGGCCGAGCTGCAGCGCCGCCAGCTGGGCGCGGTGCTGGAGCCGCAAACCTTTGACGAGTCGGCGCTCACCGCGATCCACAGCCCGCGCTACCTGAACTTTTTGGCCACGGCCTGGGACCAGTGGGTGGCGCTGGACCCCACCCATGCGGACAAGGACATCCTGCCCTCCGTCTGGCCCACGCGCACCCTCCGCACCGACATTGAGCCCGATAACTTCGCGGCCAAGGTGGGCCTGTATTCGTACGACGCCGGTACGCCCTTCACCAGCGGCACCTGGGTGGCCGCCCGCGAGGGTGCGCATTGTGCCTTGAGCGCCGCGCAAGCGGTGTTGGCTGGCGACCGCGCCGCCTTTGCCTTGAGCCGCCCACCCGGCCACCACGCAGGGGCCGACTTTTTTGGCGGCTATTGCTTCCTGAACAACGCAGCGCTGGCCGCGCAACACCTGCGCAATGCGGGTATGCACAAGGTGGCGGTGCTCGATGTGGACTACCACCACGGCAATGGCACCCAGGCCATCTTTTACGACCGGCCCGATGTGTACTTCGCCAGCATCCACGGCGACCCGCGCACCGAGTACCCGTTTTACCTCGGCCACGCGGATGAAACTGGCGCCGGCGCAGGCTTGGGCGCCAACCTGAACCTGCCGCTGCCCCGTGGCACCGACTACGCCACTTGGGCCCAGGCCCTGGAGACTGCATTGGCAGGCATTGCCAAGTTCGACGCGGACGCGCTGGTGGTGTCGCTGGGTATGGATACGTTTGAAGGCGACCCGATTTCGGGCTTCAAGCTCACCACTCAAGACTATCTACGCTTGGGCGAGCGCTTGGCGCGGGCGGGTTTGCCGACGGTGTTTGTGTTCGAGGGCGGCTATGCGGTGGACGCGGTCGGCGTGAATGCGGTGAATGTGCTTCAAGGCTTTACCAGCCCGTAACATTTGCCCCCCGAAAACACCGCCTTCGAGCGGCTAAGCTTGCATTTATGAGCAACATTTTTCAACTGTGCAGCCCCGTGTGGCTGCAGCGCGGCCTGTGCGCCACGGTGCTGACTATCGCCTGTGCCGTCGCCGCACCCGCACTGGTGCAGGCCCAAGGGGTGACTGCCACCCTCGATAACGCAGCCTCCACCGAACGCCTGATTGCCGAGTTCGGCAGCTGGATCGGTAACCCCCACGATGCAGACCAGGTGGTCACCACTTTGCGCAGCGGCCGCCCCACAGCCACCGCAGGCGCTGCCAGCCTAGAGCCTGCGACCGGGCCCTTGGGCTATGGCGAGGTGCGCCTGGCCCTCAAACTGGCGCAAGGGGCGCTGGCCCAGCAAGGCGTCACCGCCCCCAACGCATCGCAATTGCAAGCGGCCCTGCACGGCGGTGCGCTGCTCACCCCGCAAGGCGAGCAGATGATGGATGGGGTGTTGCCCCAAAAGGCACAAGGCACCGCCTGGGCCACCATGGCCGGGCGTTATGGCCTGACTACCGAAGACCTGCTGCCCCCGGCGGGCAAGGCGGTCGTGCTTAAGCGGGCTGCTGAGCCATCAGCTAAAGCGAACAGCAAGACCAAAGCCAAGCCGGGCGCCAAGGCAAAACCGTCAGCCAAAGGCAAAGCCAAGGCAACCGGCAAAAAAGTCGTGAAGAAATCGCCCAAGCCCGCTTCCAAAGCCAAATCGGCTCCGGCCCAAAAGAAAGCCGCCAAAAACTAGGCGGCTAAAAGCCGGGCCGAAAAAACAGCGCGTGGGTGGCGACCGTTCAGGTTTGGCGGCGGTGCTCTTTGAGCAGCGTGCCTAGCCCGAGGGCGGCCACCAGCATCAACACGAGAGGGAAGGTCACGGTGGCGGAGCGCTCAATGAGCGCACCGCTGATGCCCGACGCTACCAAACCGCCCAAGGTGTAGTTGAGCACCAGCACAGCGGTGCTGTTAACTAGCTGGTTGCCTTTTTCTCGGGCGCCGATATCGGTCATGCACAAGGTGTAGAGCGCGCTGCCAGCTGCGCCGAGCAAAAACACCACCGGCCACACAATCCACGGCACGCGCACTACCGCCAGCAGGGCGGCCGCGCACACGAGCGCCATGGCCGCGACGGCCACCATGAGTGTGCGGCGGCCTTGCACCGGGTTGGCAAAGCGGTCAGCCACCATGCCCACCGGGATGGCAACCAGCGTGCTGCCGGCTCCGCTCACTGAAATCATCAGCGCCGCGGCGCTGGCACCCATGCCCAGCGTGAGGCCGTAGAGCGGCAGGATGGAGGCCAGGCCCAACTCAAAAAAGCCGCCGATAAAGCCTGCCAGCATCAAGATCGGGTGCTGCTGCACCGCCAGCCACAGGCCGCGCGGGCCGGCATGTGCGGTGTCGGGCTCGGCAGGGGGCGCAATCGGGGGGATCAGCGCCGTCCATAGCAGGCCGATGGTGAGCAGCGCAATCACCAGGCCCAGCGCCGCGTGGCCGCTGCTACCCGTCCATGCGAGCAGCGTGGGGCCGATCACAAAGGTCAGCCCGACCATGGTGGCGTACATGCCCATGGTGCGGCCCAGCCGCTCGGGCGGCGAGAACTCGGCAATAAAAGCTTCCGCCAGCACCCAGCGCATGCCGCCGGCGATACCGGCCAACAGCTCCAAGGCAAACCACAGGCCCAGGTGGTCGGTCGCCATGAACCCGATGGCTGCTCCCAGCGGCACCCCCGAGGCAAACCACATCGCGCGCCGCCGCCCCCAGCGCTGGGTGATGGCCGATGCAAACGGGGTGACGATGAAGATGCCCAGCCACGTCGTAGCGGCAAATAAGCCCGCCAGGGTGGTGGACACCTCGCGCTCTTTGAGCATCACCAGCATCAGCGGTGACAGCATGAAAACGCCTGAGAGCTGAAACAGCGTGGAGCCGAATACCGCCAGCAGCCCGGTGCCCGAGCCCTTGGGGGCGGGGTGGTGGGTGTCGAGCGCCTTAGTCATGGTCTTTCGCCGCCAAGATGGCCTGCGCAACTTCGGCAAAGCCTGCGCCGCGGGCGGAAGGGGTCACATAGGTGGGCAGGTGGCTGAGCTGCGGCACAAAGCGCGCAATATTGGCCACGCCCGCGCTGTGCGTGAAGTGCTCAAACATGACCTGGTCATTGCCCGAGTCGCCCACAAACACCCACTGGTCCAGCTCGGTGCTCAGGTCGCGGCCCAACAGCTCGCGGACGATCCAGCAGGCGCCGGTCCATTTGTTGAAGTCCCCAAAGCAGCCGTGGATGTGGATGCTGCTCACCGTGGTTTGCATGCCGTGGCTTTGCAGCAGGGCCAGCACGCGTTGCACAGTGTCAGGTGAATGCTGGGCGAATTCAGCGTAGTCGAACGCGAGGTCGGTTTCGCGGCCCGCGCTGTCGCGGCTGAGTTCCATGCCCGGCACTTCGGCACAGACTTGGGCGGAAATCGCATCCATACGCTGTCGATTGGCGCTGCGCACCTCAGCACTTTGTTGATATCGTTTTGATAGCACCTCGCGCATATCCGACGAGCGCTGGAGGCCAATTTGGCTTGTAAATGTGTCCGCAGAAGCCGGCACAAACGCCACCGCCCCGTTCTCTGCCACCATGGCATCCACCGGCCAGGCCGGGCCGTTGGTACCGGCCATAAAGGGTTCGCACCAGCCGATGGGCCGCCCGGTGATCGGAATCACCGCGAGCCCGGCCGCTTTCAGATCCCCCAGCGCCTGCAGCGCCTCGGGGGCGATGTGGCCGTCGTGGGTGAGGGTGTCGTCGATATCGGTGAACACCCCGCGGATGGCACGGCGGCTGTCCACCGGCCATTGCGCCAGGGGTTTCACGTGGGGGCCTCTTGTTTAGCCTGCTGTTTGCAGTGCCAAGCCCGCATGCTCGCGCAGCGGGTGGAAGTGGATCTTCGGAAAGCGCTCTTGCGCCAGACGCACGTCGTAGGGGCTGGTACACAAATAGGCAAGCGTGTCTGCCGCGTCCTTTGCCATGCGCATGGGGTAAGCGTTCACAAACTCCTGCAGTTCTTTGGGCGTGTCGGCCGTAATCCAGCGGGCACCGGTGTACTGGCTGCTTTCCAGGCGGATGTCGGCGTCGTACTCGCCCTTCAGGCGGTGCTGCACCACTTCAAACTGCAGTTGGCCCACCGCGCCCAGCAGCATGTTGCCTCCCATTTCGGGCTTGAATACCTGGATGGCGCCTTCCTCGCCCAGCTGGGCTAGGCCTTGCTGCAGCTGCTTGGTGCGCAAGGGGTTTTTAAGCACCACGGTCATGAACATTTCGGGCGCGAAGAAGGGCAGGCCGGTGTACATGAGGTTGACGCTGCCGTCGGTGATGGTGTCGCCCAGCTGCACGCCGCCGTGGGTGGTAAAGCCCACGATGTCGCCGGCATACGCTTCTTCCACCGCCTCGCGGCGCTGGCTCATGAAGGTCACCACCGAGGTGGGGCGCAGCTCTTTGGCGGTGCGCATGACCTTGAGCTTCATGCCCGGCGTGTACTTGCCGCTGGCCATGCGCACGAAGGCGATGCGGTCGCGGTGGTTGGCATCCATATTGGCCTGCACCTTGAAGACCACCCCGCTGAAGGCGCTGTTTTCAGGCTGGATTTCTTTGACCACGGGCTGGCGGTTGACCAGCGTGGTGCTGATGCGTTTCTGGGGTGCGGGGGCCAGGTCGACTAGCGCGTCCAGCACTTCCATCACGCCGAAGTTGTTCACCCCGGAGCCGAAGAACACGGGCGTTTGCTTGCCGGCCAAAAAGGCTTCGTGGTCCCAGGCGGGGGATGCGCCGGTGGCGAGCTCCATGCTCTCCACCGCCGTGTCCCACTCGTGGCCGAAGCGGGCTTTGAGTGCCGCCGGGTCGCTCAGGGGCATGGCGTCAAAGTCTTGTGGGCGACGCTCGCTGCCACTCTCAAACACGGTCATGGCCTGCGTGCGCAAATTGATGATGCCGCCGAACAGCTTGCCTTGGCCCACGGGCCAGGTCATGGGCACGCAGGGCATGCCCAGTTCGCGCTCGATTTCGTCCAAGATGTCCAGGGGCTCACGCACTTCGCGGTCCATCTTGTTCACAAACGTGATGATGGGCGTATCGCGCTGGCGGCACACCTCGATCAGGCGGCGGGTCTGGGCTTCCACACCGTTGGCCGCGTCAATCACCATCAGCGCTGAGTCCACGGCGGTCAGCACGCGGTAGGTGTCTTCCGAGAAGTCCTTGTGGCCCGGGGTGTCAAGCAGGTTGACCACGTGGTCGCGGTACGACATCTGCATGACCGAAGAGGCCACCGAGATGCCACGCTGCTTTTCAATTTCCATCCAGTCGGAGGTGGCGTGGCGGCTGGCTTTGCGGGCTTTTACCGAGCCGGCGATCTGGATCGCGCCCGAGAACAGCAAGAGCTTTTCGGTGAGCGTGGTTTTACCGGCGTCCGGGTGGGAAATGATCGCAAAAGTGCGGCGGCGCTTGGTCTCGGGTGCGTAGGTCACAGGGGGATCCAGGGTCGGGTGGGCCGCGCATCACAGGCGGGCCGCGGGGAAAGAGGGCGTATTTTACAGAGGTGCCCCGCCAGCCGCGCGCGGGGTCGGCTTTAAACTCGCCTCACAACAAACACAGCATTCGCGGAGACAAGCGTGAGCATCAAGCAGTTGGCCCAGGCACTAGGGCTGTCCACCTCCACGGTTAGCAGGGCCTTGAACGGGTACACCGACGTCAACGCACTCACCCGCACCCGTGTGAAAGAGATGGCAGACGCCATGGGCTACCGCCCCGACGCGGGTGCGCGCCGGCTGGTGCGCGGTAACACCGATGCGATTGGAATTGTGTATTCCGCAGCGGTCGAAAACCTGGGTAATCCGCAGTTTCTGGACATGGCCGATGGCTTGGGCGAGCGCCTGGAGCGCGAGCACCAGGACTTGTTGCTGGCGGTGGCCAAAAACGAAACCGAGCTGGAAATTTACGAGCGCTTGTTCAAAGGCGGTCGGGTGGATGCGGTCATCGTTCCCAACACCCGTGTGCACGACCCGCGCGTAGACTTTTTGCTGGAAAACAACTACCCCTTTGTAGGCTACGGCCGCACCGCAGAGTGCGCGCACTACTCGTGGCTGGACTTTGACAATGACCTGGGCAGCAAACTGGCCGTGGAGCATTTGCTGGCCTTGGGCCACACCCGCATTGCCTATGTGCATGCGCCGCTGGCGTTGAATTTTGCTTTTCAGCGGCATCGGGGCTATGTCAGCACATTGCAGGCAGCCGATGTGGAGTGCCCGCCTGGCTATTGCATCGGGGGTGTGAACGACCGGCGTAGCGGGTTGAATGCGGTAGCGCAGGTCTTGGCCTTGTCGCCCCGGCCCACGGCTGTGCTGGTGGACAACAACCTAGGTGGCGTCGGATTGATCCGGGGGCTGATGGATGCGGGGCTGCGCGTCGGGCAAGACATCTCGGTGGTGGTGCATGGCGACATTCCGCAAGACACCTTGTTGACCGGGCTGAACGTGACCACCGTGACGCAACCTACACCGCAAACCACCGGCATCGCTTTGGCTGAGATGGTGATGCAAGTGCTGCGCGACCCCGAAAGCGGCCCTTACCAGCTGCTCCGCCAACCCGCTTTGCAAGTGGGGAGCAGTAGCGGCCCGGCCGATTGAGTGCACTCGACTTGTCGGGGCATTGCCCCAGCGGCGCGGTGCGGCATCGGCGCATGGTTAAAATGCGCACATTCCGAGGAGCGTTGCAGCCCGCCATGTACCCATGTAGGTACCGCGAGTGAGGCTCGGAACACACGGTGCAATCAGCACCGTGCCTTCACAACGGCGCTCACCCACTGGAAACGCGTGCGGTGAGTTGCTTGTCAAATCCCCTCCCCGAGTGCGCCAGTGGCTATGCAAATCAACGTTTGGAGCACACCATGAGCGCTGTATTGAAACTGGTTAAAAACGCCAAGACCCCCAAAGCGGTAAAGACGGTTAAGCCCGCCAAAGCCGTCGCTGCCCCCGTGAAGGCAGAAGACTTCAAGATCGCCGACCTGAGCCTGGCCGATTGGGGCCGCAAAGAGCTGACCATCGCTGAGACCGAAATGCCCGGCCTGATGGCCATCCGTGAAGAGTTCGCCAAGGCCCAGCCTCTGAAGGGCGCGCGCATCACCGGCTCTCTGCACATGACCATCCAGACCGGCGTGCTGGTCGAAACCCTGCAAGCTCTGGGCGCAGATGTGCGTTGGGCCTCGTGCAACATTTTCTCCACCCAGGACCACGCAGCCGCAGCGTTGGTGGCCAAGGGCACCCCCGTGTTCGCACACAAGGGCGAGACACTGGACGAATACTGGGACTTCACCCACCGCATTTTTGAATTCGGTGGCAAGAAGGGCACTGCGGCCGAAGGCCCGAACATGATTCTGGACGACGGCGGCGATGCCACCTTGTTGATGCACCTGGGCGCCCGCGCCGAGAAGGACATCAAGGTCTTGGCCAAGCCCGGCAGCGAAGAGGAAGTCTGCCTGTTCAACGCCATCAAGGCCAAGCTGAAGGTGGACCCCACTTGGTACAGCCGCCGCCTGAAGAACATCATTGGCGTGACCGAAGAAACCACCACCGGTGTGATGCGTCTGGAAGAAATGTCCGTCAAGGGCACTCTGGCCCTGCGCGCGATCAACGTGAACGACTCGGTCACCAAGAGCAAGTTCGACAACCTGTACGGTTGCCGCGAATCCCTGGTTGACGGCATCAAGCGCGCCACTGACGTGATGATCGCCGGCAAGGTGGCTGTGGTGGCGGGTTACGGTGATGTGGGCAAGGGCTCTGCCCAGGCGCTGCGTGCGTTGTCCGCCCAAGTGTGGGTGACAGAAATCGACCCGATCAATGCCCTGCAAGCCGCCATGGAAGGCTACAAGGTCGTGACCATGGAATACGCTGCCGACAAGGCCGACATTTTCGTGACCACCACTGGCAACAAGAACGTGATCACTTACGCGCACATGGATGCGATGAAGGACCAAGCCATCGTCTGCAATATCGGTCACTTCGACAACGAAATCGATGTAGCGTCCTTGTCCAAGTGCAAGTGGGAAGAGATCAAGCCCCAGGTGGACCACGTGATCTTCCCTGCCAAGGGCAAGAAGGCTTCCAAGCGCATCATCTTGTTGGCCAAGGGCCGCTTGGTGAACCTAGGTTGCGGCACCGGCCACCCCAGCTTTGTGATGTCTTCCAGCTTTGCGAACCAGACGATCGCCCAGATCGAGCTGTTCACCAAGCCGAAGGAATACAAGGCCGGCAAGGTCTATGTCTTGCCGAAGCACCTGGACGAAAAAGTGGCACGTTTGCACCTGAAGAAAGTCGGCGCGATGTTGACCGAACTGACCGACGAGCAGGCTTCGTACATCGGCGTGAGCAAAGCCGGTCCGTACAAGAAAGACACGTACAGGTATTAACACCCCCGAGGCGCCTTTGGCGCCTCCCCCTCGAGGGGCGACACCTGCGGTCCGGCGAAGCCGGCCCAGCGGTGTCCCTGATCAAGAGGGTGTGTGTGGGATAACTTTGGATAACGATGCGAATTGATCAACTTTTGGTGCAGCGTGGACTGGCCAGCACCCGCTCACAGGCTCAGCGCTTGATAGCGGATGGCGTGGAGTGGCTGAAGATGGAGCTTTCGGGCGAAGTCTGGAAACGTGTGGCCAAAAATGGCGATGAAGTGCCTGATGGCGCCAAGATCCGTTTGCTCGATGATTCCGAAGCGCGTTATGTGTCCCGCGGTGGCCTCAAGCTCGAAGCGGCACTCAAGCAAGTCGGCCTGTCTGTTACCGGACTGCGTTGTCTGGATGTGGGGCAAAGCACCGGTGGCTTCACCGATTGCTTGCTGCAATCCGGTGCGCAATCGGTCGTGGGCGTGGATGTGGGCAGCGCCCAGTTGCATCCCTCTCTGCGCAGCGATCCGCGTGTGTTATGCGTCGAGTCTGTCAACGCGCGCACGCTGTCTGCTATGGATTTGGTAGCTGCTTACGCAGATAGCACCGGCGCAGGCGGCCAATTTGATGAAGAATCAGACAGCGCGGATGACTGGGGCGATGAAGATGACTTCGACGACGAAGACGCGGCTCCGGCGCCAGAGGCTGCCGAGCCAGAACCGGTAGAGCTGCCGCCTGAGTTTGCTCCGCCCTTTGATCTGCTCGTGGCTGATCTGTCCTTTATTTCGCAGACCCTGGTGTTGCCTGCTGCGGTCGAGTTGCTCAAAGAGGGCGGGATGTTGCTTACGCTGGTCAAACCCCAGTTCGAGCTGCAGCCCGGTCAAGTGGGCAAGGGTGGAATCGTCAAAGATCCCGAGATGTATCCGATCGTGGAACAGCGCTTGCGCGAGACCTGTGCCGACCTCGGGCTCACGGTGACCCATTGGTTTGACTCCGCCATCGAAGGTGGAGACGGAAACCGCGAATTCTTTATTTGCGCCCGCAAGGCGGGTTGAATCCGGCCCTCGCCATAGCGGGGGCTGAGACGGAGAACACTATGTTTACAAGCCATCGGATTCCACTGAGTCTGGAATTCTTTCCGCCCAAAACCCCTGAGGGTGCCGAAAAGCTGCGCGTGGTGCGCCAACAGCTGTACAGCTTGGCCCCCGAATTTTGCTCGGTGACTTTTGGTGCGGGCGGTTCGACCCAAGAGGGTACGTTCAACACCGTGCGCGACATCTTGTCGGAAGGGGTGAGCGCGGCTTCCCACTTTTCGTGCGTGGGGGCGACCAAAGCCACCGTACGGGTGCAATTGGCCACCTTGAAGACCATGGGCGTGAAGCGCTTGGTCGCTTTGCGCGGTGACTTGCCGAGCGGCTATGGCGCAGGCGGTGAGTTTCAATACGCCAGTGACTTGGTGGCCTTTATCCGAGCCGAAACCGGCGACGATTTCCACATTGAAGTGGCAGCCTACCCCGAAGTGCACCCGCAGGCCAAATCACCGGCCAGCGACATGCAGGCATTTGCTGCCAAGGTCAAAGCGGGTGCCAATTCCGCAATCACCCAGTATTTTTACAACTCTGACGCTTATTTCCGGTTTCTGGAAGAGGCGGATGCTTTGGGCGTCACAGTGCCCGTGGTGCCGGGCATCATGCCCATTACCAGCTCGACCCAGCTGATGCGTTTCTCGGATGCGTGTGGCGCCGAAATCCCGCGTTGGATTCGCTTGCGCCTGCAGAGCTACGGGGATGACGTGGCATCCATCAAGGCGTTTGGCTTGGAGGTGGTGACCGATTTGTGCGAGCAACTGCGCGCAGGCGGTGCACCCTCCATCCATTTCTACACCATGAACCAGAGTGCGCCGACTCTGGCCTTGTGTCAAAACCTCGGCCTAAGCGCCTAAGGTAACTGCCGACTTAGCCGCCGGAGTCGAGGGTGGACGTCGCATTGGCGTCCTGCCCGAGCAGCTTCACCATTTGGGGCAGCGCGTCCTTGAGTGCTGCCTTAAGTGTGTGCGGTGGGTTAATCAAAAACATGCCGCTTGCGGGCAATCCGGGGCGGACCACTTCGCCTTGCTCGTCGGTCGTCAGCTTGCTCGACTTGACGGTGAGCGTCGCGTGCAACCACGATTTGCCGGCCTTGTTGGCCATGGTTTTGAGTTTCTTCGGCAGGTCATGGGCCTCTGGCCGCGGGATGATGGGGTACCACACCGCATAGGTTCCGGTTGCAAAACGCAGCATAGAGTCCGCCACCATGCTTGCCACCCGCATGTAGTCGTTTTTGACCTCATAGCTCGGATCGCACAGCACCAAAGCACGGCGCGAGGGTGGGGGCAAAAATTTCTTGAGACCCTCAAACCCGTCTTCACGCAACACCGTCACTTGCCGGCCGGCTTCGAGCTGGGCGACGTTGGCGATCAGTGTTTTGGTATCCGTCGGGTGCAACTCAAACATCTTGAGCTTGTCGCGGCCGCTAAGCAGGCTTTGGATGATGAACGGCGAGCCGGGGTAGACCGACCAGGTGTTACCGGCATTGAAGCTCGCCACCATGTCGATGTAGTCCTGCAATGCGGGTGCAAACGGCGTCTCTGGTTTGCTGGCCACCAGTTTCAGAAAGCCCTCGGCGGCTTCTTCGCTGGTCTTGGCAAAGTCGCCATCGAGTTTGTACAGCCCGGCTCCCGCATGGGTGTCAAAGACGTTGAGCGCGGTCTCTTTTTGCGTCATATGGCGCAAAACTGCCAGCAAAGTGGTGTGTTTCAACACGTCGGCGTGGTTGCCGGCGTGGAAGGCGTGTCGATAACTAAACATCCCCTATGATACCTATCGACCCGCGTTGCCATGTGCATCGAGTTTGGAAAGGGGCCCTGACTGGGCCTTTGCGGGCATAAAAAATACAGAGTTCATCTCACGCCATGGTTGACATTCACACTGCGCCTGCTTCAGTCCGGGTCACTGGGGCCGGGCATATGGACGCCCTTGCAAACGGTACCCGTCTCGCCGAGTTTGAGATTAAGGGTTTGCTGGGCGTGGGTGGTTTTGGCATGGTGTACCGGGGTTATGACCATTCCTTGCACCGGGCGGTCGCGATCAAGGAGTACATGCCCACCAGCCTGGTAGGGCGCGACAACCTGTCCTCTCTCACGGTGAAGTCGGTCGCAGACGCGGCGGCTTTTGAGTCGGGTTTGCGTTCTTTTATTGCCGAGGCGCGCTTGTTGGCCCGATTTGACCACCCGTCTTTGGTGAAGGTATATCGCTTCTGGGAAGCCAACAACACCGCCTATATGGCGATGCCCTTGTATGAGGGCATTACCCTCAAGGAGGCCCGTCGCAGGATGAGTGGCCCCCCGCCCCAGGAGTGGCTGCAGTCAGTGTTGTGGTCGGTATTGGCTGGCCTCAAGGTATTGCACGACAACAGCACGCTGCACCGGGATGTGTCGCCAGACAACATTTTTCTGCAGAACATCGGCCCTCCGGTCTTGCTGGATTTGGGAGCTGCGCGACGCGCCATTCTCGATACCAGTCAAAAGCACACGGCCATCCTCAAGGTGAATTACGCGCCGATCGAGCAATACGCCGACGCCCGGGACATGCAAGAGGGGCCGTGGACCGATCTCTATGCGGTAGCGGCCGTGATGCACGGCTGCATCTGCAATGAGCCGCCTCTACCGGCCACGTTCCGCGCAGTGCGCGACCGCTTGCCGGCTTTTTCGCAGGTGGCCCAGACGGCCGAGACACATTTCAACCAGAAATACTCTGACGGCTTTGTCCGCGCCATCTCGCACGCGCTGGCGATTGAGCCTGCTGACCGAACTGCAAGCGTGGAGGCCTTTACTCAAGAAATCGGCATGAAGTCTCCCCCGGATCTTGCGCGATTCGACTGGCGCAAATCTCTGGGCGATTCGGTGACTTTGGTCGAGACCGGTAATGATCCGGAGCCGGTTACCACGGAGTTGCTCACGACGCAGCCGGCCCCGCATTTTCCGGATACCGTGTTTCAGCCTGCTACGTTCGATCAATCCAAAACAGTGAAGGTGCCTCCCAAGGGAGAGTCGCCGGCTAAAAAGCGCCGCGCTGAGGCCCCCCAAGGAAAGGCGGGCGCAAAGTCGCCCTGGCTCTGGATTGCAGGGGGCGTGGTACTTGTTGGCGCCCTCGTGTGGTCCATGCGGCCGACACCTCCAGTCACAGCGGCAACACCGCTAGTCGAAAGCATCGTGCCCCCGAGCCCACTGGTGACAGAGGCTACGCCGGTTGTAGCTCCATCACAAGTTCAGCCATCGCAAAACCCTGCCGCTGTGCCGCTTGCGCCTGCGAAATCCGCGAGTGGAACGGTTGCCAATGGTCGCGCCAAGCCGAACGCTGCTCCCAAGCAGTCTGGGGGAGCTGCGACGTCACCTGCAGTGGCAGAAAAGCCGTCGAGCCCTCCGGCGACTGGTGCCGCCGCTGGGCAGGGTGGTGCCGAAACATCGTCCGCGGCCGCTTCTCCCGCGAAAGATACCACCGCCATCTGCGCGACTGCATCGATCTTTTCGCGAACCATGTGCGTCTATCGGGAATGCCAGAAACCCGAGTTTTACAACTTGGCCGTTTGCGTGGCAGACCGCAAGCATTGGGAAGAGCAGAACAAGTCCCGCAACTGATCC
Source organism: Rhodoferax potami (assembly GCF_032193765.1). NCBI lineage: Bacteria > Pseudomonadati > Pseudomonadota > Betaproteobacteria > Burkholderiales > Comamonadaceae > Rhodoferax > Rhodoferax potami. Next base: position 77,087 of record NZ_JAVBIJ010000001.1, read on the forward strand.
CGTGAGGGTGGATTTGCGATTTTTGCGGGGGCTTTGTATAATCGAGGGCTTCGCAGCGCTTTTTGCGGCTCCGCGGCGAAGCAACTCTGGGTTCCGTCTCACGACAGTGCACAGGGTACTCCCCACCTAAGAGATTCCCAACAGAGGAACGCCGACCGTGGAAAAGAGCCCTCCCAAACCTTCTTTTTAAAGAGAAAACTCATGTCTACATTCAGCGCAAAACCCGCTGAGGTCGTGCACGAGTGGTTTGTGGTTGACGCGACCGATAAGGTCCTCGGACGAGTAGCCAGCGAAGTTGCTCTCCGTTTGCGCGGCAAACACAAGGCCATTTACACGCCTCACGTCGATACCGGTGATTTCATCGTCGTTATCAACGCAGCCCAACTCAAAGTGACTGGCACCAAGTCCTTGGACAAGGTGTACTACCGCCACTCCGGTTACCCCGGCGGTATCACAGCTACTAACTTCCGTGACATGCAGTCCAAGCATCCCGGTCGCGCTTTGGAAAAAGCCGTCAAGGGCATGCTGCCCAAGGGTCCCCTGGGCTACGCCATGATCAAGAAGCTCAAGGTGTACGGTGGTGCTGAGCATCCCCACACTGCCCAGCAACCCAAAGTGTTGGAACTGTAAGGAGCTCTCATGATTGGTGAATGGAACAATGGAACAGGCCGTCGCAAATCCAGCGTCGCCCGCGTTTTCCTGAAAAAAGGCACTGGCAAGATCACTGTGAACGGTAAAGACATCGAAAACTTCTTCGGTCGTCAAACCTCCATCATGATCTGCAAGCAACCCCTGATGCTGACTAACCACGCTGAAACGTTTGACATCATGGTCAACGTTGCTGGCGGCGGTGAGTCCGGCCAAGCGGGTGCTACCCGTCACGGCATCACACGTGCATTGATCGATTACGACGCGAGCCTCAAGCCCGCACTGAGCCAAGCCGGCTTCGTAACTCGTGACGCGCGTGAAGTGGAACGTAAGAAGGTCGGCTTCCACGGCGCTCGTCGTCGTAAGCAGTTCTCCAAGCGTTAATCACGCTGCAACCTCTGGTTGCACATCGACAGCCGCCCGAGTGCAAGCTCTGGCGGCTGTTTTTTTGTGGACTGCTAGACTTCGCCCCTCATGAGATTTCGACTCCTTCGACGCCGCCTCACCATCAGTGCTCCCCGAATGGCCGTGCGCAGTGCCATGCCGTGGCCCTTCCGCTGGGCTTTGCTGGCGATTGTGTTGGGCTTTTGTGCGGCCATTGGCCTATGGGCATTTGAGTTCGGCAAGGATATTGCCGGTCTCGAAAAGGGGTCCAAAGACGAACTGGTGCAGCTGCGCGCAACAGCCGCTGCGTTACAAGCCGAAATGTTGACCCTGAAAGCGGAGCGAGATCAGGCGCAATCAGTTGCCAATACCGCGGACACCTTGGTAACCGCCGAAAAGGCGTCTCAAGAAAAGCTCATCTCGCAAGTGAAACAACTCGAGGCCGACAACCGGGCCTTGCGCGACGATTTGGGGTTTTTCGAAAAATTGATTCCTGCGGGCGGGGTTGAGGGCATTGCGATACGGGGTCTTCAAGCGGAGCTCACCGCTCCGGGTACCTTAAAATGGCAAGCGTTGGTCATGCAGGCCGGCCGTAACAGCCAAGAGTTTGTAGGTCGTTTGGAAATAACTCTGGTGGGGACGGCAAACGGCAAGCCCTGGACGGCTTCGCTACCCGAAGGGGCTATCGCCCTCAAGGTCAAGCAATACGGGCGCCTGGAAGGAGAGTTTTCGCTCCCTCCCCAGACTGTGGTGAAAAGCGTGTCAGCGCGTGTTCTTGACGGGTCTGTGGTTCGAGCAACGCAGACGCTCAAGCTTTAAGTCTTTGAAAGCTATGCCATGTTCAATAAAAATAAGCAGCCACCCATCAAGAGTCTGATCGCGGACGGAACTGAGATCCAAGGGAACCTGACCTTTTCGGATGGCCTCCGGGTTGATGGCACTGTCGTTGGCAATGTGTATGCTGCTGAGGCGGCCATGAGCATCCTCGTGATCTCGGACTCTGCGAGCATTACCGGTTCGATCACGGCCGATCACATCATCATCAACGGTGCGGTGAAAGGCCCCATCCATGCGCGTCGCATGTTGGAGCTGCAACCCAAGGCCCGGATCGAGGGTGACATTGAATACGCCGCGCTGGAAATGCACCAAGGCGCCTTGATCGCTGGCCAGCTGCGTCCGATGTTGCATGGCGAAGAAAAACCCACATTGAAACTAGCGGCAAATAACCAGTGAAAGAATTCCCGAGCGGATTCCTGTACTATTTGTCTTATTCTCGTATCTGAATGGAGTCGCCATGAGCGCCGTTGCTGAAAACATCCAAACTGACATGCCTTCCCCGATCCTGTTCACCGACAGCGCCGCGGCAAAAGTGGCTGACCTGATCGCCGAAGAAGGCAATCCTGATTTGAAATTGCGCGTGTTTGTGCAAGGTGGCGGTTGCTCCGGCTTCCAGTACGGATTCACGTTCGACGAAATCACGAACGAAGACGACACCACCATGACCAAAAACGGTGTGTCTTTGTTGATCGATGCCATGAGCTACCAATACTTGGTAGGCGCAGAAATCGACTACAAAGAAGATTTGCAGGGCGCGCAGTTCGTCATCAAGAACCCCAATGCCACGACCACCTGTGGCTGCGGTTCGTCTTTCTCTACCTGACCTTTAGGCCGGGTAGATTGCACCGAGTATGCGGGCGCCTTGGGCGCCCGTTACTTTTGGCAAACTGGATGGTCGGTGAAGTGAGGTTTGCCGCGCCAGCCATGCGAAAGCAGTCGCCTCCACTTGCAGTGGCGGCAGGCCGAGCGATGCGGAGCTTTGTACCCTGCATACCGGCAACAGCGCTTGCAAACGTCGCATGAGTGAGCCGTTATAGGCCCCGCCGCCACACACAGCGACCACAGGGCACGCCGCCATATTGCGCTCTAACGCATCAGCACAGGTGCGCGCTGTGAACTCCGTCAGGGTTGCTTGAATATCGGCGGGGGTGGAGTCCTCGCCCGTGGCGCGCCACACACTCAAATGGCCCTCCAGCCAAGCGATGTTGAAAAGATCGCGCCCGGTACTCTTGGGAGGCTTCTTTTGCAGGAAGGGCTCCTGCAACAGCTGATTCAATAGTTCTGGCAGCACGGTGCCCGATGCGGCCCACGCGCCATCCGCGTCAAAGTGCTGCCCTGTATGGCGATGGCACCACGCGTCCATCAGCGCGTTGCCCGGGCCACAGTCAAAGCCCAGCACTGGGGCCTCTGGAGTGGCATTTAACAGGGTGAAATTGGAGATGCCGCCGATGTTCAGCACTGCCAATCGCTCGCCGCGTGGGCTGAAAAAGGCCTGATGAAACGGTGGCACCAGCGGAGCCCCTTGCCCGCCCGCGGCGACGTCACGGCTACGGAAATCCGCCACTACGTTGATGCTACAGAGTTCTGCCAAAAGTGCGGGCTGATTTAGCTGGGTGGTATAGCCCACGCCGTCAAACTCGCCGGGGCGATGTCTTACGGTCTGCCCGTGAGCTCCGATGGCGTGTACTGTATTGGCCGTCAGACCGGTGCTTTGTAGCAGGCCGTCAACCACCTTGGCATAGAGGCGGACGAGGCCATTGGCCGCGAGCGCACCACGGTGAATTTCATCCGGACCGCTGGTGTTCAACGCCAGAAAATCTGCGCGCAATGTGTCGGGGAAGCCAAGAGTCTCATGCGCCAGCACCCTAGGGGCATCGCCCGCGAAATCCACTAAAACGCCGTCCACCCCGTCCAAAGACGTGCCGGACATCAGGCCGATGAATAACTCCGACACAGGGGCAGGCGCTTACTCAGCCGAGCCGGGCAGCATCTGTGCTGCGCTGGCGAGCTGGCTGCGCACCTGCGCTGCGGCTTGCTCAAAGATCGGCTTCGCAGCAGGCGATACAGGGATGGACTCGCTCTGGCGTGCAATCGACAGTGGGTCCTGGTGAGCGCCATTGACGCGGAACTCAAAGTGCAAGTGCGGGCCTGTAGCCCAGCCCGTAGCACCTACCGCGCCGATGTTCTGGCCCTGGCTCACCGCTTGGCCTTTCTTGACGTTGATGCGGCTCAGGTGCGCATACACCGTGGTTTGGTTGTTGCGGTGTTTGACCATCACCACATTGCCAAAGCCACCTTGCACACCCGCGAAATCAACCACGCCATCGCCCACAGTCCGCACCGGGGTGCCCGTTGCAGCGGCGTAGTCCACACCCAAGTGTGCGCGCCATGTTTGCAAAATGGGGTGGAAACGCATTTTGAAGCCGCTGGTCACCCGCGAGAACTCCAAGGGCGATGCCAAGAAAGCACGGCGCAAGCTCTCGCCGCCCAAGGTGTAATACGCGCCCTTGCCAGCTGCCACTGGGTCCTTGAACCACATGGCTTGGAAAGGCTTGCCTGCGTTCACAAACTCGGCACTCAGCACCCGGCCTGCGCGCAGCGGTTCGCCATCGCCTTCCAGGGTTTCGTAAATCACGGAAAAGCGGTCACCCTTGCGCAGAGCCCGGTGAAAGTCGATGTCACCGGCAAAAATTTCAGCGACTTGCGTGGCCACCGAGTCCGGCAAGCGGGCGTCGTCAGTCGCTGCAAACAAGGAGCTGTTAATGACGCCGCTGGCGAGCCGTGTGTTGGCCACCAGGGGCAGTGTTTCTGTACGGGCCCGGAAGCCGCCCGCTGTTTTTTCAATGGTCAGGCGTTTGAAGGTGCCGTCGTCATTCGGACTCCAGCGTGCGCTGAGCTTTTCCAGGCCTTGTTGCGCGTTGACTTCAGCAGTGACGTTGCGGCCACCGCGGCCCAGCAGTGCAGACTGGCTTTGGCTGTCAGCGCGCAAAAATGCAGCGGCTTGCGGATCGACGACGCCCAAGCGCTTGAGCAGAGTGTCTGCAGTGTCGCTCGAGCGGGTGGTTTCTGTGCGATACAAGCGCATGGCCTGATCGCTGATGTCGTTTCCGTAGGCTGCTAGCGATTCACTTTGCACCACTTCGACCACGGTGCGCACCGGCAAATCTGAGGCATCAGGCGCCAATGTGGCGACCGCGAAGGTGGCGCCCGTGCCGCCGATCAGCAGGGCAGCAATGGCGGCTGTAATTTGTTTGGGATACAGCTGGATGAAGGCCGTGGCACGCGCCACGCACAACTCAACAGCCTGGTTCAGTCCATGCTTCAAATCAAAGACTCCGGTGTGGGGGATGCGGCCCGACTAAAATCCAGCCGCTGGCAACGAACGCGTTGCGCAAAGGAGCCGGCAGTATAGCCGCCGCGCCTGTTTCGGCCACAAGAAAAACCCTTATGAATCAAGCCTTAAGCCCCCAATTAGTTGTAAGCGATCGTGTGCGCGAGGCCCTTGCGGTCACCCTGCGCGGTGTGGAAGAACTGCTCCCGCAAGACGAATGGGTGAAAAAGCTCGCCAAGTCGGAAGCCACCGGCAAACCGCTGCGCATCAAGCTGGGGCTGGACCCTACAGCGCCTGACATCCACATCGGCCACACCGTGGTGCTCAACAAGATGCGCCAGCTGCAAGATCTGGGCCACACGGTGATCTTTTTGATCGGTGACTTCACCAGCATGATCGGCGACCCTTCCGGCCGCAACAGCACGCGCCCGCCGCTCACCGCCGAGCAAATCAAGGTGAACGCCGAGACCTACTACCGCCAGGCTAGCCTGGTGCTGGACCCTACAAAAACCGAGATTCGCTACAACAGCGAGTGGAGCGATCCGCTGGGCGCGCGCGGCATGATTCAGTTGGCCAGCCGTTACACCGTGGCCCGCATGATGGAGCGCAACGACTTCCACGACCGCTTCCACGCAGGCACCCCGATTGCGGTGCACGAATTCCTCTATCCGCTGATGCAAGGCTACGACTCGGTGGCGCTGGAAAGCGACCTGGAGCTGGGCGGCACCGATCAGAAGTTCAATCTGCTCATGGGCCGCACCCTGCAGGCCGAATACGGCCAGGAGCCCCAGTGCATCTTGACCATGCCGCTGCTCGAAGGGCTGGACGGCGTGGAGAAAATGTCCAAGAGCAAGAACAACTACATCGGCATCTCGGAAGAGCCCAACACCATGTTTGCCAAGGTGTTGTCTATCTCCGACGTGCTGATGTGGAAGTGGTACACGCTGCTGAGCTTCAAGAGCGAGGCGGAGATTGCGGCGCTCAAGGCCGAGGTCGAGGGCGGGCGCAACCCCAAAGATGCCAAGGTGGCGCTGGCCAAAGAAATCACGGCGCGCTTCCACAGCGCGGCCGCCGCTGATGCGGCAGAGCAGGACTTCATCAACCGCAGCAAGGGAGGTATTCCGGACCAGATCGACGAAATCACCTTGCCGCTAGGCGAAGGTGGCGCAGCGGTGGGCATTGCCGCGCTGCTGAAGTCAGCGAACCTGGCTGCCTCCAGCGGTGAAGGCAACCGCCTGATTGACGGTGGTGGAGTGCGGGTGGACAGCAATGTGGTGAGCGACAAGGGCTTGAAGCTCGGCGCGGGTACTTACGTGCTGCAAGTGGGGAAGCGCAAGTTTGCCCGCGTGACCCTGGCCTGAGTCCGGGCCTAGCGCTTCTCCAGCAAGCGCACCATCTCTGCGTAGCCATAGCTGCGCGCCAGATCCAGCGGCGTTTTGCCGTGGCGGTCGGTGAGTTGCAAGTTAGCGCCTGCTTCCACCAAGGCCCTTAGTGTGGCTTGGTGGCGGGCGCCTCCGTTGCCCAGCACGATGGATTCGATGGCTGCGGTCCAGTGCAGATTGTTCACATGGTCCAAAGGGGCGCCGCCCGTAATCAGCTGGCGCACCACGCCGTCGTGGCCCAGGTGGGCGGCCGCAATCAGCGCAGTGCCGTCATAGCGGCTGGTCACCAATTTGGCGCTGGCGCCCAGGCCCAGCAGGGTGCGCAAAGTTTCCTCGTCATCAGCCACTGCGGCGATGGTGACAGCGTCGTACCGGTCATTTTCCAAAGCGCCGGTGTCAGCGCCCGCTTGAATCAAGGCGCGCACCGCCGCACGCTGTTTGGCAAAGGTGGCCACATGCAAGGGTGTGCGGCCATAGGCATCGCGCTGATTGATGTCGGCTTTGGCGCTCAGCAGCTGCGTGAGTGTGGCCATATCGCCCCGCGCCGCCGCCGCGTGCAGGCCGCGGTAGGCCGCTGTCTCGGCGGCAGTGGGCGCTACCTGCGCCTGAGACAGCGGCAGCCATGCCATGCCCGCCAGTAGCAGGGCGAATCGAAGGGTCCGGATAAGCCGGGTGCTATCGGGGTTTGACATGGTGTGTAACTTTCAAATGCTATAAAAACAGGAGCTTCTCGCGCAATATCTACAAGCGCTAGAGGCCTATTTACTTCAAAGAATCCTTGACCTTGTCCAACGCGGTGATGGCGCACTGCTCGTCCAGGTGGCCGCCAGGTGCGCCGCCTACGCCGACCGCACCGATGACTTCGTTGCCCACCTTGACCGGCACACCGCCACCCACCAGCAAGAAACCGGGGATGTATACCAAGTTGGCCGCGGCCGGGTTCTTCTGGGTGCCTTCCATCATGGCCAGGGTGGTGTTTTTGGCGGAGGCAGAGGTAAAGGCTTTTTCCTGGCTGGCGGCCAGGGTGTGGGGGCCGGCATTGTCAGCGCGTTGCACGGCGCGAACGCTGCCGGCGCGGTCCACCACTGTCGCTGTTACGGCATAGCCGTTGGCGGAGCAGGCGGCCACAGTAGCGGTGGCAATCTGGTTGGCCAGTTCCAGGGACATGTTGCGCTCGGTGCGCACGGCTTGAGCGCTGGCCGCACCAGCAACGGTGGAAAGAATCAAAGCGAGGAGGTGGGAAGTACGCATGGAATGCTCCGGAAATTGAGGGGTACAAGCGGTTCGATCAACCGTGCAGGTACTGTAAAAATCCGGGGGCGATTTGCCCATGCGTACCGCTACGCCCGCTCCTCCGTACAACTACGGAGCGCCCAGAGCTTTAAGCGGCGGTGTCTTCGTCCACCAGTGCGGCGTACTGGCGCACCAGCTGGGCCAGCGCGTCAATCTCCAGCTTGGCGAACAGGTTGGCGCGGTGGGTTTCTATGGTGCGGGGCGACACGTTGAGTGCGCGGCCGATTTCCTTGTTGGTCAGCCCGGACACGATCAGGCCCAGCACCTCGCGCTCGCGCTCCGACAGTTGCGCGTAGCGCTGTCGGGTGACGCGGTCGGCCTGGTTGCGTTGGCGGGACTGCACATGCTGGCGCACCGCGGTTTGCAGCGCTTCAAGCAGGCGCTCGTCGTCCACCGGCTTTTCCAGAAACTCGGCGGCGCCGGATTTGAAGGCGCGGCGGCACATGTCGATGGTGCCGTGCCCGGTGAGCATGATGACGGGCTGGTCCACCTTTTGTTCTTTCAGTGTGTCCAACACCGTCAGCCCGCTGATGCCGGGCATACGCACATCGAGCACGATCGCGCCAATGCTCTCCCGGTCGAAGGTCTGCAGAAACGTCTGCGGGTCGGCCCACGGCTGCACGCGCAAGCCTACGGTGCTGATCAGCAAGGCCAGACTGCTGCGCACGGCTTCGTCATCGTCGATCAGGTGGATCAGGGGAGAAAGCGGCGCGGTCATGGGGCGGGGGTTGCGAGGGGCATCTGCAGGGTGAACTCGGCGCCTTGCGTTGGCAGATTGGCAGCGCTCAGGTGTGCGCCCATGCCCTGCGCCAAGGATTCGCACAGGCTCAGGCCCAGTCCCAGACCGCCTTCGCGGGTGGAAAAGAAGGGCTCAAACACCTTGGTCAATGCGTCTGGTGGGATGCCGGGCCCGGTGTCCTGCACACGCAGCACGCCGTGGGTGGCTGTGTGGCTGAGTACCAGTCGTAGAGCACGCTCCTGCGGCGGCACCTGCTCCATGGCTTGCAGTGCGTTGGTCAGCAGGTTATGAATGATTTGCTCCAGCGCCACCGGGTCAGCCTGCACTTCCAATGGGGTGCCGTCCACGGTCAGGGCGGGGGTGCAACGGCTGCGCTGCAGTTCGGGCTCCAGCAGGTAGAGTGCGTGCTGGCAGGCCGCGTGCAGGTCCACGCTTTGCACTGCCGCGGCGCTGCCCGGGCGCTCCACCGTGCGCCGCAGGCGCCCCACCACATCAGACGCTCTGCGCGCCTGCTGCACCGCCATCTGCATCGCGCTGCGGGCGGCGGTCATGTCGGGCTCGGCATCATCCAGCAGACGGCTGGCGGCCTGGGTGTTGGCCAGGATGGCGGTGAGGGGCTGGTTGATTTCGTGGGCCATGCCGGCTGCCAGTTCGCCCAAGGTGTTGAGCCGTGTGCGTTGGCCCACGCGTTGGCGCTCTTCTTCACGGCGTTGCTGGGTGCGTTGTTGCACCAGCATCCGGCCGCGCAGCAAGGCCAGCGCAATCGCGCCGGCGCTGATCAACATGTAGGTCCACGGCAGCGCGGACCATGGCACATGCAGGCGGGACACCACCTCAAAAGGCTGGCTCTCCGCCGCCAGCACTTTGCGGGCTTCGAAGGTCCAGCCTGCATCCTCCGCGGCAAAAGGGCGACCGGCTTGCACGGTGTAGGTCTTGGCGCCCAGGTCCAGGCGCACTTGCACCGGACTGGTGTCCGGCTTCATGGGCCATTCCGCCCAGGGCACCATGTTGCGCAGGGCAATGGTCAGGGCATAGCTGTCGGGCTGCGCGGCTAGGACCAGCTGGTAAGTGCCTTTTTGCAGGTCGACATCGGCCAGCACTGCGCGCTTGAGGCGGAGGGACTCGGCCTCCGCGTTGGTGAGCTCTGCCGAGGGCCAGGCTTCATTCGCGCCGCGGTGGGAGGCAGCAGCAATTTGGCCATACAGTGCGGGCAGGCGTTGCTCGGGCCGGTCGGCCGCATTGCCGCCATGCAGCAGCGCCAGCGTGGCCAGAATGGCGTCGTGTTGCACCACCTGCTGGCTGAGCAAGCGGTGCACGATGCGGGAGTTGGTGTCGAACACCTCCTGCTGACGCGCCAGCTCGCCGCGCGCGATGTACACACCGCTCAACAGCGACAACGCGGCCCAAGCCAGCAGCCACAATCGGAGGCGTTGAAGGTGTGCAAACATGATGATTCATTGTGGCACAGGGGTGCGCGGCACAATGGCCGCAGACAGTTTCGAGAGGTACACGGGATGATGGCTTTGGTACAGCGCGTACGCCGCGCGCAGGTGGTGGTGGATGGTGCCACCGTGGGCAAGATCGAGCAGGGCTTGCTGGTGCTGGTGTGCGCCGAACAGGGCGATACCGAGGCCCAGGGCGACAAGCTGCTGGCCAAGCTGCTCAAGCTGCGCATCTTTAGTGATGCTGAAGGCAAGATGAACCGCAGCGTGCAGGATTTGGATGGCGCGGGCCAGCACGGCGGCCTGCTCATCGTGAGCCAGTTCACCCTAGCCGCAGACACCTCCGGCGGTAACAGGCCTAGCTTCAAGGGCGCCGCCGCGCCTGATGAAGGGCGGCGTTTGTACGACTACTTTGTGGCCCAAGCCCGCACAGTGCACCCCATCGTGCAGACCGGTATTTTTGCGGCGGACATGCAGGTGGAGTTGGTCAATGACGGGCCAGTGACGATTCCCATGCGGGTGGCATCAGCTGTCTAGATGCTACTGATTTGATAGCTGTTTGCGCATATTCCATGGGCGCTAGGGGCTGAAAAGATTCAAGAGTCAGGACCGTCGCCCCCCATTGAAGGCCCCTTCAAGCGAGGGCTCATGCTGCGGCATGTCGCTGTGAATTCACGCGCGGTCCCGATAATTTGCGTATGAAAATCGCACTCGCTATAGCAACCGTATTTCTCGCATTGTTATGGACCGGCTTTATCGGCCTCTCGGCGGCCTTGGCCAGTTGGGTGGCAGGCCAAGGCGTGGACCTGCAAGGCGGGCTTCAGACCATCGCCCAGTGGCCGCTGCCCCCATGGATTGCGTTGTGGACAGACGCTGGCACAGCCGAGGCGGTGCGCGCAACCATCGTGTGGTCAGTTGAAATGCTCGCCGCTGTCATGCCCTGGATCACGCCGCTGCTGGACTGGGTGGCCCCGCTGTTGTGGGTGATCTGGGCCTTCGGCATGGTGGGCCTGGTGGTGTTGGCTGCGGTGGGCTTACTGTTGATCGGTCGCATGCGCAAGCGTGCGACCATCGCAAGGACGCGTTACGCGGATTGATAAAGGTGCGCAGGTTCTCGCTCGCAACTAATAACCTGTAGGAGCAGCCGCCTTGGGCGCTTTGCGTAGGTCAAGGAGGAGCGCGAAGCGCGGGGGACACGGAGCAAAGCGCCCAAGGCGGCTGCTCCGGAGCGCACCACTAACAAGGATCAATAGGGGTTCTTAAATCCCAAGCGCGCCATGATCTCGCTCTCACGCAGCTCCATCACTTCGGCATCCTCGTCCAGTTCGTGGTCCCAGCCTTGTGCGTGCAGGGTGCCGTGGACGATCATGTGGGCGTAGTGGGCTTCCAGCGTTTTCTTTTGCTCTTTGGCTTCTTTGGCAATCACCGGCGCGCACAGCACCAGGTCGGCGGTGACCGGCTCTTGGGTGTAGTCGAAGGTCAACACGTTGGTGGCGTAGTCCTTCTGGCGGTATTCGCGGTTCAGCGTTTGGCCTTCTTCGGTGTCCACGATGCGCACGGTGATCTCGCCGTCCACCTCCAGGGTGTTGCGGATCCAGCGGATGACTTTGTGGCGCTTGAGCGCGTCGCGGTGTTTGTCGGCATCTTGAATCTTGCCGAATTGCAGGGAGAGGCTGAGTTCTGGAAGCATGGGGTTCAGTGAATCAAAAAAGGTTTAGCTACTGCGCACGGTTCGTGATGCACTGCGGGTCTTGGGCAGGCCCACGCGGGGGAGCTCTGGCTCTGGCTCGGGGATGGCGATCTGTGGCAGGTCTTCCAGCCGTGCGGCCTCGTAGGCATCCACGATACGGGCGACCAGCGGGTGGCGCACGATGTCTGAACTGGTGAGGCGGGTGATGGCAATGCCTGGTGTGCGGCGCAACACGCGCTCGGCTTCCACCAGGCCGCTCATCTGCGCTTTGGGCAAATCGATCTGGGTCAGATCGCCAGTAATGACCGTCTTGGTGCCGAAGCCCACGCGGGTCAAAAACATTTTCATTTGTTCAGGCGTGGTGTTTTGCGCCTCGTCGAGGATCACAAAGGCGTTGTTCAGCGTGCGCCCGCGCATGAAGGCCAGGGGTGCAATCTCCAGCTGCTGACGCTCAAAGGCCTTGTGCACCTGGTCGTAGCCCATCAGGTCGTAGAGCGCGTCATACAGGGGGCGCAGATAGGGGTCCACCTTTTGGTTCAGGTCGCCGGGCAGAAAGCCCAGTCGCTCGCCAGCTTCCACCGCGGGACGGGTCAGCACAATGCGCTGCACCGAGCTGCGCTGCAGCGCGTCCACCGCCGCAGCCACGGCGAGATAGGTTTTACCGGTACCAGCGGGGCCGATGCCAAACGTGATGTCGAACTCGGCAATGTTGTCCAGGTACAGCGCCTGATTCTGGCTGCGGGGTTTGAGGTCGGCGCGGCGGGTGGACAAAGTCGGTCCTTCAGCACCCAACTCACCATCGCCGCTGAGCATGAGCTGCACCGTAGAGGCCGCAATCGGCCGGCCGGCAATCTCGTACAGGGCCTGCAGCATCTCCATGGCGCGCTGGGCTTTGGCCTTGGCACCTTCTACCTTGAACTGCTCATGCCGGTGGGCAATCTTGACTTCCAACTCGCGCTCGATGGTGCGCAGGTGTTCGTCGGTCGGCCCGCACAGGTGCGAGAGACGCGTGTTGTTCAGCGGGGTGAAGATGTGTTTGAGAATCAAGCTGATAATCCGGCAAAGCAGGGGACTGCGAAGGGGCGCCACAGAAGCGCTACCCCTGCATTGTCCCCAATTTGATCCGAACCGTGGCCTCGCTGGCCATCCACCACTCCAGAACCCCGGACTCCGCACCATGATCGGCAAACTCACAGGCATCGTCAGCGACAAAAATCCACCGCAAGTCATCATCGACTGCGGCGGCGTGGGCTACGAGGTGCAGGTGCCCATGAGCACCTTCTACAACCTGCCCGCCGACGGCCACAAGGTCACGCTGCTCACCCACTTTGTGGTGCGCGAAGACGCGCAAATCCTCTACGGTTTTGCCACCAGCACCGAGCGCGAGGCCTTCCGCGAGTTGATCAAGATCTCCGGCGTGGGGCCGCGCACCGCTTTGTCGGTGCTGTCGGGCATGGACGTGGGCGACTTGGCGCAGGCGGTGACCTTGCAAGAGGCCGGTCGCCTGATCAAGGTACCGGGCATCGGCAAAAAGACAGCCGAGCGCTTGCTGCTGGAGCTCAAGGGCAAGTTGGGTGCAGACCTTGGTGCGCCTCTGGGCGCCGTGGGCGATGCGCAGTCCGACATCCTGCAGGCATTGCTGGCCCTGGGCTACAGCGACAAGGAAGCGGCAGCTGCACTCAAGGCCCTGCCCAAGGATGTGGGGGTGAGCGATGGTATCAAGCTGGCGCTGAAGTCTTTGGCCAAATAGGCTTCTAGCGCAGGTTTTGATTGCGCCTGATGCTATATTTTTGGTAGCAAGGCGCTTCGCGTAGCCTTATTGCGCTTCACGCACAGGGCGGCCATTCGTTCGCTGTACGGGGCGCGCATTTTGCGGATAGAGCTGGGTGAATAGGCGCAGTTGCTGCGCGCTGAGGGCGGCAGGCTGCTTTAAAACGAGCCACAGCACCCCTTCGGTGCAAGGCGGTGTCGTCAGCGAGCCCATGTACTGAAAATACCGGGTGTCTGACGGGAGCAGCTCGCTCAGATTCAAGGTGGACCGCGGCATTTCCACACGGTCCCCTACATCCAGTGGCATGTAGGTCCACACTTTTTCAATCAGGGGGTTCGGTTCGCCGGGGTCCAAAGAGACCGCGACGATAGCGAGCTGGCCCTGCTCATTCTGGTGGTGCAAGTGGGCCACCATCGAGAAGCGGCGATAGTTGATCGCCATCTCGGACGGGCTGTGGAAGTCCACATGGACCAAGCGGTAGCGCGAGCCGCGCACAAAAATCGAGTTGACCCCATCGACATCGACCCGGATGGTGCGCCCGGTGTTGATGACGACGCCTTGGCTGGGAAGGTAGCTGAACTCGATGGGCTCTGCCGGCCCTTGCAAAGTGCTGCCCTCTTCAATGTTGATGGGCGATTGGCGCTGGCCGTTGGCACACAGCTGGTAGTCGGGGCGGAGTTGCCCCCAAGCTTGCGGGCCGCTATCCCCCTCGTAAGACCAAATGGGCGGCGCAGCCGGCATGCCAGCAGGCGCAGCCAGCACCGGCAAGGCTGGCCCAATGCTGGTACCCGCCATTGCCGCGGCGCGCGCCTCGATGTACTGGCGGCTGTTTTGGCCGCCTGAGCCGTTGGCGTCGCTGTTTTTGCTGGGCGCTTTGTTGCGCGCAGGGGCGGTGGGTGAACCGCCGGCTCCGGGCACTTTGGAGACGTTGATCAGCAGTTTCTTTTTGCCCATCACGTCTTTGCCCAAGGCTTCACGCAGCTGGTCGCCGACCTCTTTGGGGTTGGAGGCGCTAGTGGCCGATATCTCACCCACCACGGGCTTTTTGGCAGGCTTCACATCGTTGGCCCACACCGGCGCCAGGCACAGGCCAGCTGCTAGGAGTGCACCCAAGCGCAGTGATCGCGAGCGTGGCTGGTGGCGTTCGGGGGGGCGGGGTATCAAGGGTGGGCCTTTCAAACACTGACAGGAGCTGGCGGTGGCGCCTTGCCTCATCTAACACAGTGGTGTTGTGATGGGTATCGGCAGTCGGTCCGGTTCTCTTAAGTCCGGCATGGCGCGCGCTATAGTGGGCACCCCGTTTGGGTATCTTGTTTTTTCTGCTTGGATAGGCCGCTGCTGTGAGCATTCAGACCGACGATTTTGCTGTTCCCCCGCCGCCTGCGCCCCGCGTAGTGTCGGCCGCGCCTGTGTCTAACAGCGAAGAGGCCATCGAACGCGCCCTGCGCCCCAAGCTGCTCGATGAGTATGTGGGCCAGGCCAAGGTGCGCGAGCAGCTGGAGATTTTTATCGGCGCCGCCAAAAAGCGGGACGAAGCGCTGGACCATGTGCTGCTGTTCGGCCCGCCCGGTTTGGGCAAAACCACTCTGAGCCACATCATTGCCCACGAGCTCGGCGTGAACCTGCGCCAGACCTCTGGCCCGGTGCTCGAAAAGCCAAAAGATTTGGCCGCGCTGCTGACCAACCTGGAGAAGAACGACGTTCTTTTCATCGACGAAATTCACCGCCTCTCTGCGGTGGTGGAAGAAATCTTGTATCCCGCGCTGGAGGACTACAAGATTGACATCATGATCGGCGAGGGCCCGGCGGCCCGCTCCATCAAGCTCGACTTGCAGCCTTTCACGCTGGTGGGCGCCACCACGCGGGCCGGCATGCTGACCAACCCGCTGCGGGACCGCTTCGGCATCGTGGCGCGGCTGGAGTTTTATACGAATGAAGAGCTTGGACGCATCGTCAAGCGCAGTGCAGGTCTCTTGGGCGTGCCCATGGACGAGGATGGTGGTTTCGAGATCGCCCGCCGCTCGCGCGGCACGCCGCGGATCGCCAACCGCCTGCTGCGGCGTGTGCGCGACTTTGCCGAGGTCAAAGGCGACGGCAAGATCACTCTGGACATTGCCAACCGCGCGTTGGCCATGCTGGATGTGGACCCGCAAGGCTTTGACCTGATGGACCGCAAGCTGCTGGAGGCGGTGATTCACCGCTTCGATGGCGGCCCTGTGGGGCTGGACAACATTGCCGCCAGCATCGGCGAAGAGCGCGAAACCATTGAAGACGTGATCGAACCCTACTTGATCCAGCAGGGTTACTTGCAGCGCACCCCGCGTGGCCGCATTGCGACGCTGGCGGCTTACCGCCACCTCGGAGTCACCGCGCCTGCGGGGCCGGTGGTGGACTTGTTGGGCGACTAATCCACCGGCGCTTTGCAAAGGCGCTGGGTGATTCAGACTTCTCTTTCGTCAGGCGCTCCGCGAGGGCAGATCGCTCGGTAAAGATTTGTAAAATATTTGGCAGAGAACGAAAAGAACCACGCCAATCGCTCACCTGCAGCCCAGGTGTTCGTGGTGACTACAGGGAGTGAAGAGAATGAAGTCTGCCTATCTGACGCTCGGCCTGCCCGGCGATGCGAATCCAGAGGAAATCCGGCAAGCGCTGACGGCGGCTCAATCCAGGTTCACCAAAGAACATCTGGTCGATCACCCCGAAGACATGGATCGGCTCCAGTCGATTCGCGATGCTGCCAAGATCCTTTTGAACCCGGAGATGCGAGCCGCCCATGACCGGAAGTTGCAGGCAAGCTCGACCACACCCAGCCTATCGATGCGCTACGTGGCGGAGGCCCCAGAGACCCCGTGGTACCAGCGCCCGATCATGATCGGCGCTTTGTTGGTCGCGGTGTTGTTTTCAGTGGGTTTTTACCTGCAAAATAAAAACCAGGAGCGCAAGCGTGAGCTCGCGATGATGGAGCTCGAACGGCGCAAGCTCGAAGAGCAAGAGGCCCAGCAAAAACAGGCTGAGGTCGCCAAACGCGAAGCGATGGTGGCCAAAATGAATGCCGATGCCAAAGCCAGCGAAGAAAAACTTCGCCGCGAAAGCCTGGTTTCCTCCAGAAACGCGGAGTACCAAAACTCTCTGGCCATGTCGCAGCAGAATCAACGGGCCTATCTCGAGCGATCAGAGGCCCAGCGCAAAGAGTCGGCTGAGAGAAACGCCAAGTACCAAGCGCAGCAGGATGCCCAAAGAAACTTGGCGATTGACCAACAGCGCATTCGCAACCTTTGCATGCAAAACTACGGCAGGCCGCACTGCTGAGCGATCGCGTCAGGCTTTGCTGTTGCGGGTGATCAGCAGCTGGGCGGCAAAGTAAGTCACCATAATCCAGAACGGGGCCAGCGGTACCGGCATCAGGAATTTGTTGATCGCGATTAGCGCGTCGCTCGCCATGAAAATGCAGGCGCCCAGCGCCACGCGATCAGCGGCTGCATCGCCCAATGTGCTGGCCCGGCCCAAGGCCTGTGAGGTCATCAAACAGATCACGGTGATATAGGCTGCCACGGCCACCTGCAAGCCTGCATCAGGCAAGTGGCTCCACAGCACGGCATACACCCCGGCGCCAACTGCCAGCACTCCTTGTAACGCCCTGCGGTTGGCAAACCAAGGCGCGTCCTGCCGGAACAGGGCGATGTAGAAGGCGTGCGCCACCAGAAACGCCGCCAGCCCGGGGATGAAATAGTCGCCGGGCAGCATCAGAAACACATCACCGGCCAGTGAAAATACCAACGCCGCAAGCAGTAAGGCAGTCGATTTAGAGTGTTTTTGGTCACTAGTGTTCATAGAATAGGCGCGAGTAGCTACAAAAATAATAGCAAGTGTCATCACCAGTGGCTTGGCCAGCAGGTGGCCGGGCAGCAGGTCTATTGCACTCAGGCTGGCCCAAGCCGCAGCTTCTACGGCCAACACTTCCAGCGTGTTCAGGCCATGTTGCATGAATCGGCCTACCGCCCATACCGAGGCAAACAGGCCCGCCGCATAGAGCGCAGCATCGGTAAAGCTCAGGCTGTCCGCCACCCACAAAAATGCCGCCACAGCACCCAGTAAGCCCAAAAACTGCAGACTGGCGAACCACTGCTGGCGGGTGCTTAAGGGTGGGTTAAACGTCTGCACCTGCTCCAAGCGGAATGCGGGTTTGGGGTGGGCTGCGGCCAAGTCTGCCGGTTGCCAGCCCGGCGGCATGAACCAGATGCGCAGCTTGTCGACCCAGCGGCGGGTGGCCCAGCTATCTTTGGCCAGACCCCAGTACACCTCGGCATTGGCCCACACCGGGTCCCAGCTGTTGAGCGCACCGCGAGTGCCGTAAACGCAGGGTTCATCTTCCTCGCGGAAAGTGCCAAACATGCGGTCCCACACCATCAGGATGCCGCCGTAGTTTTTATCGATGTACGGGTCGTTCACCGCGTGGTGCACCCGGTGGTTGCTGGGTGAGCAAAACACCCGGTCAAACCAGCCCAGCTTGCCCACCTGCTCGGTGTGCACCCAGAACTGATAAAGCAGGTCGATGAGCGCCACGATGCCGAAAATCAGCGGTGGCACCCCGGCGATTGCCATGGGCAGGTAAAACACCCAGCCAAATAATGCCCCGCTGCTGGTCTGGCGCAGTGCGGTCGACAAGTTGTAATGCTGGCTCTGGTGGTGCACCACATGGGCCGCCCAGAACAGCGCTACCACATGACCGGCGCGGTGCAGCCAGTAGTAGCAAAAATCGTAAAACACCAGGGCCAGCACCACGCCGTACCAGGTGCTCCAGAAAGCGAGGTCGGGGTACAGGGCAACCGCGTTGAACACCGCGGCATAAATACCCACCGTGAGCACCTTGCTCAGCACCCCTGCCACCTGGCTCAGGATGCCGAGGCTGATGCTGTTGATCGCGTCATTGAGGCGATAGGCCCGGCTGCCCGGAACGCGGGCGTTGGCACGCCGGCTCCAGGCGAACTCCAGGGCGATGAGGAGGAAGAAAACTGGGGTAGCGAAAACGATGATTTTGCTCATGCGGCATTTTTGCCGAGCAAGCGCTTGGTGCTGATCGGGGGAACCCTAGGCCGCGCTGGGGGCGGACGTCTATTTTTGTCCGCGGAAGTCGCGCCACTGCACCCGGGTGAACCAAGCGGTGACGCAGCCTAGCGCCGCATAAAAGGCCAAAAGGCCCCAATCTACCGCCGGAAAATCCCACACATAGCCGATCACCGCTGTCACGCTGATCACGCACAGCAGTCCGGAGAGCAGCGCAAACATCAGCGCGAGAAAGCGTTCCACGCCGGACTTGACGTTGTCCATGGTGTGGCGCGTTTCCTGCCAGGCATCGGCTGCATCGGCTAAGGGGCTCTGGGCTTGCGCGGCTATGGCTTCGGCCACATTGCCTTGCTGGACCAGCGCCGCAAAGTCGCCTTGGCGCGGGCGACTTGCCCGCTTGCGCCACCACAGGCCGAAAAACACCGCGGCGATGACCGCGATGATGATGCCGGCGTATAGCAACTGGTCTTGCCACGGGACGGAGCCTGCGTGCAGGGCGTAGTGGAGCATGGCGGTTTTTAATGGAGCGTCAGGCGGTGGTTTCGTCCAGCACGTCGTCTTCCAAGTGGCGTGCATCGCCCCAGCCGATCAGGTTCAGTCCGTCGGGTGTCCACAGCAGCCGGTTAATGGCCGCGTTGCCGAGGTGCCAGGTGCGCGGGGCATGCAGTTCTTGCCGGGTGGCCAGGCGGTAGAGCATGTCCATCACGCCGCCGTGGGCGACCAGCACGATGTGCTCGCCCGGGTGGCGCGCCGCGATGTCGTCCACCGTGGCCTGCACGCGCGCCAGCAGCTGGGTGGGGGTTTCGCCGCCGGGCGGGGCAAAGTGGGGGTCGCGCTGCTTCCAGCGGCGGGACTCATCGGGCCATTTCTCAGCAATGTCCGCCCAAGTCTCGCCCTCGAAGGTGCCAAAGCTCCGCTCGCGCAAGCCGGCGTGCAGTTGCACCTCGTGCGCTGTCGGGTTGGCTGCGTGTCGGGCAATGGCTTGGGCCGTGGTGTGGGCGCGCTGCAGGTCGCTGCTGTAGATCCGGTCGATGGATTCCTCTGCCAATGCCTTGCCCACCTGCTCGGCTTGCCACAGGCCACGGTCGTTCAGGCCTATGTCGAGCTGGCCTTGGATGCGGGTGTCCACATTCCAGGCGGTTTCGCCGTGGCGCACGGCAATGATGCGGGTGACCGGCATTAAGGGTTCTCTTTGTTCGCGGCCGGTAACTCCACCACGACTTTGCGCTGCACCGGCATGGGGTAGTCTTTGAGCGCGGCTTCCAGCATGGGGGGCAGCAGGTTCAGGGTATCGCGCCACGGGCCGTCAAAAACGGCCGTGGTTTCATAGGCCACCTGGCTGGTCGTGCTGTCGCGCAGGGTCAAGTGCACCCGATGGCGATACCAAGGGACCTCGATGTCGGGTGTAAGGGGGCGGTCTTCGTAGAGCCGTCCATCTGCGCCCCGGATGAACCGCGAGCGTGGCGGCCGGTAGTGCGGGTTGCGGATGTTGTCCGCCCCCAGCCCGACCATTACCAAGTAGCGCCCCGAGGCGTCATTGCGCATCACGCCCACGCGTTCCAGGGCTTCCTGGGTCAGGTTTTCTACGGTGTCTTGGGCGCTGCTGTTTTGTTGGGAGGGCAGGCGCTCAAACCGGAAGTCCGCCGGGCTGACGGGTGCACCGGCGCCGGCAAAGCTCTGCACATCGCTGTCGATCATGCGTGGCAAAGAGCAGCCTGTGAGCGCAGTTGCCAAGACCACGAGGGCCGGTAGGCACCAGGTTCGGAGGTTCGAAAGCATCAGCAGTCTCCCAATGGGGCTTGTGGCCGTGGCTTACAGGCTGACCACTTGCATTCCGGGCAAGCCCGCCAAGCCGGGCAGGGTGGGGGCAGGCAAGTCTTCGGCGTCAAAGGCCTTGTCGCCATTCTCGTCCGCAATGCCGGTGGGGCGGATATTTTTGAAATCGTGCTTGGTGTGGTCCATCAGGTGCGACGGAACCACGTTTTGCAGCGCGGTGAACATGGTCTCGGCACGGCCGGGGTATTGCTTTTCCCAGTCGCGCAGCATGTTGCCGATCTGCACCCGTTGCAGGTTGGTCTGGCTGCCGCACAGCGAGCAAGGGATGATCGGGAACTCGCGGTGCGCTGCCCAGCGGATCAGGTCTTTCTCGGCCACATAGGCCAGCGGGCGGATCACTACGAATTCGCCGTTGTCGCTGGTCAGCTTGGGGGGCATGCCTTTGAGCTTGCCACCGAAGAACATGTTCAGGAAAAAGGTTTGCAACATGTCGTCGCGGTGATGGCCCAGCGCAAGTTTGTTGCACTTGAGCTTGCGTGCTACGTTGTACAAAATGCCCCGGCGCAGACGGCTGCACAGGCTGCACATGGTCTTGCCTTCGGGGATGTTGCGCTTGACGATGGAGTAGGTGTCCTGCGTCTCGATGTGGAACTCCACGCCAAGCTTGGCCAGGTACTCGGGCAGGATGTGCTCAGGGAAGCCGGGTTGCTTCTGGTCGAGGTTGACCGCCACGATCTCGAAGTTGATCGGTGCGCGCTGCTGCATCTTGAGCAGGATATCGAGCATGCCGTAGCTGTCTTTTCCGCCGGACATGCAGACCATGACGCGGTCGCCTTCTTCAATCATGTTGAAGTCGATGATGGCTTGGCCCACTTGGCGGCACAGGCGCTTCTCGAGCTTGTGAGTTTCGCGCTCGATCTTGAGTTCTTTGTTGCGGTTGGCGGTGGCTTCTGCAGCCTCCGCGTCGGCGATGGTGTCTTCTTCAACCCATGTGGCGTTCATAGTGTTCTCTTTCCTTGTTGCAGTGTTCGCGCGGCGGGGTGGCTTACCACTGCCCGGTTTCCATGCGGATGGCAACTTCACAGTCTTCAAAAATTTCCAGTTTCGCGATCTTCACCCGCACGCCCAGCACACCGGGCAGTTGCATCAGCCGGTGGGCCAGTTTGCCGATCAGTGTTTCCAGCAGGTTCACATGTTCGGCTGTGCACTCCGTGATGATGATCTGGCGCACCTTGCGGTAGTCCAGCACATGGTTGATGTCATCGTCATGCGGCAGTAGCGGCTGGGTGCCCAGACTCAGCTCGGCGTCTACCTGAATAGGTTGGGGCGCGAGCTTTTCTGATTCCAGAATACCCAGGTTGGCGTCAAAGCGCAGGCCCGTGAGTGTCAGGGTTTGGTGACCGGTGCCGGCCTTCATGCTCTCGTCACGCATTGGCGCCTTTCATTCGGAATACTTCAACGCCTACCCCCGCACAGTCAGGGTACACGTCAGGTTTTTGGGTCGATAGGCGCACGGCGCGCACTTGTGGGTGCGCCAGCATCTGCTGCACGAGTTCGTCGCACAAGGTTTCCTGCAGTTCGACATGGCCGCGCGCCACACGGCTGGCAATCAGCTGGCGCACAAAGTCGTAGTCCACCACCTCGGAGAGGCTGTCGGATGTGGGCGTGCTGCCCTCAAAAGGCACGAACAGCTCCACATTGAAAATCAGCCGCTGGGTGACCCCTTTTTCAAAGTCGTGCGCGCCGATGCGCACTTGGACCACATGGTCCTTTAAAAAAAGGCGGCGGCACTCCAGCGCCAGGGTGACGAACGGATCGTGGCTCATGGGCGTGTTTTCTCGGGTTGGTCATCCACCGCAAACATCACGTCGCGGGCCAGCGGCACAAGGTGCTGGCCGTTGTCCACGCACAAGGTGGTGCCGGTGATGCAAGGGTTTTCCGCCAGAAACAGGCAGGTGGCGGCCACTTGGCCGGGGTCAATCGGTTCGCGCAGCAAATTCACCCGGGCGGCTTTATCGAAGTTTTCTTGCGTTTGCGGGCCGCTCAGAAACATCAGGCCCGGGGCCACACCGCACACCCGTACCGCAGGTGCGAGCGCCTGCGCCTGCAGAGCGACCGCCCGTTCGAGTGCGAGTTTGCTGACGGTGTACGAAAAATAATCCGGGTTCAGGTTGAACACTTTTTGGTCCAACACATGAATCACACTGTGCCCGCCCGCCAATGCGTCAGGGTCCAGGCTGTTGGCCATCCAGCGCGAGAGCGACAGAGGCGCCATCAGGTTCACTTCGAGTTGCTGGCGTGCGCCCTCGGTGTCGATGGCGTCGCCAGCATCGGGCTCGAAACTGCTGGCGTTGTTGACCAGACAGTGCAGGGGGCCTGATTTGACGGCAATCTCGGCGATCAAATCGCGGCGGCTGGTTTCATCGGCCAGGTTGGCGTGGATCGCATGTGCCTCATGCCCCTGGGCCCGCAGCTGTGCGCACAGCGCGAGTGCGGCATCCGCACTGCGTTGGTAATGGCACCAGACCTCCCAACCCGCAGCCGCAAAGCGGGTGCAAATCAAGGCGCCCAAACGGTGGGCTCCGCCGGTAACGAGTACGCGCTTCAACACAAATGATTCCTGAAATGGGAGTGGGGCGAGGGGGAAAGATAATCCGTGGCTTTACGCAACATAAAACAAACATCTATGTCCACGACGGAAAACATTCCGGCCAACTTGACCCGAATTATCGCGGATGCCATCGAGAAAGCCGGTGGATGGCTGGGATTTGACACATTCATGGCCATGGCTTTGTATGCGCCGGGGCTGGGCTACTACACCAACGGCTCGACCAAGTTCGGCCAAATGCCCCAAGGCGTGAGCACCGCAGAGGGCGTGCAGGGCGCGGGCAGTGACTTTGTCACAGCCCCTGAAATCAGCCCACTGTTCGGTCAGGCACTGGCCCGCCAAGTCGCCCAAGTGCTGGAGGCCACCCAGACGGACGAGGTGTGGGAGTTTGGCGCTGGCACCGGTGCGCTGGCAGGGCAGTTGCTTGATGCACTGGGCGACCGGGTGCGCGCGTACACGATTGTGGATCTCTCAGACTCCCTCAAAGCCCGCCAGCGTGAGCGCTTAGCCCGGCACGCCGACAAGGTGCAATGGGTGAGCGAACTGCCGGCCGCCATGCGAGGAGTAGTGGTGGGGAACGAGGTGCTGGATGCGATGCCGGTTCAGCTTCTGGCGCGGGTGGCCGGTGTGTGGCACGAGCGCGGTGTGGCGCTCTCTGGTGGCGACCTCGTCTGGGCAGACCGCTTGACCGATTTGCGCCCTCCGCTGGAGGTGGATGGCGAGCACGACTACCTGACCGAGATCCACGCCCAAGGCGATGCGTTTGTGCGCACCCTGGCAGACCGCTTGCAGCGGGGCGCTGCTTTGTTGCTGGACTATGGTTTTCCGGAGAGTGAGTACTACCATGTACAGCGGTCCGGCGGCACCGTGATGTGCCACCAGGCCCACCAGGCCGACGCCAACCCGCTGGACCGGGTGGGCCTGAAAGACATTACCGCGCATGTCAACTTCACCGGTACCGCAGTGGCCGCGCAAGACGCCGGCTTGGATGTGCTGGGCTACACCAACCAAGCGCACTTCTTGATCAACTGCGGCATGGCCGAGGCCATGCAGTCTCAGGATTTGGCGGCCCGTGTGGCTGCCAGCAAGTTGCTCATGGAGCACGAAATGGGCGAGCTTTTCAAGGTGATTGCCATCGGGCGGGGGGTTGACACGCCCTTGCTGGGCTTTGCCCGCGGCGACCGTACCCACCGGCTTTGATCTGACACGCCGGGCCAAGGAGACAGCAGTGCATGGGTTTGACCTGCGTCAGTACAAACCCGGATAGCTGAGGCTACAATCTAAATGCGAATTATTTTTATTCGTGACGGCGTCCGTTTATTGCGGTCGCCACAGATTCAAGAGCCCGCTTCATGAAACGCACATTTTTGACCTCCTTTTTCCGGCTCGCCGTCTTGGGCGCAGCCATGGGCAGCGCTGCATGGGTGCAAGCGCAATCCGTTACGCCTTCTGCCGAGGGCATCGTGGTGTACAACGCCCAGCACGCCAGCCTGACACAGGCATGGGTCGAGGCCTTTACCAAGGAAACCGGTATCAAGGTGACCTTGCGCCAAGGCGGTGACACCGAGCTGGGCAACCAGTTGGTGCAAGAAGGGGGCTCATCACCTGCTGACGTGTTTTTGACCGAAAACTCCCCCGCCATGACGCTGGTGGATGGCGCAGGTTTGTTTGCGCCGCTCGACCCCGCAACCATCAACCAGGTGGCACCCAACTTCCGTACGGCCCATGGCCGCTGGGTCGGTATTGCCGCGCGCAGCACCGTGTTTGTGTACCGCAAAACCAAATTTAGCAAAGACCAGTTGCCCAAATCCATCATGGATCTTGCCAAGCCCGAGTGGAAAGGCCGCTGGGCTGCCGCTCAGGCCGGTGCGGACTTTCAGGCCATTGTGAGTGCCATGTTGGAGCTCAAGGGAGAGGCTGCCACCTTGGCCTGGCTGAAGAGCATGAAAGAGAACGTGGTTCCTTTCAAAGGCAACAGCATCGCCATGAAGGCGGTTAATGCAGGCCAAGTGGATGGCGCAGTGATCTACCACTATTACTACTACGGCGACATGGCCAAGACCGGCGAGAACAGCGAAAAGGTGGGCCTGCACTACTTCCGCAACGAAGATCCGGGCGCTTTTGTCAGCATTTCCGGTGGCGGCGTGCTGGCCTCCAGCAAGCACAAAGCCGAGGCTCAGGCTTTTGTAAAGTGGATCACCGGCAAAGGCGGCCAAGAAATTTTGCGTACCGGCTCTTCGTATGAATACGCGGTGGGCCAAGGTGCCGCTTCGCATCGCAGTCTCGTGCCGCTGGCTGACTTGCAGGCGCCCAAAGTGGAGCCGGCCAAGCTCAATAGCCGGAAAGTGTCCGACCTGATGACGCAGGCTGGTTTGCTGTAAGCCTTGTTGTGACCACTCTTGCGGTGCATGTGAATGCGCCCCCGGCTCGCATGGTGCGCCGGGGGCGTTTGTCGTGGGTAGCAGGCGCGGCTTTGCTGGTGTCGGCATTGGCGTTGCTGCCTTTGGCTTTTGTCGTTTGGGTTGGCGTTCAAAGTGGATGGGACGTGGTGGCAGCGCTGGTCTTCCGGCCCCGTGTCGGTGAGCTGTTGCTCAACACCACGGCGCTGGTGGTGTTGACGGTGCCTGTGTGTATCGTGCTATCGCTGGCCCTGGCCTGGTTGACCGAGCGATCCGACCTGCCCGGAGCGCGCTGGTGGTCGTGGATTGCTGCCGCCCCCCTGGCTGTGCCGGCCTTTGTGCACAGCTATGCATGGATCAGCGTAGCCCCCGGCATGCATGGCCTGTGGGCAGCGGTTTTGATTTCAGTGGCGGCGTATTTCCCGTTTGTGTATTTGCCGATTGCGGCCGCCTTGCGCCGCCTGGACCCAGCCATGGAGGATGCTGCCGCGTCCTTGGGCCTGAGCCCGTGGGCGGTATTTGTGCGTGTGGTGCTGCCGCAAATGCGCTTGGCGATCTGGGGCGGGGCTTTGCTGGTCGGTCTGCACTTGCTGGCCGAATATGGCTTGTTTGTCACCATCCGGTTTGACACCTTCACCACCGCCATCGTGGACCAGTTCCAAAGCACCTACAACGGCCCCGCCGCCAATATGCTGGCCGGCGTGCTGGTGATTTGCTGCTTCGGGCTCTTGGGCCTGGAGGCCGGCACCCGTGGCCGCGAGCGCTATGCGCGGGTCGGCTCGGGCTCCGCCCGCCAGGTGCCGGTGCAAGCGCTCGGGCGCTGGTCGCTGCTATGCCTGCTCTTGCCAGTGGTGACGGCGCTGCTGTCCTTGGGTGTGCCCATGGTGACTTTGAGCCGTTGGCTGTGGGCTGGTGGCGCTGTGGTGTGGAATCTCCCTGAACTAATCCCCGCGGTGTGGCAAACCCTGCTGCTGGCAGGACTGGGCGCGGCCCTGACCACCGTGGCTGCGGTTCCCATGGCGTGGCTGTCGATCCGCGCGCCCGGCAAATTGCAACGCTGGGTCGAGGGGGCCAACTACCTGGCCGGTGCACTGCCGGGCATTGTGGTGGCGCTGTCGCTGGTCACCATCACGGTGCGGGTGGCGCGGCCTTTGTACCAAACGGTGTTCACGGTCATGCTGGCCTATGCTCTGATGTTTCTGCCCCGTGCGTTGGTCAGCCTGCGTGCCGGCATTGCCCAGGCGCCCAAGGAGCTGGAGCAGGCGGCCCGCAGCCTGGGCCGCTCACCGTTGCAGGCCATGTGGCAAATCACCATGCGACTGGCAGCTCCTGGTGCGGCTTCAGGCTATGCCATGGTGTTTTTGGCCATCACGACCGAACTGACCGCGACACTGCTGCTCGCGCCCAACGGCACACAAACATTGGCAACCGCCTTTTGGGCCCATAGCTCCGAGATCGACTACGCGGGCGCGGCACCTTATGCCCTCCTGATGGTGCTCTTGTCGCTGCCCCTTACCTGGTTGCTGTATATCCAATCCCGACGTGTTGCTGGACGATGACTACTCTTGAACTGCACGGCGTGCACAAATCGTATGGCGCGGTCGCCGCGCTCGAAGGCATACAACTGAGCGTGCCCCGGGGCAGCCGCACCGCCATCGTGGGGCCCTCCGGCTCCGGGAAAACCAGTTTGTTGCGCATCATTGCCGGCTTCGAGGCGCCAGACGCTGGCCGGGTCGTGTTGCAAGGCGAGGTGCTGGCCGATGGCCCGGCCATCGTGCCTGCGCACCGCCGCGGTATTGGCTATGTGCCACAAGACGGGGCGCTGTTTCCGCACCTGAGCGTGGCGGACAACGTGGGCTTCGGGCTCGACAAATCAGCGCCGGATCGCCGGGCGCGCATTGACGAGCTGATGGACATGGTGTCGCTGGACCGCGCGATGCTGCAGCGCCGCCCGCATGAGCTGTCGGGCGGTCAGCAGCAACGCGTTGCACTCGCCAGGGCGCTGGCGCAGCGGCCTAAGCTGATGCTGCTGGACGAGCCCTTTTCAGCATTGGACACTGGCTTGCGCGCATCCACCCGAAAGGCCGTGGCGCAACTGCTGCAAGCGGCAGGCATCACCACCATTCTGGTGACCCACGACCAGGCCGAGGCGCTGTCATTTGCCGACCAAGTAGCCGTGATGCGGGCTGGCCAGCTCGCACAAGTGGGTGCCCCGCTGGAGGTGTATCTCCGGCCGAAAGACCCGGTCACCGCCAGCTTTTTGGGCGAGGCGGTGGTGCTGAATGCGCGCTTGTCACAAGGGTGGGCCGAGTGTGCGCTGGGCCGCCTTCCCACCGGCGACACCTTGCGCCACGGAGACGGGCAAATATTGTTGCGCCCCGAGCAGCTCCACGTCACCCCTTTGGCGAGCACACCGCCATCTGCCAGACCCGGCACCGTGTGTGCGGGCACCGTAGTCGAGTCGGATTTTTGTGGCGCGGTGTGTGAGCTGTCGGTGCAGCTGGACGAAGATGCCGGCGGCACCCTGGTGCATGTGCACAGCGCGGGCCTCGATGCCCCGTTGGTCGGCGCCCGTGTAGCGGTGTCCGCACGCGGTACTGCCCATGTATTTCCCGCATCCTGAAAACGCGCAGTAACACGCCAGTAACCCTATAGGGGGGATGCGGGGTAGTATCTGCGCGCCGTTTTAAGGATTGTTTAATCATGCAGACTACCTTGCGAACTGAGACGATTGAGCGCACCGAGCGCCCCTGGGGCTGGTATGAAACCATCTCGGAGGTGCCGGGCAACAAGATCAAGCGCATCGGGGTACACCCCGGCCAGCAGCTCAGTTTGCAAAAGCACCACCAGCGCGCGGAGCACTGGGTGGTGACCACCGGCACCGCACGGGTGACGCTGGATGACCGCCAGTTTGACCTGCAGCCTGGGGAGTATTGCGACATCGCGATCGGGCAGGTGCACCGCTTGGCGAACCTGACCAACGGCCCGGTAGAGATTGTGGAAGTACAGTTCGGCAGTTACCTGGGCGAAGACGATATCGTCCGCCTGCAGGACGACTACGGCCGCGATTGAGCTTCCGACCCCCCTGTTTTTTCAAGATTTGAGAGCGAGTGCAGCATGGCTTTGACCCACGACATTGAATTGAACATTGCCCCCGGCAGCACGCCGGTTGCCTGTGTAGACATCGGCGGCACCAAAGTGGCAGTCAATATTGCCGACGCCGCAGGTGTGCGTGGCAAAGTCTCTGAGCCCACCGCCAAAGAAGGCTCTAACGACGCACTGGCACGCCAGATCATTCGCATGGTGGGTGAAAGCTGCGCCCTGGCGGGTGTGGCGGTGGCAGACATTGCCGCCGTGGGCGTGGCGACTTGCGGCCCGTTTGTGATCAATGGCGGCATGGTCGAGCTGGCAGGCCCCAACATCTGTGGCGGCTTGGCCGGCAAGGCCCGCGGCCTTCCCAATGACTGGGTTACTGCGCTGCTCGAGGCGCCGCTCAAAGCCGCTTTCCCCAATGTCCGGGTCGAAAACGATGGCGTAGGTGCACTT
The DNA here is from genome assembly GCF_032193765.1 of Rhodoferax potami. Lineage (NCBI taxonomy): Bacteria > Pseudomonadati > Pseudomonadota > Betaproteobacteria > Burkholderiales > Comamonadaceae > Rhodoferax > Rhodoferax potami. Next base: position 105,997 of record NZ_JAVBIJ010000001.1, read on the forward strand.
GAGGCCGAGCGTCGCTGGGGTGCCCTGCAGGGCGTGGCCAACTGCGCCTACGTGACCTGGAGCACTGGCATCGGCATGGGCTTGTGTGTGGATGGCCATATCCTGCGCGGCAAAAATGGCAACGCAGGCCACGCAGGCCACACCTTTGTCAGCACCAACCAAGACGCGTTGTGCGGCTGCGGCAACGTGGGCGATGTGGAGGGGCTGGTTGCCGGTAATGCGATTCCGCGTCGTTTCGGTGCGCAGGGCTACACCGATGCTGCTACGCTTTTTGTAGCGGCTCGCGCAGGTGAGGTGGGCGCTCTGGCCATTGTGGATGACTTGTGCGATGTGATGGGCCGCACCCTTTACAACATGGTGGCCACACTCGATCTGCAGCGCATCAGCATCGGCGGCAGCGTCTTTTGGCACAACCGCGAGTTCTTGTTACCCAAGCTGCAAGCGGCCCTCAAGGGCAAGTTGCCGGCGCTCACCGATGGCGTCGAAATCGTGCCGGCGGGCCTGGGTGAAAAAGTGGGCGACTATGCCGCGCTGGCCCTTGTGCTGGGCTAAAAACCGCTTTAACCCGCCGATTTCGAGCGGGTTAGGGAAACTCCTAGTAGTTTGGCGTTAAAAATTAATTAAAAATTAATTAATTCAAGTGGACATGGTGTCCAATTGAATTCAACGTTGCTTTCGGCCCAGAGCACAAAGGGCCGGACAGACAAACTTTATTTGGAGACAAGATGTTGAAGCTTTCTAAACTCGCCACCGCAGTGGCACTCGTGGTTGCTGGTTCGGCCGCTGTGGCTGGCGAAGTGGAAGTCCTGCACTACTGGACATCCGGCGGCGAAGCCAAGTCTGTGGCTGAACTGAAGAAGATCATGCAAGGCAAGGGCCACACATGGAAAGACTTCGCAGTGGCCGGCGGTGGCGGTGACAACGCAGCGACCGTGCTCAAGAGCCGTGTCGTGAGCGGTAACCCACCTGCAGCTGCCCAGATCAAGGGTCCAGCCATCCAGGAGTGGGCATCTGAAGGCGTGTTGGCTAACCTCGACGCAACTGCCAAGGCCGAAAAGTGGGACGACCTGTTGCCCAAGGTGGTGGCTGACGTCATGAAGTACAAAGGCAACTACGTTGCTGCTCCCGTGAACGTGCACCGCGTGAACTGGATGTGGGCTAACTCCGCTGTGCTGAAAAAAGCCGGCGTGACCTCCACTCCCAAGACATGGGACGAATTCTTTGCTGCTGCTGAAAAAGTCAAGAAGGCTGGCCTGATCCCCGTGGCACACGGTGGCCAGAACTGGCAAGACTTCACCACCTTTGAGTCTGTGGCTCTGGGCGTGGGCGGTGTCAAGTTCTACAACGACGCTTTGATCAAGCTCGACGAAAAAGCTTTGACCAGCGCCACCATGACCAAGGTCCTGGAAACATTCCGCAAGGTCAAGGGTTACACCGACGCAGCCGCTCCTGGCCGCGACTGGAACCTGGCTACTGCCATGGTGATCCAAGAGAAGGCCGCATTCCAGTTCATGGGTGACTGGGCCAAGGGCGAGTTCTCCGCTGCTGGCAAGGTTCCCGGCAAGGACTACGTCTGCGCTGCTGCTCCAGGCACCGCTAACGCATACACCTTCAACGTGGACTCGTTCGCCATGTACAAGCTCAAAGACGCTGGCGCTCAAAAGGCACAGGCTGATCTGGCTGCTTCCATCATGGGCACCGAGTTCCAAGAAGTGTTCAACCTGAACAAGGGTTCTATCCCTGTCCGTTTGAACATGAAGATGGACAAGTTTGACGATTGCGCCAAGACATCCGCCAAGGATTTCGTGGACACCGCCAAATCCGGTGGCTTGGTTCCTTCCGTGGCCCACGGCATGGCTATCAAGCCAGCTGCTGAAGGCGCGATCAAGGACGCCGTGTCCCAGTTCTGGAACGACGACAAGATCTCCGTTGCTGACGGCGTGAAGAACATCGCCAAGGCCGCTGCTACCAAGTAAGCCCTGGCCGGCGCCAGCAGGCGCCGTTCACCTCATATAGCCCTATCCCTCCCGCAGGGGTGGGGCTATTTCAAATCTCGTGTTCTTCAGGTCTATTCCCATGGCTCTTTCTGCTTTCGCGCGCCGGTTTGCCGCTGCATGTGCTCTGTGCGCAGGTGCAGGCGTGTTTGCGGGCGAAGTCGAGGTGCTGCACTACTGGACCTCAGGCGGTGAAGCCAAGTCGGTGGTCGAGCTCAAAGACATGATGGGAAAACGTGGCCACACCTGGCGCGACTTCACCGTGACCGGTGGCGGTGGCCAGAATGCCATGGCCGTACTCAAGCAGCGTGTGCTGGCTGGCAATGCGCCCGCAGCCGCCAATATCAAGGGGCCTGCCATTCAGGAGTGGGCAGAGCTCGGTGTCTTGAGCAACCTGGACGCGATGGCGTCTTTCGAGAAGTGGGACGAAACGCTCCCCAAGGTCGTTGCTGACCAAATGAAATACAAAGGCCGCTATGTGGCCGTCCCGGTCAATGTGCACCGGGTGAATTGGTTGTGGGCCAACTCCGCCGTGCTGAAAAAAGCAGGCGTTGCCGCGTTGCCCAAAACCTATGATGAGTTTTTTGCTGCCGCTGACAAAATCAAGGCCGCAGGCCTGATCCCTCTGGCCCACGGTGGCCAAGACTGGCAAGACTTCACGGTGTTCGAGTCCGTGGTGCTGGGCGTGGGCGGTGCAAGCCTTTACGACAAGGCACTGGTCAAACTCGACCGGGCTGCCATCAACAGCGATGACATGAAAAAGGCGCTGGAAACCTTCCGCCGCCTCAAGGCTTACACCGATACCGCCTCCGGCGGCCGCGACTGGAACGTCACCACCGAGCTGGTGATCAATGGCAAAGCCGGTTTCCAATTCATGGGCGACTGGGCCAAAGGCGAGTTCCTGGCCGCAGGCCAGACACCGGGCAAAGAGTTCACTTGCTCGGCAGCGCCCGGCACGGCCAATGCCTACACCTTCAACGTCGACTCTTTTGCCATGTTCCAGCTCAAAGGCTGGGAGGCCCAAAAGGCACAGGGCTACCTAGCCTATTTGTTGATGGGCAAAGAGTTCCAGGAAAAGTTCAATCTGCGCAAGGGCTCTATCCCGGTGCGCATGGGCATGAACATGGAGAAGTTTGACGACTGCGCCAAGACCTCCAGCAAAGACTTTGTAGCCACGTCCGCTTCGGGCTCACTGGTTCCGTCCGTGGCGCATGGCATGGCATTGCCGTCCTCGCAGCAAGCGTCCATGCGCGCTGCGGTGAGCGAGTTCTGGAATAACGACAAGCTGAGCGTGAGCGAAGCCGTCGCCAAATTGGTCGCAGTCAGCGCGCCAAAGCAAAAGTAAGACTTATGAAAACCATCGAAAACATCCTCCCCAAGCTGGTGATTGCCCCGGGCTTTGTGCTCGGATTCGCCTTCATTTACGGATTCATGATCTGGAACGGCATCCTGTCGGTCACCGGCTCGCGCATGCTGCCCAACTACGACGAGTTCGTAGGCTTGGAGCAGTACGTGCGCCTCTGGGAAATGGACCGCTGGTATGTGGCCTTGAAAAACCTGGGCATCTTCAGCGTGTTGTACGTGGGCGGCTCCATGGCCCTCGGCATGGGCCTGGCGATTTTCCTGGACCAGAAAATCCGCGCTGAAGGCGTGCTGCGCACCATTTACCTGTACCCCATGGCCTTGTCGTTCATCGTGACCGGCACCGCGTGGAAATGGATTTTGAACCCCAGCCTCGGCCTCGAAAAACTGATGCACGACTTTGGGTGGACCAGCTTCAGCTTCGACTGGCTGGTGCAGTCTGACACCGCTATCTACTGCGTGGTGATTGCCGGTATCTGGCAGTCCGCCGGTTTTGCCATGGCTTTGTCGTTGGCTGGCCTGCGCGGCATTGATGACAGCATCATCAAAGCGGCCCAGATCGACGGCGCATCCTTGCCCCGCATCTACTGGCGCATCATTCTGCCGATCCTGCGCCCGGTGGTGTTTTCTACCGTGTTGGTGTTGTCGCACTTGTCTATCAAGAGCTTTGACTTGGTCATGGCGCTCACCTCCGGCGGACCCGGCTACGCGTCTGACGTGCCTGCCACCTTCATGTACGTGATGAGCTTTACCCGCGGCCAGATCGGCCTGGGTGCAGCCAGCGCCACCATGATGCTGGTGTTTGTGGCCGCCCTTGTGGTGCCCTACCTGTACAGCGAATTGCGCACCAAACCCCACGACCGTTAATCCACGACCGTTACTTACGACCGTCCTCCACGATCGCACCTTATGCTGACCAAAAACCTACCCCGCATCCTGATCTACGCCACGCTGCTGCTGGCCGCCTTCTTCTTTTTGGCGCCGCTGTACGTGATGTTGGCCACCTCGTTCAAGGACGCCGAGCAAATCCGCTCCGGCAACTTGCTGAGCCTGCCCACCTCGCTCAACTTTGACGCCTGGTCTGCCGCTTGGTCCACCGCCTGTACCGGTGTGGACTGCCGCGGTTTGCAACCCTTCTTCACCAACTCCATCATCATGGCCGTGCCTGCGGTGTTGATCTCTACCGCGTGGGGCGCTATCAACGGCTACGTGCTGAGCATGTGGAAGTTCAAAGGCAGTGAAGTGCTGTTCGGCTTCATGTTGTTTGGTGTGTTCATGCCCTTCCAGGTGGTGCTGTTGCCCATGAGCCAAGTGCTCGGTTTTCTGGGCCTGTCCAGCTCGCTGGGTGGCTTGATCTTGGTGCACTGCATTGCCGGTTTGGCTGGTACTACGCTGTTCTTCCGCAACTACTACACCGCTATCCCCAAAGAACTGGTGAACGCTGCGCGCATTGACGGCGCTGGTTTCTGGCGCATCTTCTTCCGCATCGTGGTGCCCATGTCTACCCCGATCCTGATGGTGACGCTCATCTGGCAATTCACCAACATCTGGAACGACTTCCTGTTCGGCGTGGCCTTCAGCGGCGCAGACAGCAAGCCCATCACCGTCGGCCTGAACAACATGGCCAACACCTCCAGCAGTGTCAAAAGCTACAACGTCGACATGGCTGCGGCCGTGATTGCAGGTCTCCCCACCATGTTGGTCTACGTACTGGCAGGTCAATACTTCGTGAAAGGTCTCACCGCTGGCGCGGTGAAAGGATAAAAAATGGCAGCTTCTCTCCAAATCGCAGGCATCCGCAAAGTTTTCGGCAAGGGCGACAAAGCCGTTGAAGTCCTGAAAAAGATCGAAATCGACGTCGCCCCCGGCGAGTTCCTGATCCTGGTAGGCCCCTCTGGCTGCGGCAAGTCCACCTTGCTTAACATCATTGCGGGCCTGGAAGAGCCATCTGAAGGTGAACTGCGCATTGCCGGTAAAAACGTGGTGGGCGTAGCCCCTGCGCAGCGCGACATCGCCATGGTGTTCCAGAGCTACGCGCTGTACCCCACCATGAGCGTGGCCGACAACATCGGCTTCGCGCTGGAAATGCGCAAGGTGCCCGTAGAGCAGCGCAAAAAGCGCATTGCCGAAGTGGCTGCCATGCTGCAAATAGAACACTTGCTGGACCGCCGCCCAGCGCAGCTGTCTGGTGGCCAGCGCCAGCGTGTGGCCATGGGCCGCGCATTGGCACGTGACCCCCAGCTCTTCTTGTTTGACGAGCCGCTCTCCAACTTGGACGCCAAGCTCCGCGTGGAAATGCGCGCCGAAATCAAGCGCTTGCACCAGGTGTCTGGCATCACCAGCGTGTACGTGACACACGACCAGATCGAAGCCATGACCCTGGGCAGCCGCATCGCGGTCATGAAGGACGGCATCCTGCAACAAATCGGTACACCCGACGACATCTACAACCGCCCGTCCAACACCTACGTGGCCACCTTCATCGGCTCGCCCACCATGAACCTGATCAAGGGCCATGTAGAAGTGCCCGGTGCGCAAGGCCGCTTTACTTTCAACGGCAGCACCCTGGAGCTGGCAACCCCAGCCACTGGCGACGCCACCCTGGGCGTGCGCCCCGAGCACATTGAGCTCATCACTGGCGATGCCGCTTGGCGCGGCGAAGTGGCGGTGGTGGAGCCCACAGGCGCTGACACCTATGTGGTGGTGAAAACCGCTGCTGGTGAAGTGACTGTGCGCACCGCCCCGAGCGCTTCTTGGAAAGCCGGCGACCAAGTCGGCCTGCGCGTGAACCCTGCCAACACCAACTGGTTTAGCACTGCGACGGGTGTGCGTTTGGACGTTTAAGTCTTCAAGCCACTAACAAAAAGCCGGGCTGCCCTGATGGGGCAGCCCGGCTTTTTTTGTATTACTTTTGAGATGTCGTCGGAGATCTCGTTTTCTAGTCCGGAATTAATGCTTCAGAGTAAAAATTTTTGCTTGATCTTCACCGATGTACAGCTATTGATAATGCGGCGCACTGATGCGAAGCAGAGCAATTGTTCTCTGGTGAATATTTAAGCCATCTCTGTAGTGTGTGATGCTGACGTTGTTTAAGTTATCCCCAAAGTAGTTCCGCATCACTTCGTTGGTTAATGTGATCATGTTTGTATAAGCGTTTCGGCGTAACTGAACGGCGATAACCTTGTTTTCCTGAAAGTAGTAGGCGACTTCAAAGTGCTCATGTCGCATAGTGTTTCTCGCTTGGCTAGTATGTTGCAGCGGTATTTGCTGTAGTACAGGTACCAAAACACTATCAAATTTGTCCGTCTTACGGCCTATTTTCAGTTGTTCAGCGTAGTTCGGTTAAAGCGATTGCCGCTTTTGGTCTGCTGATTTCTTCAACTTGTTGAACATTGCGGTTTCCATGTATGTAATCAGAAAGTCCTGACCATTTCCCAACACCTCGATTTCTATTGATATCCCTGAGGTTTCGAAACGGGCATAGCCAGCCCCTTTCTCAGGGATCGGGGAGCCATCCACTCTCTTGTATTTGCTGGCAAGAACACGGTAAGCGTCTATCGCAGCAGTGTTTTTGGGCCCGTCCTTTACACCTACGTAGAGAGTTTTAACCTTTTCCTCAAGATTGCGGCACTCTGCGACTATCGAACTGGCTCCGGGATAAAAGCGACCTGGATCCTTAGCTTTAACTTCGATTGTGTCTGTTGAGAATATTGTTTGTTTCCCCAGCACGTTCATGCTTCGCTCGAGTCGTCTCAGAGAAGCCCTACCTTCGAGTTCATTATTTGCCTCGAAGCAAGTACTGACACCTACGGCAACGCCAAGTGGCCTGACCGAAGCTCGTTTGATTTCGATTTGGCGTGTTTGACTCAGCTCGTAACTTCGAAATTCAACGAAAACTCTGTCTCGCCCCATCCACATGTTTACTGAGGCATTTGACTTGTAGACGGTGACACGAGGGACGCTTGGGCTGTTGGTATCCTTGTACACCGTAGTCCACTCACTTCCCTTCGCAGTTGCCCTACTCGCTAGCTCAGATAGTAGTTCTCGCATCGCCGTGGCATTAGGTTCACCTAAATTGCTTGGCACGAAAACCACATCTAAGTTTTCTATCGTGTCATTTGGATTGGAGCAGGAATTGATTGCTTTGACATACCCGTTCCACTGGATGTCGTACAAAATCCCGTATATGTAGCCACCATCAGAGGTTGGCGACCAAGTCGTTCTTTGGAGGTTGCTAGCGAGTTCGGCACAAGTAGTCTTACGCGCAATGAGGCCAAAAGGATTCGCGAGATTTAAGGTGGTCCCCGGTTTTACTTGTACGTAGTTTGGGGCTGGGTTCTCGGCGGGTTGAGCCACTGCAGATATTGCAACAAATGAAAGGGCCAGCGCTGTGGCTCTGACATTTATGGTTTTTTTGTACATATTTGACTTTTGAACTAAATGAAATTTAGCCGGTACTTGCCATAGGGCTGCTATCTTGAATACCAGATCCGGCCTTGTCCTTGATAGCCTCGTATCCTTTGATTTTTCGGAGCTTTCAATTTTTTAACGGAGGCTGATCGTCAAATTCTTTCTACGCTCACCCCTGCAACGGCAACTCCAACCGAATCGTCAACCCATGCGGCAATGTCGTCTGCGCTGTTGCCGTGCCGTTATGCCGCCGCGCGATTTCCGCCACGATGGACAGGCCTAAGCCGCAGCCGCCGGGGAGTTCGCTGGCGCGCCAGAAGCGTTCAAACACGCGCTCCAGGTGCTCGGTCGAGAGGCCGGGGCCGGTGTCTTCCACGTCCAGCCAGCAGTAGCCGTTGTGCACCGTGGTGCGCAGCGTGACCACGGCGCCTTTGCCGGCGTAGCGCAGGGCGTTGTCGATCAGGTTACTCAGCACTTCGCGTAGCAGCAGCTTGTCGGCTGGCACCATGACGCTGTCTTCGCCCTCAAAGCCGAGGTCTACGCCAGCGGCCAAGGCGCGGCGGGTCCATTCGCGGGCCACCTCGCGCGCCAGAGACGCTGCATCCACCGGCACCAAACTCACCTCTGCCTCGGTGCGGGCCAACGACAGCAGCTGGTGCACCAGGTGGGCGCTGCGCTGGGCGCCGGTGTGCACTTTGGTCAGGCGTTGTTGCAGGGCCTCGGGGTCTTTTTCTTGCATGGCCAGTTCGGTCTGGCTGATCAGGCCCGCAAGCGGGGTGCGCAGTTGGTGGGCGGCATCGTTCAAAAAGCGCTTTTCCTGGCTCAGGCTACGGCGCAGGGTGGTGAGCAGCTGGTTCAGGGTGTTGGCCAGTGAGTGCACTTCCTCCGGCGCTTGCGTCATCTCGATGGGCGAGAGCGACGCCATATTTCGGTTGGCCAGTTGCGCCTCCAGCCGCTCCAGCGGGGCCAAGCCACGGCGTATGCCCTCGTACACCAGCACGCTGAGCACGGCGCCCAAAATCAAAAGCGGAAAGAGCACATCGCGCACCAGCTCGCGGGCGATGCGCTGCTGCGCCACCAGGCTCTTGGCCACCTGCACCCGCATGCGCTGGTCGGTAAAGCCATCGCCAAAGCTCAGGTCGATGGAGGCCACGCGCATGGGCTTGCCGTCCATCACCACCTCGTACAGCACGGGCTCGTTGGCGGGGGAGTACAGGTCAGGTGTTTGGCCGGGGATTTTGGTGTTGCCCAGCAAAAAACTGCCGGGCGGGGACGACACCATATAGGCCACGCGGTCGTCCGGGTCTTGCTCAATGATGTCGCGCGCTGCGCGCGGAAAGTCGATCAACAAGCCCGAGCCCATGGGCTTGACCTGCCGCGCCAGCGAGCGCACCGATTGGGTGAGCGACTGGTCAATTGTTTTCTCGGCATAGGCCAGCGCCACCCGGAATGCCAGAGCGCCGCCCATGAGCCACAGCACCAGCTGCGGCAGCAGCAGCCAGATCAGCAGCTGCCGCTTGAGCGAGAAGCGAGCCGGGCGGCTCACGGAGTGTCCGATTCCAGCATGTAGCCCAAGCCCCGCACGTTGCGGATGCTCAGGCCGCTGTCGTTGAGCTTGCGGCGCAAGCGGTGCACATAAACCTCCAGCGCATTAGAGCCGGCAGCGCCGCCTTCTTGCGGCGCGGTTTGCCACACGGCCAGCACGTCTTCCCGGCCGACCACCTGGCCCATGTTGTTCACCAGCAGCGAGAGCAAAGACCATTCGCGGTGGGTGAGCTCCATGGCTTCTTCGCCGAGCCAGCCCAGAGGCAGCACCGGGTCGAGGCGCAGGTTTTTGCTGGTGCTGCTTTGCACTTCGAGCGAACCGCCAAAGGCGGGCAGCCGCGAGCGGCGGAGCATGGCTTGCAGGCGGGCGAGCAGCTCCGCCATTTCAAAGGGTTTGGTGAGGTAGTCGTCAGCGCCAGCGTTCAGGCCTTGCACCCGGTCTTCCACGCCATCGCGCGCGGTGAGGATCAGTACCGGCAGCGCAGCCAAGCGCTGGCGTATCCAGATCAGCACGGTAATGCCGTCGACCACTGGCAAGCCCAGGTCGAGCACCACGCCGTCAAAACGGGTGGACTCCAGCAGGCTTTGGGCTTGGGCGCCGTCGCTGGCGCTGCTCACGCTGTGGCCGGCGTGCACCAGTTGCGCGCACAGGCCGTCGCGCAGCAATTCGTCGTCTTCAACAATCAGTAAATGGGCCATTCCCCAAGCATACCAAGGCAGGTGGCAAGCTTTGCTGCGGTGCAACTCTCAGGTGACGGTGGCAGCCTCTAGCCCTGCGGCAATCGCCTCGGCGCGGGCGGTTTGGATGAATTGGCCAATCTTTGGGCCGGTAGCGCCCGCCGCTATTGCGCGAGCAGCTATGGAATCTGTAGCAACCGCCAGCGCAAAGTCCAGTGCTTGCCCCAGCCGTTGGGCTTGGGGGTAGGGCGCATCTTGCAGCCCAAGGCGGCCTTGGGCATCGCACTGGCAGGCCAGCAAGGCGGCACGAAATCGCTCGGGTTTGCGGATGGCATCGCAGCGCTCCAAGAGGCGCAGCAGGGCAGCCGCATTGAGCGTGCTGCTGCGGTGGATGTTGCCGTGCTCGCGTGCCACCACGTCGGCCAGCTCGGCGCAGTCGTTGGGCACCCGCAGGCGCTGACACACCGCTTTGAGCAGTCGGGCGCTGCGCTCTTCATGGCCGATGTGGCGGGGCAGCACGTCGGTGGGCGTGGTGCCTTTGCCCAGGTCGTGGCCCAGGCAGGCAAAGCGCACGGCCAGCGGCGCATCCAGCTGGGCAGCGCGGTCCAGCACCAGCATGACGTGCACGCCGGTGTCCACCTCGGGGTGGTGCTCCGGGCTTTGGGGCACGCCCCAGAGCCGGTCCAGCTCAGGCAGCAGGCGCTTCAGGGCGCCGCAGCTGCGCAGCACTTCAAACATGCGGGAGGGGCGGGCTTCCATCAAGCCTTTGGCGATCTCTTGCCACACGCGCTCAGGCACCAGGTGGTCCACCTCGCCGTCTTCCACCATGGTTTGCATCAGGGCGGTGGTTTCGGGCGCCACGGTGAACTCGGTGAACCGCGCCGCAAAGCGGGCCACGCGCAAGATGCGCACCGGGTCTTCGCGGAAGGCGGGGGTCACATGGCGCAGCACACGCATCTGCAGGTCGGCCTGGCCGCCAAAGGGGTCTATCAGGTCTTTGGTATCAAAAGTGCCATTGGCGCACGTATTGTCTGCGCGAGCTGCTATGGAATTGATAGTAAGGTCGCGCCGGGCCAGGTCTTCCTCCAGCGTCACATCGGGCGCAGCGTGCACCGCAAACCCGCGGTAGCCGGGCGCGGTTTTGCGCTCGGTGCGGGCCAGGGCGTATTCCTCTTGGGTGCGGGGGTGCAAAAACACCGGGAAATCTTTGCCCACGGCAATAAAGCCCGCGTCCAGCATCTGCTGCGGGCTGCTGCCCACCACCACCCAGTCGCGGTCTTTGACTTCCAGACCCAACAGCGCGTCGCGCACGGCACCTCCCACCAGAAAGGTGCCGGTGTTACGGGTGGAGTCGGATGAGGTGGCGGGCATAAAAGGCAGGGGCTTTAGACGTAGTTCAGCGTTGCAGGCGGTAGGGTTCTTCAAAGTCGAGAAAGTCTTTCTCTGCCAGCGCGCCGGTGATCCAGTCCTGCACACCGGGCAGGGCCAGCACGCGGGACACATAGGCACCCACCACCGGGCTGACCGGCAGGCCATAGGTTTTGAGGCGGGCGCACACCGGGGCGAAATACGCATCCGCCACCGAGAACTGGCCAAACAGCATGGGGCCGCCGTATTGGGCCAGCAGCTCGGTCCACATGGCACTCAGGCGGGCTACATCGGCGCGGACTACGGGCTTGTCGCGCCAGATGAGGGCACCGGTTTCGAGCAGGGTGGCCTCGATGTTCATGGGGCAGTTGCTGCGCAGGCCGGTGAAGCCGGAGTGCATTTCGGCACACACACTGCGGGCCCGCGCACGGGCGGACTTGTCAGCAGGCCAGAGCTGCAGGTTAGGAAAGCTCTCGGCTACGTATTCAGCAATCGCCAGGGTGTCCCACACCGCCAAGTCGCCATCGACCAGCAGCGGCACTTTGCCGGTGGGGGAGAGCGGGGCGAGCGTGGTTTTGAATTGGGATTGGCTCTCGAACGAGTCAAAGCGCACCATGACCTCTTCAAAATCGATGCCCGCCTGCTTCAACAGTACCCAAGGGCGCATGGACCACGAGGAGTAGTTTTTGTTGCCGATGTAGAGCTTGATCATGCGCAATCCTTGGTCAAATTCGCATGATAGTCGGGCCTAAAGGGGTTGGCGACTCAGAGGGGGCCGCCCTATACTGAATGCACAAGCGCAGACTTCCAAGTTTTGCCAACACCGGGAGGGAGATACCCATGTCGTACCAAGCAGTTCGCCCTGACCGGCGTCATTGGCATAACGGCCTGTGGTGGTGTGTGGCTGTGTGTGCAGGCTTGCTCTCGAGTGCTGCGGCCGCCCATACGATCCGCTTTGCACCGGAGAAAGACTACCCCCCGTTTGTGAGTGCTGGCCCTGCGGGGCATGTGCAAGGCTTGTCGGTGGATGTGCTCGAGATCCTGCGGCCGCGCCTGGGCGGCGAGCTGCAGATGTTGCCCCCGGATAACCTGGCCAACATTCTCGATGCGGCCCGCCGCGGGGAGGTGGACTTGATCTCCTCACTGCGCCCCACCCCCGAGCGGGCCGAGTTCTTGGCGTTTACCGAGCCTTACGTCAAAGTACCTGCCGTCTTGGTGGTCAAACAGGGGCCGGCGGCCCCCGTTTTGGCAGACCTTGCAGGCCGCGCGGTGGCGGTGGGCAAAGGCTATGCGGTGGAAACTTTTGTGCGCACCCACTACCCGCAAATCCGCTGGGTGGCCGTGAGCGATGACATGAGCGGCTTTCAGCTCTTGATGCGCGGCGAAGTCGATGGCGTGGTGGCGGATGTCGCCAGCATCAGCGATGCCAAGCGCCACAGCGGCGTGCGCGGGGTGCAAGTCGGCGAGACATTGCCCTTTGAGTACGCGCTGAGCTTCGCTTATCGCAAAGAGCTGACGGCTTTGGGCAGTGCCCTTAACACCGCCCTCCAGGATATTTCGCCCGCCACCCGTCAGGCGCTGCTGCGCCGCTGGATTGATGTGGACACCCTCACCTACGAAGACCCGCTCCACCTTTGGTTGCGCCGCGCGGCGTTGGGGTTGACGTTCCTCGGGGTGCTGCTCATGCTGGTTTGGCGCGCACGCAAACCCCTCTTGAAAAACAGGCACCCCCGTGCAGACTGACGCGCTCCGGGCGGACAACGCCGTTTCATCCACCCTGTTGGCCCCGCGTGACCGCACCTCCGGGTGGCTGTGGCAGTGGGCCTTGCTCGTGGGCGCGGTGGCGTGTGTGTCGCTGGCGATCTCCGATCCGCGGCCGGGGCAGGTGATGGTGTGGTTTGCCAATGCCTTTGGTGCCGTCGCCCTGATGCGCTTGCCCAAACGGCAGTGGCCTGCGTTTCTTGTGCTGGTGGCGCTGGTCCTGTGGGCGGCGCATGGTGGCTTTGCGCTGGTGTCGCCAAATGTGGCCGTCAGTCAGGCCGGTGGCTTGCACACGGCCTGGGTCGCTTTTGCTGATGTACCGGGCTACTTGTTGGGCATGGCGCTCGCCGCCCTGTGGCTGGAGCGCTTGCCTGCGCTGGAGCAGGCCGGCGAGAGCCCTACGGTTCAAGCGCAAGTCTTGCTGCGTGGAGCGCTGTTGCCCGCCATGGCGTCTGCACCGCTGGGCGGGCTGGCGAGTGTGTTGGTCTTGCGGGGCGATTGGTCGAATATGGCCTTGAATTGGTTGGTGGGCGGCACCATTGGCTCGGTGGCGATGCTGCCGCTGGTGTTGCTGCTGGCTACCCGGGGTTTGCGCAGTGCGGTCCGCGAGTGGTTCCAGCCGGTTCATGTGGGGATGGCGCTGATCAGTCTGTCTGTGGTGTTGTGGTCGGCCACCAGCTTGCCCAAACCCTTTGTGGTGATGTTGGCGCCTATGGTGTGGGTAGCGGTGCGCAGCACGTTGCTCAACAGCCTGGTGATCAATGGCCTGATCGCGCTGGCCATGGCCGCCTTGATACGGGTGGGTGTTTTGCTGCCACCCCCATCGTCCATCTGGTGGGGCGATGCGGTGTACTACATCTCGGTATTGGCTACCCTGTTGCCGGGTTTGTTTTTGGCAGTGATGTCCGAAGGGCAGCGCCGCACGACCCATGCCTTGGCGGACCGCGAGGCCCGGGCACTGAGCATTTACCGCGCGACGCCTGCCATGTTGCACTCGATCGATGGAAGCGGCTGCATCGTGCAGGTCAACCAGCTGTGGCTCGACACGCTGGGCTACCAAGAGGCAGAAGTGCTGGGGCGGCACATTGCGGATTTCATGACATCCGGGTCAGCCCGCTATGCGCGCGATGTGGTGATTCCGCAGGGACTGCACGACGGCCGCTGCGATAACGTGGAATACCAGTTTCTTACCCGGGACGGCGCGGTGCGCGATGTCTTGCTGTCTGCAGTGTGGGAGTTCGATGCAAACGGCAGGCCCGAGCGTAGCCTTGCGGTGCTGCAGGATGTGACCGAGAAAAAGCGCTTGCAGGCCCGCAGCCACTTTGCCGAGCACGATGCCCTGACCGGCCTGCCCAATCGTGTGTTGTTGCACGATCGCTTGAAAATGCTGTGTGCCCACCACGACCGCCACAACGGCCTGTTTGCGGTCGGTTTTTTGGATCTCGACCATTTCAAAGAGGTCAACGACATGTACGGCCACGACGCCGGCGACGCCCTGCTGCAAGCCGTGGCCCGCAGGTTACAGGGTGTGTTGCGGGCGGAAGATACCGTATCCCGCCTCGGGGGCGACGAGTTTGTGATGCTGCTGGGTGGCCTGTCTCACAGCGGCGAGCTCTCGACCTTGGTAGCCAAAATCATGGCTGCATTTGCAGAGCCCTGCCATTTGGGCCCGGGGTCCGATGGGCCTGTGGTTCAAGTGGCTGCAAGTCTTGGCGTGGCCGTTTACCCGGGGGATGGCACAGACCCGCAGACCTTGTTGCTGCATGCTGATCAGGCGATGTACGAGGCCAAGCGCGGCGGCCGCAACCGCTGCGCGTTTTACCGCCGGCCGGCTTAAGGCAGGTCGAGGCCACCCTCTGTAGTGCTCGCATCGCGCGGGCCCACCACACCCAGCCGTGCTTTCAGCGACTGCGGTTGCCCGGTGATCAGCGCGGAATAAAGCGTGGTGTTGGCCAAGACTTTTTTCACATAGTCGCGAGTCTCGGTAAACGGCACGTTTTCCGCCCAGATAGCAGCTTCCCAGGTGGGGCCACCGGCTTGCCCGCGCCAAATACGCGGCCGTCCGGGGCCCGCGTTGTAGGCGGCGGCTGCCATGGGCATGGAGCCGTTAAAGCTGTCCAGCACCAGTTTGAGGTAGCCGGTGCCGATGGCGATGTTGGTGTCCCGCTCGGTGATCTGGTGGGCTTGGAAGTCGTTGAGCCCGATTTTTTTCGCAGTCCATTTCGCGGTCGCAGGCATGACTTGCATCAGGCCAGCCGCACCTACCACCGACTTGGCATCGGTGATAAAGCGGCTTTCCTGGCGGATCAGCCCATACACATAGGCTGGATCGAGCCCGATCAGCTGTGTACGAGCCACCACCGCCGACTTGTGGGGCATGGGGTAGCGCTGGTCCACGTCGACCATGCCTTTGGTGCGTTCGCTGGTGTTGATGCAACGGTCCCAGACTTCGGCCTTGCAGGCCAGGTCTGCGGCGGCAAGCAAAGAGCGATCATCCAGCCCGCCGCGGTTGTGCAGGTTGGTGGTGTAGTTCCACTCCCGCACCCCATCGCTGCGCAAGCCGATGTTGATGGCGTGCAGCGCACGCGCCAAGCCGGGGTTCTTTTTGGCCTGGTCTTTTTCTTCCGCGGTGAGTGGGGCTGGTTTGGGCGGCGTCACGATTTTCTGGCCCAGTTCTTCAAGGGCCAGCATTTCGTAAAAGCCCTTGGTGCCGGCAATCGACTCCAGTAGCGCCTGGCTCTCCATCTTTGCAGATTCCACATTGCTGCGGCGGGCCAGCGCACGGGCGCGCCAATAGACCCAGGTCGAGTCGTTGCGCAAGGACTCGGGCATGGCGGTGATGGCGTCTGCCACCTGATTCCAGCGCCCGGCGCGCAGAGCGGCACGGGCAGCCCAAGCAAGGTGGTCCTCGTGCATCTGGCTAAGTTGGCCTTTGGCAAAGTAGTTCGCGGCGTTGTCCGAAAGTTTTTGCGCCGCCCGTTTGCCGATCACACCCCAGATCCAGCTGCGCTCTTCTTGGGTGAGCTGCGCCTTCCAGCGGAGCTTGTCGACTTCCTCGGCCGCTTCTTGCGGGTCTTGATAGGCCAGGCGGATGATGGCCAAGGACACAAATTCTCGGGTTTGCGGCCGCAGCGCGGTGACCTTGTCATTCAGGTATTTGGCCGGGGTGTTGTAGATGGTGTTGATGGTTTTGACGTAGTCTGTATCCAACGCGCCGGCGGCTTGGGTTGCGACGCGCAGGCGGTCGTTTTCCATGCCGAGGCGCGCCCGGACCCAGACGCTGTGAGAGCTGATTTTTTTGTCTTTGACCAGCTGGGTCGCCAAGCTACCGCAGGCGTCGTCGGCCTCTTTCAGGCCCCACCACACCGACTCCAGGGCGGCAGTCACGTCGGCTCCCCGTGTGCTGTAGTCCGCCCAGAGGGCATAGCAGCGCACGGACCGGTCGTCGTTCATGCGGTAGAGCGGGTATTCGCGGCTGAAGGTGTCCCAATCACGGGCACGGCCTAGCTGCAGCAGCCACTCCGCGCGCAAGCGGTCTTCTTGGTAGGTGCCGTTGTAGCGGTTCAGGAAATCCTGGATTTCTGACTTGCTGGCATCGTCCAGCCGGGCGGACATGTCCCAGTAGGCCGCCCAAGGCTCGAGGATGTGCCCGCGCATTCCCGGGAGCGCTGCGGCAAGGCGTTTGCGGTCGCGGTTTTTATAGGCCTGTGACAGGTCCAGAATAGTCTCGTCGAGGCGGCTAAGGTCGCGCCCTTGGGCGTATGCTGAGGGGGTAGTGGTGGACATTAGGGCGCCGCAAAGGGCGAGTGATGTCAGAATGGCTGAAAACTGCATGTGGGGATTATGGACAACTCGGACGACAGCAAAGCTGCACAAAAGAAAGCCCTTCGCAAGGCGCTATTGGATCAACGTCTGGCCATGCCGGATCGCCTACAGCGCGCCGATTTATTGCAGCGCGTGATGCGGATTTGGCTGGTGGGCCGGCCAGATGCGGTCATTGGCGCCTACTGGCCCATCAAGGGCGAGTTCGACCCCTTGCCCGCTTTGCACCGCTGGAAAGAGGACGGCGAGCTGATTGACCAACCCCAGCCGCGCCGCATTGGCTTGCCAGTGGTGAACCGGGAACACAAAACCATGACCTTTCATGCGTGGTACCCCGGCTGCCCGATGGAAGAGGACGCTTATGGCATTCCCAAGCCCAAAGACACAGAGCTGATTGTGCCCACCCTGCTGTTTGTGCCTTGTGTCGGCTACGGGCCTGGTGGCTACCGTTTGGGCTATGGCGGTGGCTTTTATGACCGCATGCTGGCGAGCTTGAGCCCGCGTCCCTTTACCGTTGGCTTGGGGTTTGGCACAGGTTTTGTCGATGACTTCGAGCCGGAGCCCCATGACATGCCCCTGGATGCCATCCTGAACGACCACGGCGTCGTCTGGCCAGTTTGATGCCGTGGGCTAGGAGGCCCGGCGGCGTGCGGATCAGCGTTGCATGAGCACGCGCACATCCGCCTCGTAGGCTTGCAACGTTTGCTGGAGTTTTTGGCGTTGTGCCGGGCTGGTGCCGTTGTGGAGCTCGGCGGCAGAATCACAAAAGTTGCTCCGGATCCGCTCGGTGTATTGCTGAAACGCCGGGTCGGGGGATTGGGTGCTGCGCAGCAGCAGCGCCCGCACTTCGGCTTGCTGCTGCAGTTCAGTCGAGGGTGTGGCCTTCAGTGCACGCAAGGTCTGCAAAATGTCCTTTTGGCGGCGCATGGTTTCTTTGTATTGCGTGGCAGCGTCAAACGCGGACGCATCCAGTTGAGCGCGCAGAGCTTGTTTCTGGGTGTCGCTCAGGCGGCCGTAAAAACTCTCGGTGCGATCGAGTGCAGATTTCATCCGGCGGTTCAGGCGGTCTTGCGGGGTGCCGTCCATCCACTCTTCCCGCCATTCTTGGTTGCGTTTGTCCCACGCACGGGCAAGGTGATCGAGTTGCGCAAGGGTCAACGTCGGTGCAATTGCCAGCGCGGTGGGTGTGGTGCGGTCCAACACGGTTTGGAACCGTGTTTCCAGATAGCGAGAGAGCTGGCATACCTGCTCACCCGTCACGTTGCTGGGGGCCGCCGCTTGCAGGTTCTTAAGCATGTCTGCGATCTGCGGGAGCTCCTCTTTTCGGTGCCAAGTTTGCAGCGCTTGCAGATCGCTACGTAGCTTGAGGCTTTGCGGGCTGTCTAGGTCCAGGTAGCCGTCCAGCCACCAGTAGGACAAATCCGGCGCATTGTTATAGGCCAAACGGACTGCTCCACAGCCAGTCAAAGTCGCCGCGACACTCAGCAGCCCGATAATGGCGAACCAGCGCCGGGCATTGCGCCAGAGGCGCGCTAACTTTTCAAGTTTCAATAAAGGCATGGCTTTGACTTCTAGTTCCCCTCTTGCAAACGTCGAATCGTCTACTGCACCGGTGGATGTGGTCATTATGGCGGCGGGCAAAGGCACGCGCATGCGTAGCAAAATTCCCAAGGTCTTGCAGCGCTTGGCCGGCCGGCCGCTGTTGCAGCATGTGGTCGACACGGCTGCCGATTTGCAGGCCCGCCATGTGGTGGTGATCACCGGGCATGGTGCTATCGAAGTTGAAGCAGCCTGCGCAGGCTTTTCGAGGGCTAGCGCCGATTTTTCTTTGAATTTCGTGCGGCAGGAGCCTCAGCTCGGCACAGGGCATGCGGTGCAGCAGGCTGCGCCGGTACTGCCGGATGACGGTGTGGTGGTGGTCTTGTCCGGTGATGTGCCCTTGACCCAGTCCGACACGCTGTTTCACCTGATCCAGGCCAGTGGCGGCGACAAGCTGGCCTTGCTGACGCTGGAGCAAAGCAACCCGGCCGGCTATGGCCGTATCGTGCGCGACGCCGGTGGCGCGGTGCAGGCCATCGTGGAGCACAAAGACGCCAGCGAAGCGCAGCGCGCCATTACCGAGATTTACAGTGGAATCATGGCGGTGCCTGCTGCGCGGCTGAAGGCCTGGCTGGCGCGCCTGGACAACCGTAACGCCCAACAAGAGTATTACCTGACCGATGTCGTGAAGTTTGCGGTGGCGGATGGTGTCGGAGTGGTCGGACACAAAATCACCGATGCGGTGCAGGTCGCCGGCGTCAACAGCCCGGTACAACTGGCAGAGCTGGAGCGCGCCTACCAACTGCAGCAAGCGCACCGGTTGATGGAAGAGGGCGTGCGCCTGGCGGACCCCGCCCGCATTGATGTGCGGGGCGATTTGCTCTGCGCCCATGATGTCAGCATCGATGTGAACTGCGTGTTTTCGGGGCAGGTGAGTTTGGGGGAGGGGGTCTCGATCGGCGCGAACTGCGTGATCGCGAATGCCGTGATCGAAGCGGGTGCCGTGATTCACCCTTTCACCCATATCGATGGCGAGAAACAGGGCGTCAGTGTAGGTGCGGGTGCACTCATCGGGCCGTTTGCCCGCTTGCGCCCCGGCGCGCAGCTGGGGCCAGAGGTGCACATTGGCAACTTTGTGGAGGTGAAAAACTCCACCATGGCCGCCGGTGCCAAAGCCAATCACCTCGCCTATTTGGGCGATGCTACGGTTGGTGAGCGGGTCAACTATGGTGCTGGCAGCATTACCGCCAACTACGACGGTGCGAACAAACACCGCACGGTGATCGAGGCAGATGTGCACATCGGCAGCAACTGTGTGTTGGTCGCTCCGGTCACTATCGGGGCCGGGGGCACCGTGGGTGGTGGCTCCACCATCACCAAGAGCACCGAAGCCGGCGCATTGAGTGTGGCCCGCGGCAAGCAGGTGAGCATTGCCAACTGGAGCCGCCCAGTCAAAAAGCCGAAAGCTTGATGCATGGCGGAGCCGCTTTCCCACCAAGATCTGCAGCAGAGGGTTGACGCACTCGAAGCGGAGCTGGCCGCCAGCCGTGCGAGCTTGCAAGAATTTACCTACGCGGTATCTCACGATTTGCGGGCGCCTCTGCGGCACTTGGTGTCGTTTGCGCAGTTGCTGGAAGAAGAGGCCGGTTCGCAACTGCAAGGCGAGAGCGCTGATTTTTTGCGCACGATCTCTGCATCGGCCCGGCACATGGGCGAGCTGCTGGATGCGCTGACAGGCTTGTCGCGTATCGATGGGTTGCCGGTGCAATGGTCGGATGTCGCGTTGGAGCCGGTGCTCAAAGATACCTGGGCAGAAGTACAAGCGACGGACCCGGCACGGGAAGTGCCGGTGGCCTGGAGCGTTCCGTCTGGTGCGGTGCTGTCCACCGATCCCCAGTTGTTGCGCCAAGCCGTGTTGCAGGTGCTTGGCAATGCTTTCAAATTTACAGCGCGTACGCCACAACCGCAGGTTCAGGTCACGGTGGATTTAGAGCCGGGCGGCGACCTGGTGTGCCGGGTGGCGGATAACGGTGCGGGTTTCAACCCTGCCATGCACGACAAGCTTTTTAAGGTATTTGGGCGCCTGCACACCGCCAAGCAGTTTCCCGGTTTGGGGGTAGGGCTGCTGAGTGCACAAAGGCTGTTGCACAAGGTGGGTGCAAGGGTGAGTTTGACCGCAATAGCACCATGCGGAGCGGTCGCCGAGATCCGGTTTCAAGGCGCAAAAGAAAGCCCGGTCTGAGCCGGGCTTGAAGCTTGACGGACCCTGTGTACGGGTCCCGGGCTTGGCTTACCAAGTCTTCACTTTGTCCAGCTCAGCGTAGGGGTCAGCCGCTGTGGTGCTCTTGGCATCTTTGGCAGCCTTGGCTGCGGCGGCCTGCTTTTCTGCAGCCTGGGTCGCAGTGGCAGTGTCTTGGGCCATGGCTTGGCCTGCGAAGGCAGCAGCCAATGTGAAAGCGATAGTGGCGATAGTGGTCTTGTTCATGATGAAGTTCCTTTCCAAAGTTGAAGATTCCGCTGCGGCGGTTTTCAGTCCGTCTGAACAGCATCGATGGGGCGGTAAATACTTGCGTCTCGTCGATGGGATGAACTGTAAAATTTCTGAATCCAAAGATAAACAATCAAAATAACATCGCGGCATTGCTGAAACGGAAACAATCGATCGCGTGTAACTCGCTAAAGTGACTCCATGGACCGTTTGCTCTCAATGCGTGTGTTTCAAAAAGTCATCGACGAAGGGGGCTTTGCTGCGGCCGCCCGGGCCTTGGAGATGTCGCCGGCCGTCGTGACCCGGCTTGTGGCCGACCTCGAGGAGCACTTGGGCACCCGCTTGTTGCATCGGTCGACCCGGCGTGTGTCATTGAGTGAGGCCGGCGACGCGTATCTGGCAAGGGTGCGCGCCATCTTGCAAGACATTGATGAAGCGGATGCCATTGCCCACCTTCACACCCAGGAGTTGTCAGGCGAGCTCAATGTGCTGTCTACGCCCGTGTTGGCGACCTATGTGTTGGCGCCACTGCTCGCGGGCTTCAGGGCGCAGTACCCCAAAATCACCTTGCATGTGCAAGTGGAGTCCTTCGAAGAGCCGCCAGTAGAAGCACACGACGTGACGCTGTTCACTGCGGACGAGGCTTTTGACGGCACGATCGTGGCCAGAAAAATCGCGTCAACCCGTGGCATTCTGGTCGCGACCCCTGACTACTTGCGCCGCATGGGGATCCCTGTCAATCCGCAAGACTTGGTCAACCACCATTGCCTTGAACTCAAAGGCGGTATTGCGCGTCACCGGCGTTGGCATTTGCGCAATGAGCTGGACTTGAACGAATCCATAGACCTGAATCTCACCCCAGTTCTCAGCTCCAACCATATTGAAACCTTGATTTCCGCCACGCTGGACGGTGCGGGCATCACCCCTTGCACGGTGGAGTTGGTTGCTCCATTTTTAGCCAGTGGTGACTTGGTGCGGGTGCTGTCTCCGTGGGTTGCAGGTCAGTTGCACCTCTATGCAGCCTTGCCCAGTCGGCAGTATTTGCCGAGGCGCACCCGGGTGTTTTTGGACTATCTGTCAGAGCAAACCGCATTGCTGCTGGCAGGAGCCCACGAGGCCTGCGGCGGCCAATGCCAGTGAATTGAACTCACGGCTTAGCGGGGCGCATGCATCGGCAGCTCTGCGCCAAATTTGCTGCGGTGTACGCTGAAGAACGCTTTCACGTTGCGCACATTGGCATCGGTGGTGAATAAGCGCTGGGTGAGGGCTTGGTAAGCCGGCATGTCCCAGGTGTGGACCACGAGGCAAAAGTCAGGGCCCGGGGACACCCGGTAGCACTGCTGCACCGCGGCCTCTAGAGCCACTCTCTTCTCAAACGCTTCCAGTGCGCCAGTATCTTGCCGGTCTAACGAGACTTCCACGATCGCCGTGAGCCCGTGGCCCGTGTGGGCAGCCAGGGTTTGCGGGTTCAGCACGGCCACTTGCTTTTCAATCAAGCCGCTCTCACGCAAGCGTTTGACGCGGCGCAAGCAGGTCGGCGCCGAGGTGTGAACCCGGTCGGCCAAGACCTGATTGCTCAGGGATGCGTCTTTTTGCAGTTGCTCCAGCAACTGCAGATCGATGGCATCAAGTTCTATTTCTTTCATTGAATTAAGATTTCTGAAATAAAAACATATTGTCTTGTAAATGTGAAATTTAAAGTCAAAAAAATTTGAATTTCAATCGGTAATTTCTCATCAAAACTCTACCATTCGCTCCATTGTTTGTTTTGGAGGTTTTCTATGTGCGGCATCGTCGGCGCGGTTTCTACCCGGAATATTGTTCCCGTTTTGGTTCAGGGCTTGGAGCGCCTGGAGTACCGGGGTTACGACTCCTGCGGTGTTGCGGTGTACGGGCTGGGGGCACAAAGCGGCCTGCGCCGCGCGCGTAGCACGGCACGGGTGTCCGAGCTGATGGAGCAGGTCGCGGCAGGCGATGTGCAAGGACATTTGGGCATTGCACACACCCGCTGGGCCACTCACGGTGCCCCTGTGGTGCACAACGCCCACCCCCACTTCAGTCACGGAACCGGTGCAGATGCCGAGAGCAAGCCCGGCCGCATCGCGCTGGTGCACAACGGCATCATTGAAAACCACGATGAACTCCGTGCCGCCCTCAAGGCCAAGGGTTATGTGTTTCATAGCCAGACCGATACCGAGGTGATTGCCCACTTGGTCGATAGCCTCTACGACGGTGATTTGTTTGAGGCCGTGAAGGCCGCTGTTTTGCAGTTGCACGGAGCGTATGCGATTGCCGTGTTTTGCAAAGATGAGCCGCAGCGTTTGATTGGTGCCCGGGCGGGCTCGCCCCTGATTTTGGGCGTGGGCAAAGACGGACAAGAGCACTTTCTGGCGAGTGACGCAATGGCCTTGGCCGGTGTGACCGATCAGATCGTGTACCTGGAAGAGGGTGATGTGGTCGACTTGCAGCTTGGCAAGTACTGGTTGCTCGACAAAGCGCACAAGGCGGTTGCACCTGCACAGCGCCCGGTCAAAACCGTGGTGGCCCACAGCGGCGCGGCTGAACTGGGCCCTTACCGCCATTACATGCAAAAAGAGATTTTCGAGCAGCCACGCGCCATTGCCGATACGCTGGAAGGCGTGGAAGGCATCGTGCCGGAGTTGTTTGACCAACAGGGCAACCACCAGCCTGGTGCCAATGCGGCCCGGGTGTTCCAGCAAATCGACAATGTGCTGATCCTGGCGTGCGGCACTAGCTATTACAGCGGCTGTGCTGCTAAATACTGGATCGAGAGCATTGCCAAAATTCCATGCAATGTGGAAGTTGCCAGTGAATACCGTTACCGGGACTCGGTTCCCAACCCCAAGACCCTGGTGGTCACCATCACTCAGAGTGGCGAAACCGCCGACACGCTGGCGGCCTTGCGCCATGCACAAAGCCTGGGCATGCAGCACACGCTCACCATTTGCAATGTGGCTACCAGCGCCATGGTGCGCGAATGCAGTCTGGCGTATGTAACGCGGGCGGGTGTGGAAATCGGCGTGGCATCCACCAAGGCCTTTACCACCCAGTTGGCAGGTTTGTTTTTGTTGACCTTGTGCCTGGCCCAGGCAAAGGGCCGTTTGAGCGATGCCGATGAGGCCCGCCATTTGAAAGCCATGCGCCATCTGCCGGCAGCGCTCCAGGCGGTGTTGGCTCTGGAGCCCCAGATCATTGCGTGGGCCGATGACTTTGCCAAAAAAGAAAACGCCCTCTTTTTAGGCCGTGGTCTGCATTACCCGATTGCTCTCGAAGGTGCGCTCAAGCTCAAAGAAATCACCTATATCCACGCAGAAGCCTATGCGGCGGGCGAACTTAAGCATGGGCCTTTGGCCTTGGTGACCAGTGACATGCCTGTCGTAACCGTGGCACCGAATGACGCCTTGCTTGAAAAGCTCAAGAGCAATATGCATGAGGTGCGCGCCCGCGGTGGTGTGCTCTACGTGCTGGCCGATGCCGATACCAAAATTGAGAGCGGCGAAGGCTTGCACGTCATCCGCATGCCGGAGCATTACGGCGAGCTTTCACCGTTGCTGCACGTGGTTCCCTTGCAATTGCTGTCGTATCACACCGCCTTGGCAAAGGGCACGGACGTCGACAAGCCGCGCAACCTCGCCAAGAGCGTGACCGTCGAGTAAGGTGGCTAGGGGGTAATTTACTTTCCCCTACCGTCCCTCTTTTCCACCCGTATTTGGGTCGTTTTAGAGCCTTCTAGGAGCTTGTAACCCTTGGCTTTCACCTTTGGGTCGTTCCACTTGAGCTTGTCCCCTACGATGGGGTGTTTGAAGTGGATTTCTAGCTCGTGATCTCGGGTTTTAGGAAGGAACCGACACTCGATCTTTTCGATCAAGCCCTGAAGGTAAAGCTGACGCTGTTCATCGGTCAATTTAGCCTTCTCTTTGATCTCTTCACCGAACATACCAACCCAGTCAACCCATTCCTTCTTTTCTGTTTCACCACGGAGCTTCAGACGGAGGTTAGTGATGTCCGTTTTGTAGAGGTCAGCTTGTTCGTTTAATTTCTTTGAAGTACCAAACACAATGCTTTCTAGATTGTGTGACGATCATTCCACGTGATCGACCTTGAATTTCTTTGGAGCCCTTGTCGATCCAATGATCCAACATGATTTGAACTTTGCTACGAATTGTCATCTCATGAGAGTCGACGTAACGTACAAGCTCTAGCTTCCCTTTACCAGTAGGAATCTCAATGTCACCGTCTTTGGTTTGTTTTACTTTAAAGTAGCGTTTGTATGTTGTGTAGTTCTGGAGTACGTCTAGAGTGAAGCCTTCATGGATGGACTGGTACATCGAATAGATGTGGAACGGAACAAACTTTCCGTCCTGTGTCTTCGTACCGAATAATTCGAGTGTCTTTTCTTTGGGTGTACCTGTGAAGCCAAAGAATGAGATGTGAGATTGTTTTCCACGACTCTGAATCTCTTGACGAAGCATCTCTTCATAGTCGAAGTCGTCGTCATCTTCGTCAGATTTGGACAGAGACTTCTTGAGTTCTTTCGACATTTCACCCGATTGGCTGGAATGAACTTCGTCGATGATCACGCCGAAGGTTCTGTTTCCTAGTGAAGCAATCGTTTCGGAAATGAACGGGAATTTCTGGATGGTCGTAATGACAATATCTTTACCTTGTTCCAAAAACTTTTTGAGCTCTTGTGAGCCGTGTTCAACCCCGTTGACTACTCCATCAATCTTTTCAAGCGAGCGAATCGTATTCCGTAGCTGATCATCAAGTACTGTTCTATCAGTCACAACGATGATGGTGTCGAATAAGCGCTTGGTGTCACCCTTTGAACGATACAACGAAGTCAGAGTATGAGACAGCCAGCCGATTGAATAGGATTTTCCAGAGCCTGTCGTATGTTGAACAAGGTAGTTCTTTCCGACACCATCTTTCTTAAGTTGTCGTCTGAACTTACGAATCAAGTCCAGCTGGTGGTATCGAGGAAAGACTAGAACTTCCTTGACTACTGAATCGATCTTTTGAGTCTTGTCGTTGAAGAAGAATTCCTTCTCTTTTGACAGATGAACAAAGTTCTCGAGAACATCAATCAATGAAGAAGGTGGAAGTATTTCTTCCCACAGATATTTGGTTCGGTACCCACTCTCTACAGACGGATTCTCAAGATCACGGTTGTACGGAAGGAAGAAGGTTTTCTGTCCCGCTAACCGAGTGGTCATGGACACTCGGTTGTTATCGACACAGAAATGAACCATACAGCGCTTGAAGTGAAGCAACGGTTCTTTTGGGTCTCGATCGAATCGGTACTGATTCTCAGAGTGCTTGACGTTCTGTCCAGTTAACTGATTCTTTAGCTCCATCGTCACGATGGGAAGCCCATTGAGAAAGAGAACCATGTCAATGGAGTTCTCATTCTGTTCTGAATAGTGAAGCTGTCTAACTACCGTGAATTGATTAGATTGGTAGAGTTTTAGGTGATCTGGATTGAGGTCGCTCTTGGGCTCGAAATAGCAAAGATTCAGATAGACCCCACGGTCAACAACTTGATTTCTTAGGACATCGATAATCCCACGCTTTGAAATTTCCGAAGATATACGAGCGAGGATTTTGTTTTCGGTATCAACATCATAGATTTCTTGTAGACGACCCCATTGCTCAGGTTGTGTATCTTTGATGAAATCAATGACTTGATCACGAATCAAGCAAAGATTACGGTCATATTCACTAAAGTGGAGAGTAGAGTAACCAACGCTCTTCAGATGGTCTTCGATATGCTCTTCAAACTTTTTTTCTGTAGGGCTTAGTCCGCTCATATCATTTTCTCCGTAACTTTTACCTTACCCGTAACGGCTGACGAAATGAGGGATTGTCTGTATTCACCAAGCAAGGATTTTCTTTTTTCTTCTAATTGAATGCTTCTGTCGAACTTAGAGATGTTTATTTGAAGATGTTCAACAATCGCCTTCTGTTCGTCAAGAGGGGGAAGCGTGATTTTTAATTCCACTAGCTCTGATGAGTTAATCGCTGGATAGCTCACACCATAAGAATTACCAATTACCTTTGATATGAACCACTCAGATTTAACCGTGAATGATAAAAAATCTTGATCCAGATATCCGCTTTGGTCTCTGAGAACACAGAAACCAGTAGAACAAATTACGTCATCGACTTCAGGGACAACTCCAATAGCCCTCAAATATGTTCTTACTGTAGAAATGATTACGTCTTTAGGCTTGACAATTCTTCGTGCTCTTGACGGACTTTCTGAAAAGTTGATTTTTGGGGAAATGCTCACACCATCTAGATAATCAACATCACCAATTTCTATGTAATGAAATTCATAATTTGAATCTGTGTTCTCATCTAATGTTTCGGTGTTGTATGTGACTAAGTACTTTAATTTTTGTACTCCCCAATGTTTCGGAATTTCACCAATCCACTCGTCACCACTATCCTTCATCTCTACATTTGGATTGAGCCCTTTTGTCACATACTGATTGATCAATGAAGTTCGTTGCTCTTTGAGCAGTTCGATTTTTTTTTCGATCTTGTTGATCAATGAATCTATCTGGCTTGTTTTCTTATCAAGGTAGCAAGAAATAAGGTTTTGTTCTTCAAGTGGTGGTGAATAAACGTCGATTCCCATAAAGGTGTCATAACGAACAACCTTTCTAAGACCTGTGTAATAAGGTCTAAGCCCTTTATGGTCATCTATAGTTTGATAAAAGTAAGTCCAATATTTGGGATCGTTTCCTTCTCTTGTTGAGAAGACATCGTAAGCCGAGGTAATCATTCCGTGATCTTTGGAAAGACCGACCGTTCTAGGAGTTTCATCAAGGTCGAATAAGCAGAATATAAGTTGATCAGGATTGACGACTTGGTAACCCTCAAAGCTCTCAGGAAACTTACCACCACCATCCATGTCACGAGGTTTCACCCCTCCCTTACCCATTGTTAGTAAGGTGAACGATTCCCAGTTTTCACCAACAATCTCTTTCTTTTGGGTGAATACGTGTTTGTTTTTTAGGCTCTTCCAATGGCTTGGGGCTTTATCCATCCAAAAAGATTGAACATCTCTATAGCTCTCATAGTTATTCATCAGCCATCTCCATCGACAACTGTTGAATTTCATCATCAAGTGATTTCAGGTCTTTCGAGATTTCGTCCAAACTTCTTAGCGGTGTAAATTTGTAGAAGTATTTTGTGAAGTTGATTTCGTAACCGATCTTGTCTTTGGATCGATCCATCCAAGATTCTGGTAAGTGAGGCTTCACCTCACGCTCGTAATAGCTTTCAATGTCTTCAGACAACGAAACACGTTCGTTATCTCTTTTTGATGTATCGGGCTTTGGCTTTCCTTGACGATCTTTTTTGATTTCACCGTTTTCGATTAATGGTAGTTCAACTACAACCTTTGTGTAACCGAAGAAGTTGTTCGGATAAATCTTACAAAATTCACTTTCTTCGAATTTCTGATAGATGTTAAATAGCTCATCTTTCTGTTCTTCAGTGATGTACTTTCCTTTGTCCCCAAGGTTCTTTTTCAGCGAAGTCCAGAATGAGCTTCCATCAATCAACTGAACCTTACCTTTACGCTCCTTGGACTTTTTGTTAGTCACAATCCAGATGTAGGTCGTAATACCTGTATTGAAGAACATACGGTCTGGGAGAGAAACAATACATTCCAACCAGTCGTTTTCAATTACCCATTTACGGATTTCAGATTCACCACTACCAGCATCACCAGTAAAGAGCGGTGAGCCGTTAAAGACGATACCAATACGTGAGCCCTCGGGGTTCATCTTGTGAATGAGGTGTTGGAGGAACAGGAGTGACCCGTCCGAAGTTCTTGGGGTTCCAACAAAGAAGCGACCATTCGGATCTTTAGCCTCTTCCGTTACAAACTCTTCTTCGGACTTCCAGCTCACACCAAAAGGTGGGTTGGTGATCATGTAGTCGAACTTACGACCCTGTAGCCGATCGTCAGATATAGAAGAACATGGACCGTGAATGTTCTCAGGGTTCTCGTCCATCATCAGTAAGTCGGACTTACAGATTGAATATGTCACATCGTTTAGCTCTTGACCGTATAGGTCGACTTTCAGATTTGGATTGATGTTTTCGTGTATCCATTCCTTACCAATGGTCAACATACCTCCTGTTCCACAACAGGGATCAAAAACGGAACGAATCTTTCCTTCACCTTGAAGGTCTTTACGGTCTCCTCCGAACACAAAGGAAACCAATAATTTCACAACGTCTCGTGGGGTGAAATGGTCTCCGCTTTCCTCGTTCGACATTTCAGAGAATTTACGAAGGAGCTCTTCATAGACCGAACCCATTTGGTGGTTGTCGATCTTGTCTGGGTGAAGGTCGAATTCAGTGAACTTATCAATCAGTAAGTACAACCGTTTATTTTTGTGTAGCTTCTCAACGAGCGGATTGATCGAGAAGTTTTCGATGATGTCTAGAACGTTCTTTGAGTAGCCCTGAACGTAGTTGTTGAAATTCATCAACACGTTATTCGGGTCGCTCTTGATTCGTGACAGGTCGAATTTAGACGAATTGAAAAACGGGTAGCCAACTTGTCTCAAGATCACAGGAGTTGGGTCGGATAGCTGGTCTTTGTATTTTGTGTAGAGCTCAAAGACTTCATCCTTTTTCGGCTCTAGAACACAGTCCAGCCGTCTCATCACGACAAACGGAAGAATTACCCGTCCGTATTCGGAAGGTTTGAATAAGCCCCGAAGAACATCATCGGCTGATGACCAAATGAGTGAGGATAGGTTGGTTGTATTGTTCATGAAGATTCCTAAGTCTTGAATGAGGTCAGGGGAAGAGCCCCTTAGATGTGTTCGTTACAGAAGCTCGTGCTTTCTTGAGGTATCGGCTAACGGTCGCTTCCATGAGTTTTTTACTAGCCGTGTCTAACGGCTTTCCGCTCTTCAAGTAGTCAACGTACAGGTGCTTGTTGAGCGGAAGGAATTGACCTAGCTCCCAGAGCTTCATTTTTGGGTGCTCGATACGCTTGTCCCATACATTTAGAGCCGTCGTAAGCGCTTCGATGTTCGGTTGCCCCGTGAATTGGTACTTGGCTTTACTCGTTTTAGCGTAGCGTTTTCCTCTTTGACCTTTGTGGTTCTGGTCTAGAAGGCTTCTAAACCGCTGGAGGATGAATTTTTTGGGAAGGTTGAGGGGTACGCTGACCAACAGACGATCACCCTCTATAGGGGCTTCCTCGTTCTTGGAGAGAAGTCTTACCGTTTCCTCGGCTGGTGGGTTCGAAAACAGCCTAGCCCCACGACCATCTTCAGTCCACCAAGCCTTGAAGTCATTAGCCCTTACGTCACCAAAGTCCTCGTAGAGCTTCGACAGGGAGCCTTTACCGCTGGACTCACAGGTCTTCAGGTAGTCCTCGTTCCGCTTCAGGTACGACCACCAGACGTAGTAGATCGTCTTTTTCCAAGCCGATTCGTCCTTGACGTTCTTTCCACGACCAAAAGTTGGGTGTTGGTAGGGGAAGTGTCGTGGTCGTGAATTCTTGGTGGGATTCATGTTTTCAATGTAACACAAAGCCTTAACACTTGAAATAGCGACTTTTCGACTGTTTGTTTTGTTGGTTTTGTCGAATTTTTCTCATAAAGCTCACCAATAACTTAACACTTTAAATGACGCATTTATTCTTGGTGGAGATGTTTATCAGATAAAGGAGTCTAATAGAAACATGAACAAAACGAGCATTTAGCTTAACAGTTCATTTTTTATTAAACACACGAAAGGAATTAAATATGACAGCATTTTCAAGCTTTTTCAAAGAGGATTTCCTGAAAGAAAAAGTCAGCGAAACGAGGAACGATTTTCACCAAGCTAGGACTGAGTACGAGCTAGCTATGAGAAGAGAAATTCTTCATCGAGTTAATCACTGTCCTTGTTGTTTTGACGGATTTTTCGAGAACGTGAAAGCTCGAATTCGAGAAGAGGCTCTTCAAAACAACTTCGAGCCCGATGTGATGGAGGTTCTAAACAGAATGTCCCTCACTCCTGTAGTCACTGATGAGGAGGACGAGGATGAAACAAGGGACGTGACTGGGGAATCAATCCATTAAGAAGCTGAGCCAACAACCCTATCTCAGAAATTTTAGAAAAAGGAAATATTATGAAAACCAGCAAGATGAACCCAACGGATCGTTTTGTCCAAAACATCATTTCAGCCGCTCAAGAATTCAATGATGCTATGTATGACAAAGATTTACGTGAAATCGAAATGTTCGAGCAGCTATTGGAAAGCGAAACGAAACTAGCTCGAGAATCTTTTGAAAAAGCAAAAAAGGAATATGAGGAAGTCTTCAAGAATTTCTTAATCAAACATGTTACGGGTGATGATTTTGAAGATTTTCACAAGAGAGCGTGGGAGGGTACTGTTGAAAATCTTTATCCCGAAGTAGCCATATCGCTAATTGATGAGCTAGAAGTTTATGGAAACATAGTTACCGAGCACTATTGGTGGATTCAGGAAGGTCGTTACCTTGACGAAAACGGGGAATTGCTCAGTGAATACCGCTAAACGAATCCGTAGGATTGAGTTGCTCATTCACCGTTTTGACAACGGAGGGTCTGTTACACGATCCTCCATTGAGCGGGTGCTTGGTGCTACTGGATTAAGTAGGCTTGATACCGAATGGATGAATGAGAAAAGCAGTCGTAACTACAAACCCAAAGAGATTGTTGAATACTCAGAGCGAATTAGACGTGGTCTGATTTATTACGCTTTAGGTGATAAGCAATCACTCAAGGGTGACGGCTACAAAGCTAGAAAGTCATTTCACAAGGCTGAATCGATTCTTGAAAATGCTGTTGAGTATTTGAGGGAGGTCGTCAGTACTGACTCTAGTTTGAGATTGTGGATTGATCGGGATGTAGGCTTTGGGATTGAAGTCGAACTTTGTCCCGTAGGTATCCCACGTCCTGTTTGGTCAACCAGCAACTACAAGAGTCAATGTTCTTTACCGAAAGTAACCAAGAGGGATTTGGCTAGAGAGATGTTACAGACCGAGTTGGAAAAACTTGTGGGTAGAGAACCATTGGAGCTAGTGAATCTTGGATTTGGGACAAAAAGATCATTTGATATTTCGTCCTTTTCGGGATTCAAGTTCTAAGTCCTAAAACGGACGTTTTTACAAACCACCTTCGGGTGGTTTTTGTTTTTTTATAAATAGTTTTACGAACGCTATACGAGAGCGTTCTTAGTGAATGTAAAGCCGTTGATAGCTTACTCGCTCTTCCAATACCGACTTTTAGAGAGGTCGGTAATCCTTAGTACGTCTAAAAGAAAGTAAACAATGATTACAAATACAAACCAACTGAAAGACACTCTCCATAACCATAGGTACGGACATGAGATTGTTAGAAAGTCCCTATCGACCGAAAGAAATCTGAAGTTACAAGAACTGGACTGGATTACATCTAACCCTGACTGGACTGTATTCACGATAACCGTAACCTTCAAGAACCTAGTCCCGCTAGAAACTGGTCAAGGAATGAAGCTGGCTACCAAGTACGAATACAACAAGAAGGTTCTGACCAAGATTAGGAAAAGGCTCTGTCGGTTGACTAACTACTGGGACAAGGTTTTACCGATCACGGACTTCTACGTCTACGAATATGACCAAACCAGCTTTTTTAAGAAGGTTTCCAACAACCAGTCTCCCCATCACATTCACGGAATTCTTCCAATCCCTAATCGGGTTTTACATAAGTTCTACAACGTTGAGACGGGTGAGCTGGATCCACGACTGGTGAAAGATTTGAAGTCGCTTCCCAAGGTTTCCACGTTCTTGATCGAACCGTTAAGACTGGATCACAAGGAAGCTTGGTTCAACTACATGTTGAAGGAAAAGATGATGAGCGAGCTGATGTGAGCCCTGAAAATTACGAACGTAAAAAATCGTGACTTTCACGATAGCTACCTAAAACAGTGTTTTGTGTGTTCATCAATCGGTCTTAGACCTTTTGCTACGGTGTCTAGGCTCGGTTGAGCTCGATGATGTAACCATCTGTCGTGACGATGTACGTTCGAGTCTCTTCCGTCCAGCTATCACCGTAGTCGAAGTCATGATCTTCGTAGTAGGGCTCTACAACGTATCGAGTTTCACCCGTAGGAAGAGTGAAAGCGGTGGCTGTCAGGTCTAATTTCTCATTGTCCAAGTTCACTTTGAGAGAGCAGCTCCCATAGCCCCTGATACTCCACTTTTCAAATACCAGAGCATGAGTTTCGAGCTTAGGAGCAACCCGTTGAGTGTTCTTTGACTCGCTGTAATTGACGTCGATGTCAGTTAAATCGACTTCCTCGTCATCGACCGAAGCTCTATACCTAGGGTGCCCATCGGTAACTAGGAAGCCGTTCGCTTGAGAATCCCCCATAAGTTGGTCATGTAGCTCTTCTAGGTTTTCCCAAAAACCATCATCACTCTGTTCAGCCGATACAAGCGCTACCAGTTCAGCGTCCGTGATGCTCACCGTGTTTGCTTCGTACATCTTTCCCGTCACGTAAAGGGTCTTAGTCATTTGTGTTCTCCAGTTAGCGGACTTCACCGTTTACTAAATAGAAAACGAGAGTCGTTTTATTTATCCACCACGAAGGGAGCACATGACAACAAGAGCCCACCGTAACCAAATGCTGGGAATCAGAACTACACAAGACTTCGTCAACAAGTTCGACGGATTGTGTGATCGCTTGGGATACAACCGTTCCGAGATCATTAGGTACGTTCTGAAGCGCTTTTACAACGAGCACTTTAACAACCCCGAGAACTTCACCCGTGTCAGAAAGGAAATGTTTTGATGGAACAACCAGAACTAATGTCGTTCATGGAGTGGAGAGAGCTTCACCCTGTTAAGAAAAAGAAGGAGAAAAAAGATGAGTCAAGAAGCCTTGAAGCAAACGGAGAAATTGGGATTACGAATGGTGAAGGACAAGGTACTCGACATCATCAGGAAATCTCCGTCCAAGGAGTTCATGTTTTCCCAAGTCCCGAACTCTAAAGACATCGTCATCGTTGTACGTCAGATGTGAAAGCTGGCGCTGGGTCAGACCCAGCCGAAGCATCAAGTCGATTGACGTAATCATCTATCTTTGACTGTGACTTCAGCGATTTCGATCTCAGGTAATGACAGAAGTCGAGCGTCTCGGATCTTCCGTTTTTTGTAAATTGAGAACACGCTTTCAGGTCCAAGAGAGAACCCTCTTGGACTCTTCCACCCCTCTGAAATGAGAAGTTGAGCTATGTCCTTGAAGGTCAATTTTTCAGCGTCTCTGAGCCTCAGTATTTCATTTGAAAGCGCTGTCTGATATTCTGTGTACGAACCGAGCCTTAGACCCTTGTGTCTAAGCCTTACAACGTAACTAACCATAGGAGGAGTGGAAGAATGAACGGGTTCAGAATTACCCCCCAGCCAGCCCACTCCGTTACCGTCGAGTAAGCCTGTATGCGCATTTTCGGAATCGCCGGCTACTCCGGTATGGGAAAGACCACGCTACTAGAGCTCCTGATTCCGGAAATCAAACAGCGTGGGTTGCGGGTGTCGTTGATCAAGCATAGCCACAAAGACATCGAAATTGACCGACCGGGCAAGGACTCTTTCCGCCTGAGGGAGGCGGGTTGTACCGAAGTGCTGCTGCTCGGTCGCACCCGCTGGGCGCTGATGCATGAACTGCGTGGTGAGCCGGAGCCATCACTGGACTATTTGCTGACGCGATTGCAGGACTGTGACCTGGTGCTGGTGGAAGGCTTCAAGGAAGGAGTCTTTCCCAAGCTGGAAGTCTGGCGGGCCAGTGAGGGGAAAAGCACGTTGTGGCCACACTGGCCGGGCATTGTGGGTATTGCGAGCGACAGCCCGGTCCCCGATTGCACAGTGCCTGTGCTTGACCTGAAAAACGCAAGCGCTATCGCCGACTTTGTGTTGAATCAAGCGATAGCATTGCGCTGACAGCACCCATCGCCGCAGCAGGGCGCTTGCGGCGCCCGGCGGGCGTGAGGGGGCTTACTCGGTGATGAGGCTGCGCAGCATCCAGGCCGTTTTTTCGTGGACGTCAATACGCTGGGTCAAGACATCTGCGGTGGGCTGGTCATTCGCGGCATCCACCACGGGGAACAGCTTGCGCGCAGTGCGCGCAGTGGCTTCTTGAGCGGCCAGCAGGTGGTGAATCATCTCGTTGGCTTTGGGCACGCCCTCGACCTCTTTGATACTGGCAAGCTTGGTGAACTCTTTGTAGGTGCCCGGCGCTGGAAAACCCAGTGCGCGGATGCGCTCGGCAATCAGATCCAGCGCGGTCCACTGCTCGGTGTACTGCGCCATGAACATGGTGTGCAAGCTATTGAACTGGGGGCCTGTCACGTTCCAGTGAAAGTTGTGCGTCATCAGGTACAAGGTGTAGCTATCGGCCAAAAGACCTGACAAGCCTTCGGCAATTTTCTTTCGCTCGCGTTCGCTGATACCGATGTCGATCGACATCTTGGGTGCCACATTTTTAGCCATAAATAGCGCTCCTAAAAAACAGGTCCTCGCACAACAGTGCGCGGTGAACAAGGGTGATTCGCCCCGGGGGCAGTGTCTCAGTCTAGCGCGCTCACAGCAGGACAGTGCAAGACTGCACTAAAACCTGTGGTGCCACTCAAAGGCTGCGGTTAGATTGACAAAGCGGCGTCATGTGGCTCTTGCCGCGAGACTTGGAGGGCAGCGAACGCATCGGGCACCGAATGAAAGAACTCACCGGAGAGCTCAGTCCACAGGGGTGTGTGCACCAAACGGTCTTGTACCGGGCCTTTCACCTCCGCAAAATGCATGCGGATGCCGCGATCCTTGAGGTCCCGGTTCAAGTTGAGCAGTGCCGCCATGGCAGAGGTGTCTACCCGGTTCACCGCGGTCATGACCCACACCACATCTTGGGTGTCTGGCGCCTGGGCGAGTTCCAGTCCGAGGCGTTCTTCCACCGCTTGCAAATTACCGAAAAACAGACTCTCGTCGATCCGCAACATCAGTGTCCGGGGCAGTGTTTCGGTGGCGTATCGGTTCACATTCCGGAACGATTGTGTGCCGGGCAGGCGGCCGATGACTGCGATATGTGGAGAGCTAGTGCGCCACAAAAGAGTTGCCAGCGACAAGCCGATACCCACGGCAATGCCGGTTTCAAGCCCCAGAGCCAGCACCCCCGATGCGGTGCCCAGCCATGCAATCGCATCCGCTCGGTCATAGGCCCATGCCTGGCGCAAAGCGGAGAGGTCGATCATTCCCCAGGCCGCAATGATGATGTTGGCCGCCAGAATCGCCAATGGAACATGGTTCAACCAGTCGGTGCCCAGCAGCAAAACAGCCAGCATGCTGATGCCGGAGACAATGCCAGCCAAGGGAGTCTGTGCCCCCGACGCCACGTTGATGGCCGAGCGGCTCAGGCCGCCCCCGACCGGCATACCGCCACTGAAGGTTGCCGCGATATTCGCAGCCCCCAGCCCGAGCAGTTCCTGGTTGGCATCGATGCGCTCCCGCCGTTGGGTGGCCAATGCTTGTGCCATGGTGATGCCTTGCACCATGCCGATAAAGGCAATCAGAAAAGTCGGGCCAACCAATGCGCTGAATACGGACGGGTGGGGCATCGAAAAGTCGAAAGATGCCCACTCCAGCGACACAGGGCCCACCACCGCGATGCGCTGGCCCGGGTCCAGGGCCAGCCCTTGCACTACCCAAGGGCAGACCAGTATCAACAACAAGGGAAACAAGCGTTGCCACATAGGCCAGCGCTTCAGACCTGCGCGCGCCAAGGCTAAGGCGACAACGGCGCCTACTCCCAGCAGGAGGGTTGGAACATGGATGTCGGGCACCCAAGCCCAAAGGCTATGCAAGAGCTGCCAGCTTGTATGTCCCCGGGCATCTATTCCGCCGATGAATCGCAGCTGGCTCAAGATGATGAGCAGTGCAGAGCCCGTGATAAATCCACTGACCACAGGCTTGCTCAGCAGTTGGGACAAAAAACCCAAGCGAGCCAGCCCGCACAACGTAATCAGCACGCCAGAGCCCAAGCTCAGCCACACGGCCAGCTGAAGGTAGAGCGCGCTCCCAACGGGTGCCAAGGGGCCCAGCACACTGGCCGTCATGATGGCAGTAATGGCTACGGGCCCTACCGCCTGCACCATGCTGCTGCCGAACCATGCGTAAGCGATTGCCGGCAATATGCTCGCATACAGCCCGGCCTGTGGCGGCAGGCCAGCTAGCAGAGCATAGGCCAAGCTCTGGGGAATGACCAGAACGGTGAGCAACACACCCGCTATCAAATCGTCTCGCAGGTGCTGCCTCGGGTAGTGGGGAATCCAGTGGGGTGTCAAAGGCATGCCGGATGCTAACCGGTGGGGCGGTGCTGTCTCTTTTGGTAACACAATGCAAATGCGTCAGCCTGCACCGGATGTGTGGCGTTGTGCGTTGAGTGCTTCACATTTATTTGAGGGTTTTTATGCGTGTTCCTTTTCCCCTGGCGGCTGCCGCCTTGCTCGTGGTCACTCTATCTGCTGGGCCTGCTCAAGCGCAGGAGCAACGAAGCACGCTCGCCGACCAGCAAGAAGTGGCGGTAACGATTTACAACGACAACCTTGCCTTGGTCAAAGATGTGCGCAAGGTACCGCTCAAGGCGGGCGCATCGGCGCTGGCGTTTCGCGATGTCAGTGCCCGTATGCGCGCTGAGACTGCGCTGATGCGCAGCTTGTCTTCCCCGGGCGCCCTGCGCGTTCAGGAGCAAAACTTTGACTTCGACCTCCTCACGCCCCAAAAAATGCTCGAAAAGTATGTGGGCAAGCAGGTCAAAGTGGTGCGCACCCATCCGACCACGGGTGCTGAAACGGTAGAGACCGCGACCGTTCTGTCGGCCAACAACGGCGTCGTGCTGCAGATCGGTCAACGCATCGAAACTGGCGTTCCCGGTCGCTTGGTGTTTGATGATGTGCCGCCTAATTTGCGCGATCGCCCCACGCTGGTCATGAACTTACAGAACACCGGACCGGCTCAGCAGGATGTGGAGTTGAGCTATCTCACAGGCGGCTTGTCGTGGAAAGCAGATTATGTGGTCGAGCTCAATGCGGCAGAAGATGCGCTGGATGTATCCGGCTGGGTCACCCTGACCAACACCAGCGGTGCAACCTATCGCAACGCCCGCCTGCAATTGGTGGCAGGCGACGTAAACCAAGTGGCCCCCGAAATGGCTACACGCGGACGCCCGCAGCTGATGGCGGCTACCGCCATGGCCAAAGCTGAGAGCGATGTGGTTGAGGAGTCACTCTTCGAATACCACCTCTACACCCTCGAGCGCCCCACCACGATTGCGGAGAATCAAACCAAGCAAGTTGCCTTGTTGTCTGCAGCGGGTGTTCCTGCACGCCGCGAGCTGGTGTTGCAGGGGTCGGATTACTACTACCAAGGGCTCTCGGGAGACCTGGGCACCAAGCTGAAGGTGGCGGCGTTTTTGGAGTTCGACAACAAAGAGGCTTCCCGCTTGGGTGTGCCTCTGCCCAAAGGCGTGGCGCGGGTCTATAAAAAAGACAAAAGCGGCAATGCCCAATTCATTGGCGAAGACCGCCTGGATCACACCGCAAAAAATGAGAAGGTCCGGCTGAAGCTTGGCAACGCTTTTGACGTGTCGGCAGACAAGAAGCAAACAGATTTCAAGCGGCTTTCCAACACCTCCAAATTTGGATTCGTTGCCGAGAGTGCCTATGAAGTCGTTCTGCGTAACGCAAAAAAAGAACCGGTAACTGTGACGGTGCAAGAGCCGATCCCCGGGGATTGGCAAATGCTGGCGGCCAGTCAGCCCCACACCAAGGTTTCGGCGAATATGGCTGTCTGGAAGGTGACAGTTCCTGCGGAAGGCAAAACAGTTTTGACCTACCGCACCTTGGTCCGGTATTGACCGTGGCGGGGCTTTGTCGGGATACTGCCCTTTTGATCTCTACCGACAAAGCCCATGAAGTCACTCAGCATTGCTCTCAAGTTGTGGCTGCCCGCCATCTCCGTCAGCATCGCGCTGGTCGCCATGGCGAGTGGCTCCGCACTGAGGACCATCCGCTCGCAAGCCGTGACAGTCGCGGAGCAATCTGAGCAACAAAGCAAACTAGAGATGAGTGCCCGCTGGTATGGCGTGGCGCAAGCCCAAGCCTTGCGCGGTATAGGCGCTGTACTGGCGAGCGAGCCCGCAGGAGCCCAGTTTTTGCTCGCAGGGAAAGAGGCCGGTGCGCAGGAAGAGGCCCGCTTGGAGTCTGAGCTCGGCCGCCTGAGGCAAAGCGACGCCGAGCGCGCCGCCTTGCAAGAGGTCCAACGCAGGGCGAGCACCTTAAAAGCGGCGATTACCCGTGCCGAAGCCCTGAAAGCCACAGGCGACATGTCGGCGGCGCTCACGCACATCCAAAACGTGACCCAGACCGAGCTCACTGCCTTTCTGGCAGCCCAACAGGCCATGGTCAAGTTGACAGAGGAGGGGGCGACTGCCTTGCGCGAAAAAGCAGGCGCAGAGCGGATGCGCACTGTCTGGTCCGTGGCCGGGATCATGGCTTTGATCGTGGTGTTGATCTCGTTGGGCACACGATTGCTGCAGCGCAACGTCTGCGATCCCCTGGACGAGGTGGTCCGGGTGGCCACTGCCATCGGCAATGGCAATTTGAACGTCCGTATCCACACCGAACGCCAGGACGAAATGGGCGATGTGTTGCGCGCACTCGCGCACATGACCCGCTCTTTGGCGGACCTGGTGGGCCAGGTTCATAAATCGACCGGCAGCATCACGGTGGCGAGCTCCGAGATTGCGCATGGCAACCAGGACCTGTCCAACCGCACGGAGACTACCGCCTACAACTTGCAGCGCGCAGCGTCTTCCATGGCGCGACTCAATGGCTCGGTGCAGCAATCGGCCGAAGCTGCCCGGCAGGCCAATGCCATGGCCGGGTCTGCCTATTCGGTGGCGGAGAGTGGCGGCACTTCAGTCGCGCAAGTGGTGAGCACCATGCACGAGATCCACGGGTCGTCCCGCCAGATTGTGGACATCATCGGGGTGATAGACGGCATCGCGTTTCAAACCAACATCCTGGCCCTGAACGCCGCTGTCGAGGCGGCACGGGCAGGCGAGCAAGGGCGCGGCTTTGCCGTAGTGGCCAGCGAAGTGCGGGCGCTAGCCGGGCGCAGCGCCGAGGCTGCCAAAGAAATCAAATCCTTGATCGGCAGCTCGGTGGCGAATGTGGAGCACGGCTCCCGCTTGGTGGATGGCGCCGGGCAGACCATGCAAGAGGTGGTGAGTGCGGTGCAGCGGGTCAGTGGAATCATTGCCGACATCACGGCATCGAGCGCCGAACAAAGCCAAGACATGCATGAAGTCAACGAGGCGGTGGGCGAGCTGGAGCAAATGACCCAGCAGAATGCAGCGCTGGTCGAGCAGAGCGCTGCAGCCGCCGCATCACTGCGGGAGCAGGCTGCATTGTTGGATCAACTGGTCGGGCGGTTTACTCTGCCTGACGCGAGTGCTACAGCGCTTTTGCCTCACACCGCCTCTTGAGTGCTTGCTTTCCGTCCGGCGCAAGGCTGGGCGTTTTTGCACCAATGTGGTGCAAATAGATGGCGCATGGGCCTGATCAGATATTTTTCTAAGAATTTTAGAAAAAGGCCTAAATAACCCCCTAAATCTGCCGTTAAGAACAGTACGTCAACTCCTAAAAGCCACCGGAGGGGCCGCAAGGTCTACCCAAAATGCAACTGCCAACCATTGAGCGAACCCCGAATATGCGCCCCGCCGGCGTAGACGCGGTGTCGTCTGGGGCAAATAGGGTTCTCCCAGTTGCTCCGGTCAACCCGCCTGCCGGTGTTACCAAGTCGATCGAGTCCAGTCCGGATGTGATCGACAAGGTGAACCCCGCACTTAAGCCCCAAAACAGCGGAGACGCGCCCTACGAGAGTGTGGCCGACCCGATGAAGAAGGGCAGTGACGCGGTGGTGGAGAAAGATTGGACGATTCAACGGCCCGCGAAGGAAAAGGTGGAGGATCCTCCTCCCAAACCGATTTCACAAGTGCTGATGGACCATCTCAAAACTATGTGGACTGCAAGCGCAAGCGCGGTGCAGATCGAGCAGGTCAAGAATCAGCTCACCACGCCACAGCCGGTGTCGCCGGCCGACGCGCCGGGACAGCTGGCCAAACAGGCGCTGGTCTACAGCCCCAGCAAAATCAAGAAAACAGAAGGCATGTGAGCTGACTCCACTCCGGTGGAGTTCGCCCGGCCACCTTGGGGTGGTCTAACATCTCGGACATGCATACATCCGCACTTGTCCTTTTTTCCGGCGGTCAGGACTCCACCACCTGCCTGGCTTATGCCCTCGAGCGCTACGAGCGCGTGGAAACCATCGCTTTCGACTACCGCCAACGCCACAACGTGGAATTGACCGCGCGCTTAAATGTGTTGCGTGAGATAAAAGCGCGCTTTCCGCAATGGGCCACCAAACTGGGCGAAGACCATTTGCTGGATCTGGCGGTGCTGGGTGAGGTGAGCGAGACCTCACTGACCCGCGACACCGCATTCAAGATGGAGGCCAACGGGCTGCCCAACACCTTTGTGCCCGGGCGCAACCTGCTTTTCATGACCCTCGCTGCCGCACTGGCCTACCGCCGTGGACTGCAAGTGATCGTGACCGGCGTTTGCGAGACTGATTTTTCGGGCTACCCCGACTGCCGAGACGACACCATGAAGGCCCTCCAGTT
Organism: Rhodoferax potami; assembly: GCF_032193765.1. NCBI lineage: Bacteria > Pseudomonadati > Pseudomonadota > Betaproteobacteria > Burkholderiales > Comamonadaceae > Rhodoferax > Rhodoferax potami. The sequence continues at coordinate 147,758 of NZ_JAVBIJ010000001.1, forward strand.
GGCCTTGTCGCTGGGCATGGACCAGCGCTTTCTGATTGAGACCCCGCTGATGTGGATCGACAAGGCCCAAACCTGGGAGCTGGCCCATGCGCTGGGCGAGCGCTCGGGCGAGCCCGGAGGCGGCAACGCCTTGGTGGACTTGGTGGTCGAGCACACCCACACCTGCTATCTGGGTGACCGCGCCCACCGCCAAGCGTGGGGCTATGGCTGCGGTACCTGCCCGGCGTGTGAGTTGCGGGCCAAAGGCTATGCCGGTTTTACAGACAAACTGAAGCGCGCAGCTGCCTGAGCGCCGGGGCTGGCTGCTTCTGCGGCTTGCGGGTTGGGCTCCAATATCCAGCGTTGGTTATGGAAGGCGGCAACACCCGGGCGGTGGGCAATGGATACCAGGGCACCGCCCTTTTCTGCCACTAAATCGCACATGCGTTGGTAGAGGACCGCCTCGGCAGCTTCGTCGAGGGCGCTGGTGGCCTCGTCTGCAAATAGCCATTGGGGTTTTTTGAGCAAAACACGGGCGATGGCCAAGCGCTGTTGCTCGCCACCAGAGAGCTTCTGGCTCCAGGCGTCTACGACATCCAAGGAATCCGCCAGATGGGGTAGCAAGGCATCGCGCAGTGCCTGTTGCAGTGCTGCGTTGGGGTATTGCGGCGCCAAAGCGGGGTAGGCGAGGGCGTCACGCAAGGTGCCGTTCGGGAAATAGGCACGTTGGGGCAGAAACATGCTGTCCGCGGGCAGGGCCACCGCCCCTTCCGAGTAAGGCCAGATGCCTGCCAGGGTGCGGAACAGGGTGGACTTGCCGCTACCTGACGGGCCTTGCAGCAGAATCCGGTCGCCCGGCTGCGCGTGCAGGCGCGTGTGGTCCAGCAGCGTAGTGCCGCCCGGCAAAGAAATACGCAAGGGGCTGGTGTCCAGCTGAGGTGCATTTGCTACTGTATTTATAGCGGCTTGCGCACGCTCCGTGAAGGCTATCGCCTTAAAAGATTCTTCAAAACTCGTGAGGCGATCGGTGGTGGCGCGCCAGCTGGCGAGGCTGCTGTAGGTGTCGACAAACCAGCTCAAGGCGCCTTGCACCTGACCGAAGGCACCTGAAATCTGCGTCAGTTGGCCCAGCTGAATGGCGCCGCTGAAAAAGCGCGGGGCCGCCACCACAAACGGGAATACCACTGCGGCCTGCCCGAAAAAGCTGGTGAACCAGATCAGCCCTTTTTGGGCCTTGATCAGCGCCAGGTTGTTGCTGAGCACCCGGCTGAAACGCTCTGCCATTTGCTCCCGCACGACGCGCTCCCCACGATCCAGCGCAATCGATTCGCTGTACTCGCGCGCCCGGACCATGTGGTGGCGGAAATCGGCTTCCACCCGCTGTTGCTCGAAATTGAGCGGGATCTGCTTGCGCCCGATGTAGTGGGTGATCACGCTGCCCACCGCGCAGTACAGCACCGCCATCCACACCATGAAGCCGGGAATCGAATAGTCCTGCCCCCCCAGCGTGAAGGCAAACGCACCGGAAAGCGACCACAAAATGCCCACAAAGCTGGCCAGGGTAACGACAGAGTTCAACAGCCCCATGCTGAGCGAGATGGTGTAGCTGGTGAATTGGTTGATGTCTTCCTGAATCCGTTGGTCCGGGTTGTCGGTGTGGGCGCCGTGGACTGCGGGTGCAAAGCGGGCCAGTTCCATTTGGTAAAAAGCCTGATGCGACATCCACTTGTGCAGGTAGTGGTCGGTCATCCAGGCGCGCCAGCGCATTTCGAGCAATTGGGTCAGGTAGAACTTGTAGACCGCGATCACGATAAAGCCAAAAGCCAGGTAGGTGAATCGCCCGAGTTGCTCCCAGAATACGGCCGCATTCTTCTCTTGGAGCGAGTCGTAAAACAAGCGGTTCCAGTCGTTAAACACCACCGCCATGTAGACCAAGGCCAGGTTGAGGGCCACGATCGCTGCCAACATGCCGCGGGCCTTCCATTTGTCCTCAGAAGAAAAGTAGGGCGTGGACAGAGCCACGGCGCGCTGGATAAATGCCCGGAACGCCGCCCATTTGGCGGACGCAGATGCCACAAGTGCCATGCAAAAAATCTCGGTTGAGGGAACAAGGCCGGCACCGCGCGGGGCGTTGCCGTGAGACCATGGGGCATATTAGCCGCGAAGTCCCGTGTGCCGCGGCTAAAGCCCTTGAAAGCCGCTGTGGTGGCCGTCGTCAGAGCGGCCGGACTCATCGACCTGGCGCTCGGTGTCTGCCGTTTCAGCGCGGCCTGAGTGCATTGACTCCGGGTTTCGCCGGTAGCCCACAAGCGCCCACCTGCGCCACGCTTGCGCATTGGCAGACAGATGGGCTTCGCCTGGTTTGTCCGAACCTTCACCGGCAAGCGGCTTGCGCGTGCGGGAGGTGAGGCCAGTGGATGAGTACGACATGGCCCTCAGGATAGACCGGCCCGTCGTGGCTGTCAGCCGGTTTTACATTGCTTTACCAAACCGGTTCTCGCGTTTACATCTGGCGAATACAGCTAGTTGCGCACGCCGCTGGCGACATGTCCGCTAGGGACATGGCGGGCGGCGGATTCGATGTGGCCGGTCTGGTCGTCGAAGAAAAAGTCCGGCTCAAACTCGCGCAGGAACTCGCCTTTGTCCAGTCCGCCGAGGAACATGGCTTGGTCGACATCGATGTTCCAGTTCATCAAGGTCAGAATCGCGCGCTCATGGGCCGGTGCGCTACGGGCGGTGACCAGTGCCGTACGGATACGGATGTGCGGAATACGCGCTTGTTGCAGGCGGTGCAATGCGACCAGCAGGGGCTTGAAGGGGCCGTCCGGCAGCGGCTGGGCCACCTTGTCCATCTCGTGTTTTTGAAAGGCGGTCAGGCCGCCGCTCTGGTAGACCTGTTCGGCCTCGTCACTGAAGAGTACGGCGTCGCCGTCGAAAGCAATACGCACTTCATTGGGGTGGTCGGCGCTGGCGTGTGCGCTGTGCGGGTACACCTGCGCGGCCGGCACGCCCGCTGCAAGGGCGGCTCGTACATCGCTCAAGTGGGTGCTCAAAAACAGGTTGGCATGCAAGGGCTTGAGGTATCGCCAAGGTGCCTCACCGCGTGTGAAATTGCCACGCTGGATCGCAAGCCCGTAGTGCTGCGCAGAGCGAAACACCCGCATACCCGAGACCGGGTCGTTGCGCGACAAGATGACCACTTCCACCCGCTGCGAGTCCGGCTCATTGAACGCCAGCAGCTTCTTGACCAGTGAGAACGCGACACCGGGCTTGGCCGGCACGTCCAGCCGCTGGCGCTGTAGCTGCATGTAGGCGTGGTCGTCGTTTTGTTCGAAAACCTGGTTTTCTTCTTCAAAGTCAAACAAGGCCCGGCTGGAAATGGCCACCACCAGCTTGCCGTCGAGGGTCAATCCCATGAGAAATCCTTATTTCGCATTCACGATGCCCTTGAAGTCGTAGGGCACCACAATGGTTTGTACTTTGCCGTTCGCCACGCCCTCGGCGATCTTGAGGTTGGCCATGGCATTCATGTAGCCGATGGCGCCGGCATTGGCATTCAAGGCGGCGATGCGCTCGGCTTCTTTCTTCGCCGTTTGCACTTCCACCTCTTTGGTTTTGAGCTCGTTTTGGGCGCGCACCAGTTCGTTGGCGCTTTGCACAATCACGTCAGCCGGGGTGATGGCGCGCACCTGCACTTGGGAGACGGCAATCTTGTCGCCCAGCTTTTCTTCGGTCAGGGTTTTGATGATGCTTTCGCGGATTTGCTGCTCCATCAGGGGCCGGTTGTCCGCCATCTTGAGCGACTCGTAGCCGCGTGCGACCTTGTAGGCCGCGTTACGCGCACTCAGGGCTACGTAGTTTTGCATCAGCAGGATGTCTCCCCCCTTTTCCGAGATGCCGTGGAAGGTGCGGTTCTTGGTGGTCCAGAGCTCGGACACCGCCGAGGGGTTGACGTTGTAAACCACTGTCATGTCGAAGTCTTTGACGGTGGAGTTGTCAGAGGCCAGCGGCGTCATGTTGTCGACGCCTACCGCCACATCCTGGATTTTGAAGGTGAGTATTTCGCCGACCACGGTCTGGTTGAACGAGCCGGGCAGGCGTTCGGTCGGGTCCACGGTTTTATCGAAATTGACGCGCAGGCCCACTTCGCCGGTTTCGATCCGGGTGCAGGCGCTGAGGCTCAGGGTGAGTGCGCCGACAACGAGCAGCAGTGGCAGGGAAAAGGGTCGCATGTGAACTAAGCCTCCTGGGTTTTCTGTGTTTTATTTGACGAGTTGGTTGAGCTGGATGATAGGCATGAGCACCGCCAGCACGATCAGCATCACCACCAGGCCCATGGCCACGATCAGCAAGGGCTCCAGCAGGGTGGCGAGTTGCAGGGCGCGTCGTTGCACCTCGGTGCGCAACTGCAGGGCTGCGCGGTCCAGCATATGGGGCAGGCGGCCCGTTTGTTCTCCGAGCCGGGCGAACATACTGAGCAGTGCCGGAAAACGCTGGTTGCGAGCCAAGGCGCTGGCTAGCGGGGCGCCCTCGCGCACCAGGGTCAGGGCCTCCAGCGCATCGTCGCGCATGGCGTGGTTGCTCAGCGTTTCGGCCGCGGCTTGCAAGGCCTTGAGAATGGGCACGCCGGCGGCGGCCAGCATGGCCAGGGTGCTGGCAAAGCGCGCGGCGTTGTAACTGCGGGACATGCGGCCCAGTACCGGCAGGCGCAGCCATGCAGCATCCGCTTTAGAGCGAAAAGCGGCGCCAGCCCACGCAATACGTGCGCCAAAGGCTCCTAAAACAATAGCAAATAGCACGAGCAGACCATACGACCGCACGGCATCGCTGATCGCCAGCATGATTCGGGTGAGCAGGGGGAGCGCCTGCTTGGAGCCCGCAAACACGTTGGCGATTTGTGGGACCACATAGGCCAACAGAAACAGCACAATGGCCAGAGCCACGAGGCTCACGATGGCAGGGTACAGCGCTGCGCCCAATAATTTGGAAGACAGGTTTTGTTGCTCTTCCAGGTCATCTGCCAGCCGCTCTAGCACCAGCCCGAGCTGGCCGCTTTGCTCGCCGGCGCTCACGACCGCCACATAAATGTCTGAAAACTCCCGCGGGTGCTGCGCCAGTGCAGTGCCCAGCGGCTTGCCGCCGTTGACCTCCGAGCGGATGGTGGCCACCACATCTCGCTGGGCTGGCGTCTCGGCTTCTTCGGCCAGAGAACTCAAGGCACGCTCTAAGGGCAGGCCCGCTGCCACCAGCCCGGCCAGCTGCCGTGTCCACACGGTGCGCTGCGCGTTATTGAAGGCACGTGAACCCCAGGCGCGGCGCGAGGTGCCCGGGGCGCTGCTGTCTACGCTTAGTGCCTGAACCTGAAGGGGCACCAACTGTTGCGAGCGCAACAGGCTGCGTGCAGATTTGGCCGTGTCGGCCTCTAACACGCCCGAACGGGATTTTCCGTCGGCATCAAGGGCTTGGTAGGAATAGGCAGGCATGGCGCAATAGTAGCGGGGCGCCGGGTTGCACGGGTTTTCCACCATGACAAAAACGTGCATCCACCGCATACTTCAATAAAAGCACGACCGTGCTATTTTGATGATTGCCTGACGACACAAACAGCAGGCCGGCCATCACCCGCGACAGCGCCCCCACCCGAGAGGTCGCAACGGTTTACGTTCTCAACTGGCATCCCTTCAACCCCATCGACCCTCAGAGGTCCCGAGGAGACAACTATGAAGATGAAGCGAATCGTAATGGGCTGGCTGGCCGCGTGTACGCTGGCTATCGGCCTGCTGCCGGCGTCTGCGCAAGCGGCCGGTTACACCCAAACCAAGTACCCTATCGTGTTGATTCACGGCTTGTTCGGTTTCGACAATATTGGCCCCGTGGAATACTTTTATGGCATTCCGTCGGCCTTGCGCGCAGACGGTGCCCGGGTGTTTGTGGTGCAGGTCTCTGCTGCCAACAGTACCGAAGTGCGAGGCGAGCAATTGCTCACGCAAGTGCGGCAAATTTTGGCCGCTACCGGCGCAGGCAAGGTCAACTTGATGGGCCACAGCCACGGCGGCCCCACCGCCCGCTACGTTGCATCGGTGAGGCCGGATCTGGTGGCATCGGTCACGAGCATCGGTGGCGTCAACAAGGGCTCTGCCGTGGCAGACGTGTTGTTGGGCGTGGCGCCCGCCGGCAGTCTTCAGAATACTGCGCTGGTGTCAGTCACGAATGGACTGGCCAGCATCATCAACTTCTTGTCCGGGGGCGGCGGCAACACCCAAAACTCGCTGGCAGCAGCGCAGTCCCTCAGCACCGCCGGTACCTTGAAGTTCAATGCCAAGCACCCCCAAGGCGTGCCGACCAGCGCTTGCGGCGAGGGCGCTTACAGCGTCAACGGGGTCGCCTATTACTCCTGGAGTGGTGCCAAACCGTATAGCAACGTGCTCGATGTGGTGGACCCCGCACTGGCATTGACCTCGCTGGCGTTTGCAGGCGCGAAAAACGATGGCTTGGTGAGCAGCTGCTCGTCGCGTCTGGGTCGTGTCATTCGCGATGATTACGCCTTCAACCATCTGGATGAGGTCAACCAGACGGTAGGCTTGACCAATATTTTTGAAACCAACCCGGTCACCTTGTTCCGGCAACAGGCCAACCGCCTGCGCAACGCCGGTTTGTAATGCGACTGCGCAGCAAGGCACTCGCGGGTTTGGCAGGCTTGGCAGGCTTGGCCCTGCTGGGTTGGTGGGGTGCCAATGTGTGGCTGGGGGGCGACTCGCCAACCGGCGACCAAAACGCGGGTACCGGTGCGATAGCCACCGGAGCCGCCCGCTCGCTGCAGGGCACCGCACCCGATGGCTTGCAAGCGGTGCAAACCATGGGGCTCCACGCTTTGCCCACGCAGTGCCGCGAAGCGGGCTGCACCGTGTTGCCTTACGCAGAACTCAAGCGTCTGTTTGATTACTACCTGAGCACCGTGGGCGAACTCAGTGTGGAGGCTATCGGTGCGCAAATCCGCACCGTGCTAGCCCAAAACCTGAAGCCTGTGCAACTGCCCCAAGCCGAGCGCTTGTTGGAGCGGTACCTGTCGTTCAAAAAGGCGCTGGTGGTGGTAGAGCAGCAATTCGTCAAAACGCCTCCGAGCAACGCGGTACTCCGCGAGCGGTTTGAAGCCATGCGCGTGGTGCGCGCCCGTTTTTTCAGCGCGGAGGAGGCTCAAGCGATGTTCGGCGCCGAGGATCTGCATGACCTCGATGCACTCGCCCGGCTCGATATCGTGAACGATGCACAGCTTTCCCCGCAAGACAAGCAGGCTCGCTTGGCCGCGCTGGACAAGCAGCTCCCCCTAGCCTGCGCGAAGACCGGGAGGCGCCACGCGCAGTCATCAAGCTGGAAGCGCAGGTGGCCGCTTTGCGCGCGGCCGGCGCAGGGGAGGACGAGGTCTACCGCGCGCGCGCCAAAGCATTTGACAGTGCAGCAGCGGGCCGCTTTGCCGAACTGGACCAAGAAGAGCGGGCCTGGCAGGAGCGAATTGCCAGCTACCTGGCTGAGCGAAGCCGGCTTTTGCAGGGCGCAAGTGCGCTTGCGGACACTGAGCAAGCAGCAGCCGTGACAGCGCTGCAACAAGCCCGATTCACCGAGGCTGAGCGCAAACGGCTGGCGGCCTACGAGCCCTGAATGCAAAAAGCCCTCCAGCGCTGTACGCTAGAGGGCTTTACGGGTTAAACCAAATTAGTTGGTTTGGGTAGCAGGGTACAGGTTAGGGTAGATGTCGTTGAGCTTGTGACCGTTTGCTGCGGTGTACTCATCGCTTGCATCCTTGTCAGCCACGATATCGCCAGTGCGGAGTGCCTCGGCCAGTTCTGCACGCACTTGTGCGCGGGTCTTGCCAGTCACGGTTGCCTTGGCAGGGTAAGCGGCTGGGTTCAATTCATTGAGCTTTTTGAATGCACCGGAGCTGAACTCGTCAGCAGCAGCATCCTTTCCAGCCACGATGTCGCCAGTGCGTTGGGCTTCGGCCAGCTCTGCACGAACTTGTGCGCGGGTCTTGCCAGCAACGGCAGCCTTGGCGGGGTAAGCGGCTGGGTTCAATTCATTGAGCTTTTTGAAGGCTCCGGAGGTGAACTCGTCAGCAGCGGCGTCTTTTCCGGCAACGATGTCGCCAGTACGTTGGGCTTCAGCCAATTCAGCGCGCACTTGTTCGCGGGTTTTGCCGACGTTGTCAGCAGCTTGTGCATGTCCGGTCAACAAGGCAGCAACAGCAAGAGCGATAGAAGCGGTAGCGTATTTCATGATTCAGATCCTTCATCAGTTGTGGATTCCGGTCGGTAGGCACAGTGCCTGTCGTTACCGGTATCGACGGGGCGTTTCAGGTTCGTCACATCGATGGGTTGAACTTTAAAGATCCAAGCACATCTGAAAAATACCTCCACAGACAGTGGTGCATTACGCCGTTTGAAATAATCGCGGCCTTGAATAGATTGAAAGGAGACCCATGGACCGACTAATGTCAATGCGGGTTTTCCAGAAAGTGGTGGACGAAGGTGGATTTGCAGCAGCAGCTCGCGCCCTCGACATGTCATCTGCCGGTGTCACCCGCCAGATCGCCGATCTGGAAGAGTTTTTGGGCGCCCGCTTGTTGCACCGAACGACAAGAAAAGTGTCTCTAAGCCCCGCCGGTGAGGCTTACCTGGGGCGAGTGCGCACTATTTTGCAAGACATCGATGAGGCGCATGAATTCACCAGCTCCCAGACCCATGAGTTGGCCGGAGAGCTGCGTTTGCTCTCGCCGCCGGCCTTGGCCTCGCACGTGATCAGCCCCATCATTGCCGGATTTACTGCCAAGTACCCGGGGATCTCCTTGCACATGGATGTGGAGTCCTATGACGTGCCGCCCGTGGAGGATTACGACGTCACCATGCTCCCCACCGAAGGGGACTACGACGGCAATGTGATTGCAAGGCGCGTCTCCAGCACCCAGTCCATTCTGGTGGCTTCGCCTGCCTATCTCAAGCGCATGGGGACCCCGCTCACGCCCGACGAGCTGATCCAGCATGATGTGCTGCGCCTCAAAACGCCGAGTGGGAGTTTTGACCAGTGGAAGTTGCTCAATACCGGAGCCAATGTCAAACGCAGTTTCGATTTGATACAGCTGTCGAACGCAAACGCGGCGTGGATTTGATACACCGTTGTGTGGGGCGATTGTCTGTTTTGTCTTTGCTTGTCTTTCAAGCAGTCAGTGGCTCGCCACTGACTGCTTGGCGCCCTTAGGCTGCCTGTTCCTCCTGTGTATCAAGGTGACTGCGTTTTCGTTTGAGTAGGGTATTGCTGCTGGCGGCAATCACACCGGCACGCCGCTTATCTTTCAGGCGATAGGAGTCTCCTGAAATCGGGACCACATGGGCGTGGTGGAGCAGTCGGTCAAGTAGCGCCGCTGTCAGCGTGGCATCGTCTGCAAACGTCTGGTCCCATTGCCCAAACGGCAGATTGGAGGTCAGGATGAGACTTCCCACTTCATAGCGTTTGGCAATGACTTGGAACAGAAGATTCGCCTGTTCCCGATTCATGGGAAGGTACCCGACCTCGTCAATGATCAACAGCCGGTAGGGACGCACGATGCGTTTGATAGCCTCTTCCAGGGTGTTCTGCCGTAGTGCCGTGCTCAGTGTCATCAGCAGATCTGCCGCCGTGATGAAACGCGTCTTGATTCCAGCCTGGGTTGCCCTGTAGCCCAAGGCGATGGCCAAGTGGGTTTTGCCCACCCCACTGGCGCCCAGCAAGACCACGTTCTCGCTGCGCTCCACGAAGGCCAGACTGCCAAGCTCCTGTACCAGGGGTTTGGGCACGCCGCTGGCAAACTGGAAGTCAAACTCATCAAGCGTCTTGATGGCGGGGAAGCCCGCTATGCGCGTGAGCATGGCGCGTGTTCTCTCCACTCTGGCTAGAGCCTCGCCACGCAAGGCTTGCTCCAGGAACTCCAGGTACCCCAGCTCTTTCTTGGCCGCCATTTGCCCCAAGTGGGCAAGCTGATCGGGTAAGTTGAGCAGGCGCAGCTGATCACACAGTTCACGCAGTCTTTCCATTTGCAGGCTCATGGTCGTCCTCCTGCTGAGGCTTGGTTGTGCACCAGCGTGTCATACATCGCCAGAGGATGCTGCAGGCCTCGCCATGCCGCGGCTGGAATTGGCCGGACTGCTGCGCCGCTACCGGTGACTTTTTGCAATTGACGCACTGTTCGCCCACTGTAGGCGCTGGGGATGGCCAGCAGATGTGTGCGCTCCTGTTGCAAAGCCAGTGCCGGCACACACCCAGTGGTTCCGTGGATCCGCACATTGGCAACGTCACGCAGCCAGGTGCGCATTTCCCGATTGGCTGTGTCCGCGTCCACCACCAAGCATTGCTGCTTCATACTCGCCACCAATGGCACCCAGAAGCTGCGCCGGATGTAGCCATTCATGCGTTCGACTTTGCCCTTGGTCTTGGCCCGATAGGGCTTGCACACCCGCGGCACAAAGCCATGGTGGTGCGCAAAGTCAGCAAAGGCACCCTGGAACTGGTGCAGGTTCTTGCCGTAGGCGTCACGCTTGAGGATGACGGTCTTCATGTTGTCGTACAGCACTTCACGGGTGACTCCACCAAAGCTCTCGAACGCCCTGACATGGCACGCCAGTAGTGTCTCCAGCTTCATGTCTGTGACAAACTCCGCGAAGGTCGCCCGGCTGTGGCCAAGCGTTGCCACAAACGCCGCCAACATGCCGTCTTTATGCCCAGACTTGCGGAACTCGATCCAGTCCATCTGCATTTGCTCACCGGGCTGGGTCTCGAACCGCACAACCGGATCCGGGCGCGCCTGTGGACGCAACTCCTTGAGGTACTCCTGCAGGATGCGCACGGAGCCCGTATACCCCTGTGCGGCAATCTCACGCTGCAGCACCGTTGCGGGAATCCAATCAGGCTTGGCCGCCTGAATACGTCCAGCCAAGTAGTCCTTGAATGGATCGAGCTTGCTTTTACGTTCCGGCAGTTTCTTCATGGCCGGCGGACCGCCCTCCAAATACTTACGCACCGTGTTGACTGCCATTCCAGTTTGCGCCGATATCTCGCGCAAGCTCAGCCTGTGCTTCCTTAAAACCTTGAGTTCCATGTACTCCTCGTTCGTAATCATTGCCAGTCCCATCCATGGTTCGGATGGCTTGGCACGTTAGTCGAGGTGTATCAATTCCTCACCGCGTTTGCGTGTCATTTTCATACTGCGCGTGACACCAACGACCACGAGGTCACGTTTCCCGTTAAACCCAAACTCTGGGTGAACCACAGCGACACTTTGGTCCGTGCCGCGATGGATGGTGCGGGTATCACCTCGGCGGCCGTGACGCTGGTGGCGCCGCAGTTGACCGACGGCACCTTGGTCCGCGTGTTGTCACCCTGGATCGGTGGGCATCTGTCGCTGTATGCAGCGTTGCCCAGCCGCAAGTTTTTGCCGGAGCGTACCCGCGTATTTCTGGAGTACTTGACCGAGCAAAGTCGTGCCCGCGCGGATGCGATGGTGAAGGCCTGCACCCGCTGCTAAGCGGGGCGGTGTCAGTCCCGGACTACGCGCAACAATTCTTCGCGGCTGGTCAGGCCGCTGCTGACCAGTCGCTCACCGTCTTCGCGCAGCGGCACCATGCCTTGTCGGGTGGCGGAGGTGCGGATGTCGGCTTCTGAGGCGTTGTGGTGGATCAACTCGGCAATCGTGTCATCGGCCACCAGCAATTCGAAAACACCGGTACGCCCGAGGTAGCCGGTATGGCCGCAGGCCTCGCAGCCTTTGCCCGCACAGGCCTTGCAGGTTTTGCGCACCAAACGCTGAGCCAGTACGCCGCGCAGCGAAGAGCTCAGTAAAAAGGGCTCCACCCCCATGTCGATCAAGCGGGTGACCGCACTAGCCGAGTCATTGGTGTGCAGTGTGGCCAGCACCAAGTGACCGGTCAGCGAGGCCTGGATGGCGATTTGGGCGGTCTCGAAATCCCGGATTTCGCCGATCATGATCACATCCGGGTCTTGCCGCAATATCGCCCGCAGGGCTTTGGCAAACGTGAGGTCGATCTTGGGGTTGACCTGCGTCTGGCCGACGCCCGGCAGCTCGTACTCGATCGGGTCTTCGACCGTCATGATGTTTTGGCGTGCAGCATCCAGCCGCCCGAGCGAGGCGTACAAGGTGGTCGATTTGCCCGAACCGGTGGGGCCTGTCACCAGAATGATGCCGTGGGGCTGGGCAATCAGGCCTTCAAAGCGGCGCAACACATCGCCCTGCATGCCCACCGCCTCCAGGCTGCGCTGGTCCTGGCTCTTGTCGAGCAAGCGCAGTACCGCCCGTTCGCCGTGGGCGCTGGGCAAGGTGCTGACCCGCACATCGACGGCGCGGGTGCCGATGCGCAGCGAAATGCGCCCGTCTTGCGGCAAGCGCTTTTCTGAGATGTCCAGATCAGCCATGATCTTGAGCCGCGAGATCAAGGCCGCATGCAAGGCGCGGTGGGCTTGCACCACCTCGCGCAGGGACCCGTCTACCCGGAAGCGGACTGATGAGTTGCGCTCAAACGGCTCGATATGGATGTCACTGGCCCCGTCGCGTGCGGCTTGGGTGAGCAATGCGTTGAGCATACGGATGATGGGGGCGTCGTCTGCGGTTTCCAGCAGGTCCTCGACCGCGGGCAGCTCTTGCATCATCCGCGTCAAATCGGCCTCACCCTGCACCTCGTTCATCACCGTGGCGGCGCTGGACTCGCCTTGGGCGTAGGCCATGCTGATGCGCTGGGCCAATTCCGCTGCATCCTGGGTTTGCAGGTGGTCGATGCGGTGCTTGCGCATCACCTCAGAAATGGCAGAGGCCGCGGTGTCTGCGTGAACCCAGAGGTACAGGCGGTCGTTGTCGTCCTCCAGCAGCAGCTGCTGGCTGCGCGCGAACGCATAGGGGAGCGGGTAGCGCATGTACAAGCCCTATTGCGCTGGGGCCAATAGAAGATTGCCGGGCTTGAGCAGCAAATTCGGGAGCACCGGCGCTTCATTGATCGGCAGGGTGGAGCTGGGCTCCGGCTGGCCGGATTGCTGCGTTCCGCGCATTTGCTCGTAGCGCTCATTGGACAAGGCTTGTGTTGCTGTTGCGTCGCGCACCACCACCGGCCGCAAAAACACCATCAGGTTGGTTTTCTTGCGGCTGCGTGCCTCGCTTTTGAACAGGTTGCCAAAGAAGGGCACATCGGCCAGGCCGGGCACCCGCTCTTGGCTACCAGCGTATTCGTCCTGCAGCAAACCGCCCAGCACCACGACCGCACCGTCTTCGACCAAGACATTGGACTCAATCGTCCGCTTGTTGGTGGTCGGGCCATTGGCCGCGTTGACGGTGGAGGCCAACACGCTGGACACTTCTTGAAAGATGGTCAGCTTGACGGTGCCGTTTTCACTGATTTGCGGTTTCACCTTCAGGGTCAGACCTACGTCTTTGCGCTCAATGGTTTGAAACGGATTGACGCTGCCGGAGCTTGCACCGGTGTTGGTGAACTGCCCGGTCACAAACGGCACGTTCTGTCCAATCACGATTTTGGCTTCTTCGTTGTCCAGCGTGAGCAGGTTGGGCGTGGACAGCACATTGCCACTGCCGGTTGCCTCTAGGAAGCGGGCCAGAAAACCCAGCACATAAATGCCGTTGGTTTTGTTGGCCACTCCCACGTTCAGGCCCTTGCCCGGGGCGACGGTGCCCCCTGCCCCCTGTGTCGCCAGGCTGATGATGTTGTTGCCCGCGGCCCCGAAATTGGTACCCAGCAGACCGATCGAGCTATCGCCTGCATTGCCCAGCGCGCCTTGCCATTGGATGCCGAACTCTGCTGCTTTGTCAGCGCTCACCTCGGCAATCAGGCTCTCTACAAACACCTGGGCGCGGCGCGCATCGAGCTTGTCGATCACCGCGCGCAACTGCCGGTACTGCGGCTCGCTGGCGGTGATGATGAGCGAATTGGTCGTCGGGTCCGCCTGGATTTGGCCGCCCGTGCTGGGTGCTTGCGCTGCGCCCAAGGTGGATGCGCCCGCACCCGCAGTGGGAGCTGCGCCGGTGGCAACCGGCGCACTGCCGCCCGAGCCTCCGTTAGCGCCCATCGCGGCGCGCAGGGTGGTCGCCAGCTGCGTGGCATTGGCATTCTTCAGGTACACCACATAGATATTGCCTGCAGCGCCATTGACGCTGGCCACCGGTTGGTCGAGCTTGTCGATCAGGTTGATGGCCAGTGCCAGGCGTGCCTGATTGGCGGCCCGCACAATCAGCGCGTTGCTGCGCGGTTCGGCCACTACGGTGGTCTTGAAGCCGGTTTCCGCACCCCCAGCCGGGCTGGCGGCGGTGCTCTCCATCAGCCGCAGCACCAGCGGTGCGAGGTCGGTGGCGCTGGCATTTTTCAGTGGGATGATTTCAACGTCGGTGGCGTTCGGCACATCCAGTGCCGCCACAATCCGCGCCAAGCGGCGCAGGTTGTCGGCGTAGTCGGTGATGACCAGCGAGTTCGTCGCCGGGTTCACGTTGATCGGGTTGTTGGGGTTGATCAGCGGGCGCAGCACTGCCACCAGGTTGTTGGCGTTTTCGAACTGCAGTTTGATGATCTGGGTCACCAACTGGTTGCCCGGCGTGTTGGGGGCGCCGTTCTCGGTGGCGGAAACGCCGCCGCCGATCAGCTTGGCATCGGCCTCGGGGACCACTTTGTCCAAGCCATCCGATTGCACCACTGCGTAGCCCATGCTGCGAAGCACCGCCAAAAAGTGGTTGTAGGCGCGGGCGGGCGACATGGGGCTGTCAGAGACCAAGGTCATCGTGCCTTTGACCCGTGGGTCCACCACCACATTGCGCCCGGTCATGATGGCCATGGTGCGGGCGACCGCCTCAATTTCAGCGTTGCTGAAGTTCAGCGTGATCGGCTCGCCCCGCTTGACTGTGGGCGCAGCATTGCTGGTCTGTGCCCAGGCCTGAGAGCCAAATGGGGCCATAGCGCCCATGCCAATTGCGCCAGTTGCTATTAATTGAATAGCAATGTGTGTGCTGCACAAGCGTCGATAAAGAGGAGTGGACATTCCTTAACCCAGTTGAATCAGAGACCGCGCGCCTTGGCGCTGTCCAATGATATTCAGCAAATTGGAGAGTGTGTCCTCACGGCCCTCCGCGGCGCGGGCTTCTCCGGTAAAGACCAGCCCTTGGGGCCCGATTTTTCCGGTCCCGCTGAGCTGCAGTGCCCCCTCAAGGGTCGAGAGCGTCATGGCTGTTTGCTCGCCGCCACGCAGGGTCACCCGGTAGCTGCCCACCGGGCGCAAGGTCGACAGGCTGGTGCTCATGTTCAGAGCGTCCAGCGCGAGCTCGCCGCCGAGTTGGGTGCCTGTGGCGTTCAACCGTACCGTCAGGCCCCGGGTTGCCAACGTCAATTGGCCTTGGGGCTGCAGCGTGTTCCAAGGGGTGCCGAGGCCGGTCAGCAGACCTGCCGGAATGCGCAAGCCTTGTGCCGGTAGCAAATCATCCGCTCGCAGCTGCACAGACTGCAGGCTGCCGTTCACATGCCAAATCCAGGGCGCGCTGAGGCAACAGTCTGCCCGCCACTCGGCGCGCACACCGGGGCCGCCGTCGTACCAGGCAGGGCGCAGGGTCCAACGCAGGTCACCGGGCAAGGCCTTGCTGCCCTCGGCACCACTGCGCAGGAGCACTTGGGCACTGCCATTCCATACGGTGCCGGTCGGGTTGTGCAAGCGCAGGGGTGCGTCTGCCCAGACCAAGCCGGAAGCCAGCCAGCGCGCCGGCGCAAATGCCAAGGCACCTGCCAGCACACCCAGCAAAACCCCCATCGCGGCCCAGCTCCACGGGCTACGCGTGGTGCCTGTGGTCAGCTGCCTTTGGGCGCGTCGCAGGATGTCGGGGCGGGTAGCCATCACATCAGCCGCCCGGCAGAGTGAAGGTCACCGTGCCACTCCAGAGGCGGCCGTCACGACGCCATTGCGCCTGGGTCGGCAGCATGCGGGCCTCCACCCGCACCACTGCCAGCCAGCGGGCCAGGGTTTCCGCCTCCAGGCCTTTGAGGGTGACGGTGGCTTGCTGGTTGAGTATCAGCAGGCTGGCGCGGGGTCCGAGGCCTGTCACCGCGGCTTGCAGGCCGGCTTGAGCCGCTTGCGGCGCCAGGGCCGGGCGACTTTGTAACGCGGTGGCTTGTGCCTGCAGCGTTTGCATTTGTTGGAGTTGGGCATCCAGCGTAGCCCGTTGTGCAGGGTAAGCTTTGACAGTGCGCCAAGCCGGGGCAATGGCGGTGGTCCACGTCAGGGCGGCCACTATCAAAACCACGGCGGCCGAGACCATTGTTTGCTCGCGGGGGGGGCGCTGGTTCCACCAGGTGCGTAGGGTTTGGGTGTTCATGGGCTCAGCACCCAGGTGGTGCCCTCGGTCCGAAGGCGCAAGCCTTTGTTTTGCAGGCCGTCACGCAACGACGCCGGGGGCTCGGCATTACCGGAAGGAGGCGTTATTCGCAACTCGCCTGCTACGTATTCGATAGCGGATGGCGCAGTATCTGCTTGGGCTACCGTGCCAAAAGCCTCTAGAAGTCGTTCCATGTCGCGCGCCCGTGTCTGCCCGCCGGCCTGGCCCAGTGCTTCTACCGCGCGCTGCATTTGCAAAGGTGCATCGACCACTACCGTGGTGGCCGGAAAGGTACTGAGCAGCACACTCTGGATCGCACTGCGCTGTTCGGTCAGCGCTTGGCGGGCTTGCCACGCCTGCAGGTTCAGGCCTACCAGCTGCACCGCAGCGAGTACACCCAGCGCCCAACGGGCCGGCCGCCAGGCCGGTGCTTGCCACAGCGCTGTTGCCGTTTCAGTCACTCGCTGCAACAAGGCATGGCGGTTGGCAAATTCGCCTTGCGCAAGACTCCAGGGGCCGTTGGCGGCGGCGCGCAAGCGGTCCGCACGGTGTTGCACCGTGACCTCCCGGTGGGTTTGTGATTCTGCAAGTTCAGCGCACGCTGGCTCCGCAAACAGGGCAGCGCTGGCTTGCTGGGCAGGGGCTAGAAACGCGGCCGGGGCTTGTGCTGCGCTGCGGCGATGCACGCCTGCGCTATCGGCCCATGTCCACTCTGCCGTCTCGACTTCTCCTGTGAGCCAGAGTGCCGGCGGGGTATCGGAGGAGCCGGGTCCCCACTCGGGGACGATGCTGTGCAAGGTGTGCCCGGCTTGGCGCAGCTGTTGTATTTGTTCGTTGAGCCAGTGACGCTGGCATACCGCCACCCACCAGGGACCGGTCTCGGCACTGGTGGCCTGTAGCGCAAAGTGCAGCTGCGCCGGATCATCCAGGAGCTGGTCTTCCAGCAGACCTTCGAGTACCGATTTGAGTTTGGCGGGTTGCCGGGCCTGACCCTCGCGGCCTAGCAGCCCAGGCGGCAGCGTGATGCGGTGCCAAGACAGGGCCGCTGCGGGCACGATCAAAACCGTAGTGTCCGCACCGGAGCCAACAGCGGGCACAGTGGGCAAACGCTGGTTGCTTTGCGGGCTATCGCTGCGGACCCAGTCCCATGCAGCCTGCGTTGCATGGGGTGGTGGGGGCATGACGAGGTGCTGACGCATATCGGCTTCATTGTACGGAGGCATCTTGCGGCGCCTCACGTTCTTTCCAGAGAGATTTCACCTGCAAACCTTCGCGCAGCACGGCGGTGCGCTCCTGGGTCGTGAGCGTGCCGATCCGCAGGCGGGTGCGGACCTCAAAGAACCGCGAGTTCACACTGACCAAATTGTCTTGAAATGCCGATTGCGGCAAGCCCGATGCGGCAGGCGCGTCGCCCATGCTCCGAAGCGGGCTTTTTGCCCGGCTGTCGATGAGGCGTTGGGCACTGGCTCCGTCCATACCGGGAATGATGGCTTGGAGCACCAGCGCCGTCGCCGTGTTGATATTGACCGTGCTGCGGTCCGGGAGGACCACGACATAAGGCCGTAATTGGGCCAGGCTGCGCTGCGAGACGCCCAGCCATGCCAGTTGGTCGAGGTTGCGCGGCAGCAAGGGGGTGTTGCTGGAGCTGGGGGGTCTTTCTTGGCCTGCTTTGGGGGCCTCCAGGCCGGCTTGCAAATTGTTGATCAACAGCTGCAATTCGGCCGGCGGGAGCTTGAGCAGATCAAACAGCCGGATAAACGCGTTGCGTGTCGGCTCATGGACCTGCTGGTCCAGCACCAGGTTAGTCACGTTCAGGCGTGCCTGCAAGTCGTTGATATTGCCGGAAAGGTAGGCGTTTTGCAGAACGTCGGTGGGTAATTCTTCCGCGCTGGCGGAGCCATTGGCCAAGAAAGTGTTGAGTCGGGCCTCTTGCAGGGTGATGGCCCAGGGTTCGCCCAGATGGTCGACCGTGCCGGATCGGGCGTCTTCCCGCAGAATCAGGCGCGCCCAGTCGGTGGTGCCCTGCAGGACCCAGTTCGCTTGCACACGGGCCCGCTCTGCCGCTTCGAGGTCATAGGCGCGCGCTTGTTGCCAGAGCGCTGCTGTGCTGAGGGTGGCGACCAGCGCCATGAGTAACAAGGCCGTCAGGATGGCCGCGCCGCGCTGGACTTTCACGGAGTGGCTCCCGACAGGGTTGGACGGGCCCAATCCCGCACGAGCGTGCCGGCCAGCGGATGGGGGGCGTCCAGCGTCAAGACAAGGCGTATCCCGTCGGGCAGGGCTGCAGCGTCCTGTGCACCGGCGCTGGAGAGGGGGTTGCTCCAGGCGCCTCCGCGGTAGTAAAACAATTGCCATGCAGACAGTGCGGTGATGCTGACCTCTGCCGGGCGGATGCTGCTGGCATTGCCCGCAAGTGCATTGACGGTGCTCGCCTGTGCGCCTTGCGCCCACGCAGTCGCTGCGCCCCAGGCAGCTTGCCAGCTTTCGCGGGTGCTGACAGGGCCTGACTGCCAACGCAGCCAGACGGCCCGGCCCGCGCGTTCTGCCCGTGTCCAGGCTACGACGTAAGCGCCATCGCCTTGTTGGGCGCTGCGGCGGGTCAGGCGCAGGGCCCGGCCGTCCCAGTCCAGGCTGCGGGTTTGGGGGATCTCTTGCATGGCGTCAAGATCGGCGGTCCATTGGTTCAGGCCCGCCTCGGTGATAAGCACCGCATCGTTGTGGCTGCGATTGCCCTCCATGGCGCTTTGCATGCCCGCAAGGGCTTGCCACCCCATGGTGGTCATGAGCGCCATGACGGCGAGCGCCACCAGGAGTTCGATCAGGGTGAAGCCAGCGCTTCCGGCGCTGCGGGAAAGGCGTTGCATTAGTAGCGCCCCAACACAGTGCTGAGCTGGAGCAGGGGGGCGCCGTCTTTGGCCACCCTAGCCTCTACCCGGCGAAAGTTCGGGTTGGGTGTGGACTGCACCAGAAGCCGCAATTCGAAGGATTGGCCCGCTTGCGCGCACTCTTGGGTGCTGTCGCTCACATCCGGGAGCTGACCGCTCAGGCGGTATTGCACCAGGGCATTTTCAGCACAGAGCTGGGCCAGCACCCTGCTGCTCTGGCGCTCGGTACTCCGGGTCATGGTGGCGCTGGCGCGCAGCCCGGCGATCAGCGTGACAGCCACAATGGCCAGCGCAACCAACACCTCTATCAGGGTAAAACCCTGCGTGCCGGGCCAGCGGCGATGCCACTTCACGGTGCTGCTCCCGAAGGTCCTGCGGGGGCCGCGTTGCGCACCTCAAAGGCCCGAAGGCCATCGGTGGTCACATACCGGCTGGGCCCTGCAGCGTCGCTGTTGCTGAGGCGAATGGTTTGTGGGCCTATGACAGGCTCGGGGCCCAAGACAACCGGTGTGTCGCTGCGGGCCTGCAGGGTGGTGGGGTCCCAGCGCTGGGGCCTGGTTTTGATGCCATCGGTGAACTCAAATCCGCCGGGCGTAGCCCGCCACTGCAAGCTGACTCCGGTGGCGCGGGATTCGGCCCGAGCCGCTTCGAGGAGTGCAACCAGGCGCTGCGACTCACGATCGAGCTGGGTCTGAGTGCTGTCCCGCAAGGCAAATGCGACCGCGGCGGAGGCCATGCCGGTGATGGCCACCACAATCATTAACTCCAACAACGTAAAGCCACGCGACCGGGTGCGTGGGCCTGCAGGGCTGGATGCGAGGCTAGTTGTTGATGTCGGCATCTTTTCCATCGCCGCCGGCTTGGCCATCCGCGCCGAATGACATCACATCGACCTCGCTCTTCAGGCCGGGGTTGATATAGAGGTAGGCCCGGTTCCAGGGATCCATGGGCAGTTTGTCTATGTACGGGCGCCAGTTGGCCGGAATGACGCCGACTGTCGGTTTCGCAACCAGTGCCTGCAGGCCCTGCTCGGCAGAGGGAAAGCGCTGGTTGTCGAGTTTGTAGAGCTTGAGCGCCTGGGTGAGGTTGGCAATGTCGGTTTTGGCGGCTGTGACCCGGGCGTCATCGGCGCGGTCCAGCACGTTCGGAACAATCAAGGCCGCCAATACGCCAATGATGACCAGCACGACCATCAGTTCAATCAGGGTAAAGCCGCGTTGTGCGGCGCGGTACAAACGGATGTGTGGGCTCATGGGGACTTCTGGTCAGCAAAGTGGAAGGGGGGCCGGTAGGCGTCTCGGTCAATCATAATGCGCCCATGCCTTATCCCGCTTCTGTGTGGCCTCCTCGTATGGCGGCTTTGTTGTTGTCCACTTTGGCAGCATTGAGCGCTGTCTATTGGGGCCTGCATTGGCGCTTGCCCGCGCAACAGGCAATGGCTGGGGTGGCGGAGCCCGCAGAGCAGGCGTTGGACGTTGGTGCGGTTGCCCGTGGCCTGGGCGCTGCCCCCGAGGGCGCGGCCCAGCCCGCAGTGGTGGCAGCCCCTGCGGCAGAGGCTTCGCGGTTTGTGCTTCAAGGGGTGCTGGGTGGCGATCGTGCGGGCGCGGCCTTGATCGCGATTGACAACAAACCTGCCAAGCCGTTTGCACTCGGGGCTGAATTGGCCAGCGGCTGGCAACTAACCCGCGTGGCCGGGCGCACGGTGACGATCGGTCGTCAAGGGGCCGAGCTGGAATTGAGCTTGCCCCCGCTGGCGCTACCCGCTGCCACCAAAAAAGCGCCCTAGCCCGCATCCCGTATGCGCAGGTAGCTATCATTTTTGTAGAAACATCCGGTACACCGGGTTGTGGGTTTCTTCTACATACGGATAGTTCAGGGTTTGTAAGAATTTTTCAAACGCTTTGTCGTCTGCCTCTGGCACCTGCAAACCGACCAGGATGCGGCCGTAGTCGGCGCCCTGGTTGCGGTAATGGAAGAGGCTGATGTTCCAGCCCGGGCGCATCAGGCTCAGGAACTTCATCAGCGCGCCTGGCCGCTCGGGGAACACAAAACGCAACAGCCGCTCGTCCTGCGCGAGGCTGGAGATGCCGCCCACCATGTGGCGGATGTGCTCTTTGGCCAGCTCGTCGTGGGTCAGGTCCAGGGTCTTGAAGCCGTTTTTCTCAAAGTTCTTGGCCACCTTGGTGGATTCGCCTTTGCTTTGGGTGGTGAGGCCCACAAACACATGGGCCCTGGCCGCGTCGCTGATGCGGTAGTTGAACTCGGTCACATTGCGTGTGCCGCCGGGTAGCTCGCCAATCAGCTCACAAAATCGCTTGAAGCTGCCGCGCTCTTCAGGGATAGTGACAGCGAACAGAGCTTCACGCTCTTCGCCCACTTCGGCCCGCTCGGCTACAAAGCGCAGGCGGTCGAAGTTCATGTTGGCGCCGCATAAGATGGCGGCATAGGTCTCACCCTTGGTTTTGTGGGTGGCTACATATTGTTTGATAGCCGCGACTGCCAGTGCGCCTGCCGGCTCGACAATGCTGCGGGTATCCACAAAGATGTCTTTGATGGCGGCGCACACGGCGTCGGTGTCCACCGTCACATAGCCGTCGACCAGGTCATGGGCGATGCGGAAAGTTTCTTCGCCCACCAGCTTTACCGCGGTGCCATCGGAGAACAGGCCAACATCAGGCAGCGTTACGCGCTCGTGTGCGCCCACCGACTGGATCATGGCGTTGGAGTCGTTCATCTGCACCCCAATAACTTTGACGCCGGGTGCCACCGCCTTGATGTAGTTCGCCACACCTGAGATCAGGCCGCCGCCGCCAATAGCCACAAAGACCGCATCAATACCCGGGCCGGTTTTGCTGCCGGTTTTGTGGCCCGACTTGGCGGCCTTGTCAGCCCCCAGCGTCTGCACTTGGCGCATGATTTCCATCGCCACCGTGCCCTGGCCGGCAATCACATCCGGGTCGTCAAAGGGGTGCACAAAGGTGAGTCCCTCTTTCTTTTGCAGGGCCAGCGCATGGTCGTAGGCGTCGGAATAGCTTTCGCCGAACAGCACCACTTCGCCGCCGAAGCCGCGCACGGCATCCACTTTGAGTTGGGGCGTGGTGGTCGGCATCACGATGATCGCGCGCACACCCATGCGGCTGGCGGACAAAGCTACACCTTGGGCGTGGTTGCCAGCCGAGGCGCAAATGACGCCTTTGGCAATCTGCTCGGCAGGCATTTGGGCCATCTTGTTGTAGGCGCCACGCAGCTTGAAGCTGCGCACGGGCTGCTGGTCTTCGCGCTTGAACAACACCGTGTTGTGCAGCCGCCGGCTGAGCGCGCGGGCGGGCTCTAGCGCTGTCTCTACCGCCACGTCGTACACACGGGCAGTGAGAATCTTCTTCAGGTAGTCGGCTGGGGTGAGCGGGGCTGGGGTATTCAGGGCTGAGGACGGGGTCTTGGTGCTCACAGGGCTACACTCCGGTGGGTGAGATAGGCGGTCATGGCGCTCCGCGCGGAGCGATTCATGGCATTGTAACGATGTAGAGAACAGCTCCGCGCGGGGCTTAGACAGGAAACACACCATGGAATGCACCGTAAGTTGGACCGGCGGCCTCAATACCCGCTCAGGCATGGGCTTTGTGGCCGAGACCGGCAGCGGTCACACATTGATGATGGATGGCGCCCCCGATGCGGCCAAACCTGAAAACGGCGGCCAGAACCTGGCACCACGCCCCTTGGAGACCGTGCTGGCAGGCACCGGTGGTTGCACCGCCTATGACGTGGTACTCATCCTAAAACGCGGCCGCCACGATGTGCAGGGCTGCACCGTGAAGCTGACCGCCGAGCGCGCCGACTTGGATCCCAAGGTGTTTACCAAGATCCACATGCAATTTACCGTGACCGGCAAGGGAATCCCTGCCAGCGCGGTGGAGCGCGCCATTGCCATGAGTCACGACAAGTACTGCTCAGCCAGCATCATGCTGGCCAAAACAGCAGAGATCACTACAGGGTTTGACCTTATAGAGGTCTGATGACTTTTGCGGAAAAGCGCTAGATAATCGGAATTTCTCAATAGTCGTCTGACGACTTGTCGTGAGGTCCGAGGTATGTCTAGAAGTTTTTGCGTAGTTTCTATAGCGTCTGCGCTCATCGGCGTAGCGAGCCTGACAGGATGCAGTTCGGTCATGCCCACAGGGGCATCTGCTGTTCCGGCACGATCCCCGCAGCTGTTTAAGACAGTCGCCCTGATCATGGGCGAACCTAACTTTTCTGTAGATGGCGCTTATCAAGAGCTGGAAGAGGGCTTGTACACCCAGCCGGAATTGCGCAATGGCACGCTGGTGATGGCGCCCTTGGGCGACATCGTCCCGTATCTGGGTGGGCAATACCGCTACTCGGTGGCTGAGGGGCGGGTCCAGCTGACCCTCGGAGACAAGACTTTGCTGGCGTCCGTCGGGCAACGCAATGCCACCGTCAATGGGGCCCCCGTGATCCTCGAGGCTGAGGTGGAAGAACGCAATGGAAGTGCTTGGGTGCCCGTGAGTTCCGTGTGGGAAGCCATGGGCGCCTTCGTGAAGTGGGATAAAGCCCGCCAGCGGCTCACCGGTGCCTTTGTACTGCCCGCGGGTGTCAAACTGGCTGACTTTGCGCGGGGTGGTCCTGTGACTGAAGAGACCCTGCTGTCCCAAAAGGCGGGGTTCTACGGATCTGCAGACGGCGTCCGTATGGGCGACGTCATCGTGGGCTACCAAAATAAGGATGGCGGGTGGCCTAAGCTGGAAAAGACGGTCAGTCTTCTAACGCCGGTGAACAAAGAGGCCTTGACCGGGTTCCGAAGCAAATCCACGATCGACAACGATTCCACGACCAAACAGCTGGTTGCTTTGGCCAAGGTGCAGGCGGCTAGCGGCAAGTCCAGCCACAAAGAGTCATTTTTACGGGGCTTGGACTATCTATTAGCAGCGCAGCACCCGAGTGGGGGTTGGCAACAATTCTGGCCACAGCCCCAAGGCTACAAGGCGCGCATCACTTTCAATGACGACGCGATCGCCAACGTGTTGGAAATCTTGCGGGATGTCGCCGAAAGAAAGCCGGAGATGGCGTTTGTGGATGCCGCACGAGTGGCGAAAGCCCGTGATGCCTATAACAAAGGTCTGCAGTTGATTCTGGCCAGCCAAGTCCGGATTGATGGCAAAAAAACGGGCTGGGCTGCCCAGTACGACGAGTTGACCCTGAAGCCTGCCATGGGGCGCGCCTTTGAGTTGCCCTCTATCAGTGGGGATGAGAGCGTCAATGTGCTTCGCTTTTTGATGTCATTACCGCAACCGTCTTCTGAGGTGGTGGACGCTATCCAGAGTGGCATGGCATGGTTTGATGCAGCCAAAGTCTCAGGTATCAAGCTAATCCAGGTGAGTGACAAAACGCTGGAGTTCGGCTTTGACCGCCGTGTGGTGGCGGACGCTAGCGCACCGCCCCTCTGGGCGCGCTTTTATGACCTCGATTCCGGGCGCCCACTGTTCACATCTCGAGACGGTGTCAAGAAAGCGGCGTATGCCGATGTGAGTTACGAGCGTCGGGTGAAGTACAACTGGTACACCAGCGCTGCAACCGAACTACTCACCAAAGAGTATCCCGCTTGGCTGGCCCGTCACAAAGTGGCTGCCCGCTAGAGCCATTGATCAAATGCGCTCTGCCACCGTGGTCATGACTTTGGCGGCTGCCCGCATAAGTTCTTTCACAGGGCGGGGTAGTTCCGCTGCTCCGGCAGCGGTTGCGTCATCCGCATGGCGCAGCTCGTCGCGCTGCATTTGCGCCACGATGGCTCTGGATTCGTGGTCGCCCTCCGGTAGCGTCGACAGATGGCCCTCAAGGTGGGCGCCGACTTGTCGCTCCGTTTCAACGACAAAGCCCAGACTCCATTTGTCGCCCATGCGCCCCGCCAGCAGCCCCAAACCAAAGGCACCCGCGTACCAGAGGGGGTTTAACAAGGACGGACGTGAACCCAATGCATCAAGGCGCTGCGCAGTCCACGCCAAATGATCGGTTTCTTCAATGCAGGCCTTGGTGAAATGCTCACGCAAGCCTTTGTTAGGGGTTGTCAGCGCTTGTGCGGTGTAAAGAGCCTGCGCGCAGACTTCCCCCACATGATTCACCCGCATCAGACCCGCAGATTTCTTTCTGTCAGCATCGCTCAACTCTGTTTTAGAGTCAGGCGAGGTGGGAGATGCCTGCGAAGCGTGTGGGGTAGCGAACAGGGTGCGCAGGGCGGTATCGGCGGCGTTTAAAAGGGAATCCATACAAATGCTCGAGTTTTCGCGTCAAATCAAAGCCAAAGTCTATAGGGAGTGTGAAAAATCGCACTTGACGCTGGTAAAAGGCCCTGTTGCAAGTCAACAACGGTAACCCCAAGGAACCCACCCTTTTTATCGCTTTTCTTTGCCAAAGCCGAATCGGTCTGGTGCAATAGCTCCAACTTCCTGAACAAGGAGGTTGGCCCGGGGTTCCGAACAATCGGTCCGGAGCTCTATGTTTAACCTTGGAGTATTTCTAATGAAAAAGACTTTGATCGCTTTGGCCGTTCTGGCTGCTTCCGGCGCTTCTTTCGCACAAGTTTCCATCACCGGCGAATACGCTTACGGCTGGAACACTTCCAACTCCTCTACCGGTGTTGAGAAGTCCGGTCTGGGCGTGGACACTTCCTTCGTGAAGTTCGCTGCTTCTGAAGACCTGGGTGGTGGCTTGAAGGCTGCTGCCGAAATGTCTTTGGACGGTTTCGCACGTGGTACAGCTACTGGCGGTGACAACTCTTTGACATTGACTGGCGGTTTCGGTCGCATCAAGCTGGCTAACGACAAGGGCGCTGACTACCTGTCCTCCGTTATCGGCGGCATCGCTGGTTTGGACGGCAAAGTGTACGGTGCTCGCACCATCAACGACTCTGTCGCTTACACATCGCCTTCTTTTGGTGGTCTGACCTTCGGTCTGTCCCACACAGAACACACAAACGCACAAGGCTTGGGCGTGGGCGCTGCTTCCAACAACGACCAGCGTAGCAACAGCCTGTCTGCTTCTTACGCAGCTGGCCCATTGGCTGTGACTGGTGCTTTCACTTCTTGGGACAATCAGTCCACCGAAGCAGCAGCTCCTAACAACGCTAAGACACGCGTTCGCGCAAAGGGTTCTTACAACTTCGGCGCTTTCACACTGGGCGCAGGTGTTGTTCAAGTTCAGCGTAACAAGGGCACTACAACCGAGTCCATCTTGGCTGTGACAGCTCCTTTGGGCGCTTTGACACTGGGCTTCGACGTTGGTTCTTCCAAGCGTGACGACTCCGGTACTGTTGCTAACGACATCACCAAGTCTGGCTACGGTCTGAAGGCCGTGTACGCTCTGAGCAAGCGCACTTCCTTGGTTGGTGCTTACACCAACTGGGATGAGGGCGGCACACAGCGCGCTAACCTGACAGAACTGTTGGTTTCCCACACTTTCTAATTTGACGCTGGCCTAGGCCAGCTTTGAGCTAGCGAATAAACCCTGCGAGCGAAAGCTCGCAGGGTTTTTTTCTTGAGCGGCGATTTCTGTATGGTGAAAATTTTTGATGTCTTGGTGCTAATACAACAAATCTTGAAAAACGAACGGTCGCTCTTTATTTTTCTTGATGTGTTTGCTGACTGAACTGCAAATTTTTGTTTCAATAGAACTTACTTCTTGCTAAAGAAGTAAGAAGCGTTGGAGGGGTGCCCAGCACTATCCGGCGATCCTCAAACTTAGATTGAAGAGACAAGTAATATGAAAAAAACCCTCATCGCATTGGCTGTTATGGCAGTGTCCGGCGCCTCGATGGCGCAAGTGACTATCACTGGTAACTACACCATCGGCTACAAGCAAAGCACGACTTCTCCCACCGCAAGTGCAGCGCAAGCCTTTACGCAAGCGGTTGCTGGCGGTAACGGCGGTAACGCGAATGGCGAAGCATCTGGCTTGGGTGTTGATACCTCTTTGGTCACCTTTACTGCGAAGGAAGACTTGGGTGGCGGTATGAACGTGGCGGCAGAAATGTCGCTTGACGGCTTCACCCGCGGCACAGCCACTGGCGGCGACTCGTCTTTGAAATTGACCACCAGTGTTGGTCGCATCACATTGCAAGCATACAAGCCTGCAGATTACCTCTCCGGATCGTTTGGTGTGGGCGGTGCCGGCATGGATAACAAGGTGTTCCCTGCGCGTTCTTTTAAAGATGCCGTTGGTTTTGACACCAAATTGGGTCCTGTTATCGTGAGCATCTCTCACCAAGAGCAAGGTACTGCCAATGGAGTGGCGCCCACCGCTGGATTGGGATTGGGCCAAGGCGCTGCAGGTGCACAAGGTCAAGTTGGCCAGCGCTTGACCAGCGTGTCCGGCACTTACATGACCGGCGCTTTGGTTGCCAACCTCAACTTCTTGAGCTACGACAACCGTACTGCAAATGCCAACACGTCTTACCGTGACGTGCTTCGCGCAGGTGCCAAGTACAACTTCGGCTCCTTCCAAGTTGGTGGCGGTTACAGCACCTTGACTACCATGTCCGGTGGTACGCTGAATTCTGCTGCTATCTCGGCCGCAGTGCCGATCGGTGCTTTGACATTGGGTGCCAACTACGCGACAGAAACTGCGGATGGATTCGCTGCGCAACCGACATTGCTGGGTGTTATTCCAAAAGGTGGTTTGGATCAAACTCGTAATGGTTATGGTCTGTCTGCCAAGTATGACCTGAGCAAGCGTACCAGCCTGATCGCCACATACGCTGACTGGCTGCCGTACGCCGGTGCCAAGCGCAACAACGAAACCAACCTGTTGCTGTCGCACTCCTTCTAAGCAATTGCTGGCCTAGGCCAGTATTAGCCAAAAGAAAAAACCCGCAGCGCATGCTGCGGGTTTTTTTTATGGGGTGTTTCAGCAATCAAGCGTAGCGCTTGTTCCGCAGGTTGTGCTTCATCTCGCTGAGCAAAGGTTGGAGCTTTCCACCGCCTATGCGCAGGGCTACGCAGGTGGCCAAGATATCAATAATCATCAGGTGTAAAAGCCGCGAGACCATGGGGCTGTAGCGATCGAAGCCTTCGGGGTGGTCTGCACTCAGATGGATGTGGCCTGCACTGGCCAGCGGGGATCCGCTGGCGGTGATAACGATCGTAGTCGCCCCATTTTTGCGGGCAATATCGCAGGCATCCATCAGGTCACGGGTTCGGCCCGAGTTGCTGATAACCACCACACAATCACCCGCGCCCAAGATCGACGCACTCATGACTTGCATGTGCCCATCGCTGTAGGCGGTGGTATTGATGCCCAAACGAAAGAACTTGTGTTGGGCATCTTGGGCCACGATGCCCGAGTTACCGACCCCAAAGAACTGAATTTGTCGGCCGGCGTTATAGGCGTCGACCAGCGCTACCACGGCCTTTTCGATCGCCATGGTCGAAGCGTCGTTGCGATAGCGCAAGAAGGCGGCCACGGTGTTGTCAATGACCTTCACCATGACGTCGCCTGTCTTGTCGTCGGCATCCACGCTGCGGTGAATGAAGGGCACGCCCTCGTTCACGGTGCCTGCGAGTTTGAGCTTGAAGTCAGATAGCCCGTCATAGCCCACACTGCGGCAAAAACGCACTACCGTGGGTTTGCTGACGTGGGCACGGTCCGCCAGTTCGCTGACAGGCAGCTTGGCAAAAGCGCGGGGGTCAGCGAGGCAGAGCTTGCCCACCCGCTGTTCGGCAGGTGCCAACGAGGGCAGTGAGGCTTTGATGCGGTCCAACATAGTCTTTTAGCTTTCTTCGCTCCAGCAGAAGCCGTCCCGAGCAATCATGGCGCTGGATGCACTGGGCCCCCAGGTGCCGGCCGCATACAAACGCGGGCCTGTGGTGTCTGCGGCCCAGTGCTCTAGCATGGGCTCGACCCAGCGCCAGGCCTCTTCTTGCTCATCGCTGCGCACAAAGAGGTTCAGGCGACCGTCGATCACGTCAAGCAGCAGGCGTTCGTAGGCCCCCACGCGCTCCGAGCCGAAGCGCTTGTCGAAATCGAGGTCAAGCTGCACCGGTGCCAGTGTTTGCGATGCACTGCTACGGGATTGCCGATTTTCCTGGCCCTGGGCCAGCAAGTGCAATTCCAAACCGTCTTTTGGTTGCAGGTTGATTACCAAACGGTTGCCCACGCCCTCGTTGGAGTTGAAGATGGCGTGCGGAGTGGGACGGAAGTTGATCACAATGCGGGCATCGCGGCCCGACAAGCGCTTGCCGGTGCGGATGTAGAACGGCACGCTTGCCCAGCGCCAATTGGCGATCTCAGTGCGCAGAGCCACAAAGGTCTCGGTGTTGCTTTGTGGGCTCACGCCTGTCTCTTCACGGTAGCCGGGTACCTTCACACCACCGCTGGTGCCAGCGGAGTACTGCCCGCGCACCACATCTTGCTTGAGCGTTTCAGCGGTCCAGGGCTTAAGGGAGCGCAGAACCTTGAGCTTTTCATCGCGAATAGCGTCAGCCCCCGCGTTAATCGGTGGCTCCATGGCAATGGCACACAACAGTTGCAGCGCGTGGTTTTGCACCATGTCGCGCAGTGCGCCGGTGGTCTCGTAAAACGCGCCACGGCTCTCGACGCCCAAATCTTCGGCGATGGTGATCTGGATGTTGGCAATATGCTCGCGGCGCCAGAGTGGTTCGAACAGTGCATTGCCAAAGCGCATCGCAAACAGGTTTTGTACCGAAGGCTTGCCCAGGTAGTGGTCGATGCGGTAGACCTGCTCTTCGGCAAAGAAGCGGCGCACCGTGGCGTTGATGGCGCGGTTGGATGCCAGGTCATGCCCCAGCGGCTTCTCCAGCACCACGCGGGTTTTGGGTGTGTTCAATCCGCTAGCGGCCAACTGTTCACACACATTGGTGAACAAGCTGGGGGCGGTGGCGACATACATCACCACGCTGTCGGCATTGCGGTTGTTCAGGGTTTCGGCCAGGCGCGCATAGTCTTCGGACTTGGACAGGTCCATGCGCACGAATTCGAGAATTGCAGCAAACCGCGCAAACTCCTCGGCACTCGGGCGCTTGGCCAGCTCCACCTTTTCGAAGCGCGATTGAATGAGCGCCCGGTATTGGTCATGGCTCAGGTCATCACGGCCAACCCCGATAATGCGTCCACCCTCCGGCAAGGTGCCGTGGCGGAACGCCTGAAACAATGCGGGCATGAGTTTGCGCCAGGCCAAATCGCCGGTGCCGCCGAACATGACTAAATCAAAGCTCATAAGACAAGTGGTACGTTTAGTAGTTACATAAAAGCTGACGTTGTAATGTAACTTTGTTTCATTGATAATTCAAGGCGAGAAACTGCAACTTTCTGCGCGTTTACCCTAAGTTTTTTTAACCTGCGGCTCTGCCGTCTGCATCCCATGAACCAACTCGACGCCCTCAAACAATTCACCACCGTCGTAGCCGATACTGGCGATTTCAAACAACTGGACGCGTTCAAGCCCCAGGACGCGACCACCAACCCGTCGCTGATTTTGAAAGCCGTGCAAAAGGCGGACTACGCCCCCTTGGTGAAAGACACGGTCAACCAGTTCCGTGGCCGTGCCATGGACGAGATCGTGGACCGTTTGTTGGTGCGTTTTGGTTGCGAAATTCTCTCTATCATTCCTGGCCGTGTGTCGACTGAAGTGGACGCGCGCCTGAGCTTTGACACCGCGGCAACAATGGCCCGTGGCGAACGCCTGATCGAGCTGTACCAAGCGCAAGGCATTCACTCTGACCGCATCCTGATCAAAGTGGCGTCGACCTGGGAAGGCATCAAGGCCGCTGAGCAGTTGGAGCGCAAAGGCATCCACACCAACTTGACCCTGTTGTTCGCGTTCTGCCAAGCCGTGGCTTGCGGCGAGGCCAAGGTGCAGCTGATTTCCCCGTTTGTCGGCCGTATCTACGACTGGTACAAAAAGAACGCCGGCGCAGCCTGGGTTGAGGCGGACAACGCGGAGTTGAATGACCCCGGCGTCAAGTCCGTAGCCCAAATTTACGCCTACTACAAAAAGTTTGGTGTCGCCACCGAAGTCATGGGCGCCAGCTTCCGCAACGTGGGTCAGATCACCGCCTTGGCCGGTTGCGACCTGCTCACTATCAGCCCCGATTTGCTGGCCCAGATGGCAGCGTCCGAGGCGCCTGTGACCCAGCACCTGAACGCCGATGCCGCCAAGACCGCCGATATCGAGCACGTCAGCTACGACGAAGCCAGCTTCCGCCTCGCCCTGAACAACGACGCCATGGCCACCGAAAAGTTGGCAGAAGGTATCCGTGCATTCTGCGTGGACGCTGTCAAGCTCGAGCAGCTGTTGCTGGCCGCTTAAGCGCACCAAGGACTCGCGAACATGGCACGTACCCGTTGTGACCGCACGCCCGCTTGGGCCCAATTGCAGGCTGCGTATGCAGCGACCGGCCAAGCGCTGGATGTGCGCCAAGCCTTTGAGGCCGACGCCCAGCGCTTCACCCGTTTGAGCCAAGAGGCGCCTTATGTGTTTGCGGACTTGTCCAAAAACCGTATCGACGCCAGCACCGAAGCACTGCTGATGGACCTGGCCCGCCAAAGCGGCCTGTCCGAGCACCGCGATGCCATGTTTGCCGGCCAGAAAATCAACAACACCGAGCAGCGCGAGGTGTGGCACGTTTTGTTGCGAAATCCGCCCTCTGCGCAAGCGGAATATGCGGGAGCCGCTCCTGAATTCATAGCGGGTGAGCAGGCTAAGGTGCACGCTACGCTAGACGCGATGCTGGCCTACGCCGAGCAACTGCGTGCAGATACCGCCATTACCGATGTGGTGAACATCGGCATCGGCGGATCTGACCTCGGCCCTCAAATGGCGGTGTTGGCGCTGGATGCTTTTGCCACCAGCGGCAAACGCCTGCATTTTGTGAGCAATGTGGATGGCCACGAGCTGGCCGCCAAGCTGCCCCACTTGAAGCCCGAAAACACCGTTTTCCTGATCGCCAGCAAGACGTTCACCACGATCGAAACCATGACCAACGCGGCCTCCGCGAAGGCCTGGTTCCTCGAGCAGGGCGGCACCAACATAGCCCGCCATTTCGCCGCACTCACCACCAACGTGGCGGCGGCCAATGCCTTTGGTATCACCACCACCTTTGGCTTTTGGGACTGGGTGGGCGGGCGGTACTCCATGTGGTCGGCCATCGGCCTGCCGATTGCCATTGCCATCGGCGCGCAAGGCTTTCGCGAGCTGCTGGCGGGTGCCCATGCCATGGACGAGCACTTCCGCACTGCGCCCTTGGAGCAGAACCTGCCGGTGCGTTTGGGGTTGCTGGACGTCTGGTACCGCAACTTCCACGGCTTTAGCAGCCGCAGCATTGCGCCGTACCACAGTGCATTGCGCCGCCTGCCGGCCTATTTGCAGCAGCTGGAGATGGAGAGCAATGGCAAACGGGTGGACGCCAGTGGCGAAGCCTTGCCGTTCGATACCTGCCCGGTGCTGTGGGGCGAACCCGGCACCAATGGTCAACACGCCTACTTTCAGATGCTGCACCAAGGCACCGAGGTCGTGCCGGTGGAGTTTGTGGCCGTCAAAAAGGCGCGCCACCACCTGAAAGGCCACCACCCGATGTTGCTGGCCAACGTGCTGGCGCAAGCCCAAGCCCTGATGCAAGGCAAAGACGATGCCGGTGGCCACAAGCATTTCACCGGCAACCGCCCCAGCACCTTCTTGCTGCTGGACGACCTGACGCCCGCATCGCTGGGTGCGCTGATTGCGATGCAAGAGCACCGCGTGTTTGTCAGTGGCAGCCTCTGGGGTATCAACAGCTTTGACCAATGGGGCGTCGAGCTCGGCAAAGTGCTGGCCAAAGACATTGAGCCGCGTCTTCATAGCGGCGACGCCACGGGCCTTGATGGCTCCACCGCCGGTTTGCTGGCGCGTCTGCGCAGCTGATTGCAGACGCTTAGCCTGCCTCAAGCCCGCGCGCTGCACTTGGCAGCCCAGGGCCTGTTGCAGCCGCTTGCACGCCCCGCACAAGAAGGCGATGTAGCGGCCTGTGTGCAGCGCATGGGCTTGCTGCAGATTGACACCATCCATGTGGTGGCGCGCAGCCCGTATCTGGTGTTACACGCCCGCTTGGGCGACTACCCGCCGGCATGGCTGGAAGACGCGTTAGCCAACGGCGCCTTGTTTGAAACCTGGGCCCACGAAGCCTGTTTTGCCCCCGCTGATGATTTGCACTTGCACCGCGCCTACAACCGCGAGGGGCGCACGCATTGGGGCATCTCCCATGCCCAGAAACTCGCTGCGGCCCAGCGCCCGCAGCTGGATGCCTTGCTGGATCAGATCCGCACCCAGGGGCCGGTGAAGTCTTCTGACTTCGTGCGGCTTGAGGGCAAAGGTGGCGCTTGGTGGGGTTGGAAGGACGAAAAGCGTTGGCTGGAAGCTCTGTTTGCTCTGGGCGAGCTGATGATCGCGCGCCGTGACCACTTTCACCGCGTCTACGACCTGAGCGAGCGGGTGGCACCTGCACTGCGCCAGCCCGCACCCGCATTGCCGCCGGACGAGCTCGCAGCCGCGTGGGTAGAGAAGGCTGTGGCTGCACTGGGGGTTACCCAAGCGCGGTGGATCAACGATTATTTCCGGACCAAGCCGCGCTTGCAGGATGCGCACTTGGAGGCTCTGGTGCGTGCGGGGCGTATTCAGCGAGTGGCTGTTGAGGGGTGGGCTGCGGCCGGCTATGTGCACACCGACCATACCGGCCTGCTACAGCAGGCGCTGGCGGGCGACTTGGTGGCCAGCCACACCGCACTCTTGTCGCCGTTTGACCCTGTGGTGTGGGACCGCGAGCGGGCCTCGACCTTTTTTGATTTTGACTACAAGCTGGAGTGCTACACCCCCGAGGCGCAGCGTGTCTACGGCTACTTTGTCTTGCCGATTTTGTGCCGCGGCGAGCTCATAGGCCGGCTGGATGCCAAAGCGCACCGGGCAGAGGGCGTGTTTGAAGTGAAGTCACTCCACGCCCAGCCCGGTGGCGTGTGGACTGAGCAGCAAGTGCAAGAGGTCGCCGCTGCCATCCGCCGCTGTGCCGCATGGCACGGTACCCCGCAGGTGCGCATTGGCCGCACGCAGCCTGCCAAGTTGGCGGCCGCTTTGCGGCGAGCCCTCAAGCGCGCTTGACGCCGGGTTTAAGCCAGTGCGGCGCGGCCTGCCGGCGATAACCCTTACATCGGGGCGGGCATAGCGTTGCGCGCGTGCACTCATGAGTGGTGTTTGAGACTATCTGGTCTTTATTCATACCCAGGAGGCTTTTATGGTGACTCGGCGCGATTTCTTTGTCGGTGGCGGTGCGGCAGTGGCGGCTTATGCAGCCGGATCCTTTTTGCCCTTGGGCGCCCAATCGGCCCCCAACTTCGGCGCACCCAGTGTGGTGCAGGTGGGCTTTCGCAAGCAAAAGCTGGGTGACTTTGAAGTCATTGCCCTGAACGATGGTGTCACCCGCCGCCCCTTGGCCGCTGAGTTTGTGCGCAACGCCCCCTTGGGCGAAGTGCAAGAGCTGCTGAAATCGCAAAACCTGCCCACCGAATACTTGGATGTGCCGTACACCGCCTTCCTGGTCATCGCTGGCAACCGCAAAGTGCTGCTCGACACCGGTTTCTCGGACAACGGCGGCCCCACTACCGGCCGCCTGGTCGCCAATTTGAATGCTGCGGGCTACAAGGTGGAAGACATTGACACCGTGATCCTGAGCCACTTCCATGGCGACCACATTTTGGGTGTGCGCAACAAGGCGGGCCAATTGGTGTACCCCAACGCCAAGATCATGGTCCCGTCCGTTGAGCACGCGTTCTGGATGGATGACGCCCGCATGGCCGCAGCACCTGACGCCATGAAAGGCGCTTTCCAGACCGTGCGCCGCATGCTGGGTGGCCTGAACGACAGCCAGATGGTGAAGTTTGAAGCCGGCACCGAAATTGTGCCCGGCATCAAGAGCGTGGCGGCATATGGCCACACCCCCGGTCACACGCTGTTTATGGTGGAGAGCAAGGGTGAAAAGTTCGCCTACGTGGCCGACATCACCAACGTGCCCCAGCTGTTTGCGCGCAACCCTGATTGGGCGGTGCAGTTCGACATGAATGCCGAAGAGGCCCGCGTGGCCCGCCGCAAGGTGTTTGACATGATCGTGAACGACAAGGTCATGGCGGGCGGCTTCCACTTCCCGTTCCCGGCGTTTGGCCGCGTCGAGAAGCTGGGTAATGGCTTTGAATTCAAGCCTGTCGCTTGATACGCTGATCGACCGTAGATTGCTGCAATAGCGGATCTTTTGAGCCGTTTCCGGCCCCGCCAGCGCTATGCTGGCGGGGCTTCTTTATTTGGAACCTTTAAGCTATGAATGTGGTGTTTGACTTTGGCGCTGTGCTGTTTACTTGGCGCCCGGTAGATTTGATGATGGAGTGCTTTCCCCAGCGCGCCGCGACCCGTGCCGAGGCAGGGCACCTGGCCCATGAGGTATTCGGCCATCACGAGTGGCAAGCCTTTGACCGGGGCACGATCGCCATGGCAGACGTGGTGGCCCAAGTGGCTAAGCGCGTGGGTGTAGATGCCACGGTGCTCGGCACGCTGGTCGAGAGCATCGGCGAGCGGCTGACCCCCATGCCGGAGTCGGTAGCCCTGTTCAAGAGTTTGGTGGCCTTGCGCGCGCAACGCGCAGCAACCGAAGGCGAGCCCGTGCGGCTCTACTACCTCTCCAACATGCCAGTGCCGTATGCCCGCACACTGGAGCGCATGAACCCCTTCCTCAGTGAATTCGACGGCGGCATTTTTTCAGGCGACGAACTGCTCATCAAACCCGAGCCCGCCATCTACCAGCGCCTGCAAAAGCGCCACGCCCTCGAGCCCGCCAAGACGGTCTTTCTGGACGACCTGCTCCCCAACATCCAGGCCGCGCAGGCCGAAGGCTGGCACGGCATCCACTTCCACACCGCGCAACAGGCCGCGCAAGAGCTGCAAGCCCTGGGTTTAAGCGAAATCAGCCTCTAGCGCTCATAGAAATTACGCAAGTTGCTATCAAAAGCGTAGCAAGAGAGACGTAAAAAAGCCCCGCAAGGCAAAACCGAGCGGGGCTTTTTATTAGGTTTGCAGTCGAGAGCAATAACGCCACATCGACGCAGCATGAGGTGCCAGGCCAAGGCGCAAGGGCGCAGACAGTACCTACGGTACGGCAAGCCCTTGCAACGCCGGCGTGGCGCCTCAGGCAAGGAGCAATTACATGCCCATGCCGCCCATGCCGCCCATTCCACCCATATCAGGCATACCGCCGCCAGCAGCTTCTTCCTTCGGAGCTTCAGACACCATGCACTCGGTCGTCAGCATGAGGGAAGCCACAGATGCTGCGTTCTGCAGAGCAGTACGTGTCACCTTGGTGGGGTCCAGAATACCCATTTCGATCATGTCGCCGTAGGTGTCGTTGGCAGCGTTGAAGCCGTAGTTGCCCTTGCCACCCAACACAGCGTTCACCACCACAGAGGCTTCGCCGCCTGCGTTGTAAACGATCTCGCGCAGAGGTGCTTCGATCGCCTTCAACACCAGCTTGATACCGGCGTCTTGGTCAGCGTTGTCACCCTTGATGGTGCCAGCAGACTGCTTGGCGCGCAGCAGAGCCACGCCGCCGCCAGCCACAATGCCTTCTTCCACAGCAGCGCGGGTAGCGTGCAGTGCGTCTTCAACGCGGGCTTTCTTTTCCTTCATTTCGACTTCGGTAGCAGCGCCCACCTTGATCACGGCAACACCGCCAGCCAACTTGGCCACGCGCTCTTGCAGCTTTTCACGGTCGTAGTCGGAAGTGGCTTCTTCGATTTGCACGCGGACTTGCTTCACGCGGGCTTCGATGTCAGCAGCAGCGCCAGCACCGTCGATGATGATGGTGTTTTCCTTGCCCACTTCGACGCGCTTTGCGGAGCCGAGGTCGGCCAAAGTCACTTTTTCCAGGGTCAGGCCCACTTCTTCAGCGATTACCTTGCCGCCGGTCAGGATGGCGATGTCTTCCAACATGGCCTTGCGACGGTCACCGAAGCCAGGAGCCTTCACAGCCACAACCTTCAGGATGCCGCGGATGGTGTTCACCACCAAAGTTGCCAGGGCTTCGCCATCGACATCTTCAGCAATGATCAACAAAGGACGGCCAGCCTTGGCGACTTGTTCCAAGGTAGGCAGCAGGTCACGGATGTTGCTGATCTTCTTGTCGAACAACAGAACAAACGGGTTGTCCAACAAAGCCGCTTGCTTTTCTGGGTTGTTGATGAAGTAAGGGGACAGGTAGCCGCGGTCGAACTGCATGCCTTCGACAACGTCGAGTTCGTTCTGCAGGGACTTGCCGTCTTCCACAGTGATCACGCCTTCTTTGCCCACTTTGTCCATTGCGTTGGCGATGATGTCGCCAATGGATGCGTCAGAGTTGGCGGAAATGGAACCCACTTGGGCGATTTCCTTGGAAGTGGTGGTGGGCTTGGAAGCCTTCTTCAGCTCTTCGATCAGAGCAGTCACTGCCTTGTCGATACCGCGCTTCAGGTCCATCGGGTTCATGCCGGCGGCCACGTACTTCATGCCTTCGCGAACGATGGCTTGAGCCAACACGGTAGCGGTAGTGGTGCCGTCACCTGCGTTGTCAGAAGTCTTGGAAGCCACTTCCTTGACCATCTGCGCGCCCATGTTTTGCAGCTTGTCTTTGAGTTCGATTTCCTTGGCCACGGACACACCGTCCTTGGTCACGGTAGGGGCGCCGAAAGAGCGCTCCAGAACCACGTTACGACCCTTAGGGCCCAAAGTCACTTTGACCGCGTTGGCCAAAATGTTCACGCCTTCAACCATGCGTGCGCGGGCTTCGCCGCCGAAAATTACGTCTTTTGCTGCCATGTTATGACTCCAAATTTAAGTGAAATATGCCGCTAGCCCACATGAAGCATGCGCGACTAGCTATTTATTTGATAGCGCGGTGAATTACTTCTCGACGACTGCGAACAGGTCGTCTTCTTTCATGACCAGCAGCTCATCGCCATTGACCTTGACGGTCTGGCCGGAGTACTTGCCGAACAACACGCGGTCGCCGACCTTCACGGTCAGGGCCTTGGTTTCGCCCTTGTCGTTGGTCTTGCCGGGGCCGACAGCCAACACTTCACCTTGGTCAGGCTTCTCAGCTGCGTTGTCAGGGATGTAGATGCCGGAAGCAGTCTTGGTTTCGGTTTCGACGCGCTTAACAATCACGCGATCTGCCAAAGGACGCAGGTTCATGAGAAATCTCCTAGATATGGAAACAAGAAACACCAGGGGCCGCCCACTTGGGCAAGCTCCCGAGAACTAACGCGGCTGGTGCTGTTAGCACTCAAGTCCGACGAGTGCTAATGATAAGGGCTTTTGACCTGATTTCAAGAGTCCCCCCGCTTGCGAGGGGGTTACGTTGGTATGGCACTTTTCGCAGGTCACAGCAAACGGCGACCGCTTTCAAGGCCGCGGCTTACACTAGTTTTGGGGCCGGATGGCCCAGCGGGGGACGCATGGAGTCTGGTTTTCAGCAGGGAGTTCTATGAGCGAGCATTTTGATGTGCTGATCGTCGGCGCAGGCATTTCAGGGATCGGCATGGCGTGCCATTTGCAGAAAGAATCGCCGGGCAAGCGATACGCCATCCTGGAGCGGCGCAGCGCCATTGGTGGAACCTGGGATTTGTTTCGCTACCCCGGTGTGCGGTCCGATTCCGACATGTTCTCTTTTGCCTATGCCTTTCGGCCCTGGATGTCGCCCAAGGTGCTGTCCGAAGGCCGACTGGTGCGCGAGTACGTCAAGGAGACCGCAGAGGAATATGGCGTGGACCGCCACATCCGCTTCGGCCTCAAAATCCTCAAGGCCGATTGGTCCAGCAATCAGAACCTCTGGACGATCACGGCCCTGCAGGAGTCCACCGGGGAGACCATCAGCTACGCCTGTAACTTCTTTGTGAGCTGTACCGGCTATTACGACTACGACCAAGGGCATCTCCCGGTGTTCCCGGGCTTGGATCGCTTTAAGGGGCAGACCATTCATCCGCAGTTTTGGCCCGAAGACCTGGACTACCGGGGCAAACGGGTGGTGGTGATTGGCAGTGGGGCCACGGCGGTCACGATTGTTCCGGCCATGGTGGCCCAAGCTGCGCACGTCACCATGTTGCAGCGCACACCCACCTACTACTTCATCGCACCCACACTTGAAAAGGCGATTGCAATGCTGGGGCGTTTCCTGCCTGCGCGCTGTATCTATGGGACCTTGCGTAGTGTCTATATCGCTTTGCAGCGTGCGCTCTACAAGGGCGCCAAGCGCTGGCCCGACGCCATGCGAAAGTTCATGTTGCGCCCCATCCAGAAAATGCTGGGGGACACCGTGGACATGCGCCACTTCACACCCAGCTACAACCCGTGGGACCAACGCATGTGTGTGGTGCCCGATGGCGACCTGTTCAAGGCCATCAAGTCGGGCAAGGCGACTATCGTCACCGACGAAATTGCCACATTTACCGAGCATGGCATTTTGCTCAAATCAGGTGAGACGCTGGAGGCGGACATCGTGGTGACTGCGACCGGCATACGCCTCAAGACCTTCGGTGGCATGGACATCACCCTGGACGGTGCACCGGTGGCGACCCACCAGCTGCTGAGCTACCGCGCGGTGCTGATGCAGGACCTGCCCAATATGGCCTTCATTTTTGGCTACACCAATGCCTCGTGGACGCTCAAGGCAGACATCGCTTCGCGCTACGTGTGCCGGCTGCTTAATTACATGGATAGCGAGGGCATTGCCTGCGCAACCCCGCGCGCACCCGAAGGGCAACTGGGCGAAGGCAATGTGATGAGCTCACTGACCTCGGGCTATATCCTGCGGGATGTGAGCGAGCTGCCACGCCAAGGCCGCAGCGGCCCATGGCGCGTGACCCATGCCTACGAAGTCGACAAAACCCTGCTGCTGAACGAGTCGATAGACGATGGCGCGTTGGAGTTTGTGCGGCGGGGTTAAGCCGACAGCGTTTGCGCAAACTCTAGGAAGTCTTGGGCGGTTTGGGCGGGTGCTTCCAGCATGGGCAAGTGCCCAATGCCCTGCATCACGATCGTCTTGTGGCGCGGAAACAGCCGCTCCTGGGTCTGGGCAGCTGCCGGGTTCAAGATGGCATCTTCCGCCCCCCACACGATCAGCGCCGGGGTGGGCCAAGTCGTGTGTTGGGTTTCGAGCATGGGCGAATGTTGGCTGAGGTCTTTGAAGATCTCGCAATGCAAGGGGTAATCCGCTATCGCGCGAGCGCCCAAAGTGCGCTTCAAGAAGCCGGGAAAGTAGGGAGGACGCGCCATGGTGGCGCGGATCAGCTTGGCCACGTCGGCTTGGCTGCGCAGCAGGAGGGGAGAGTCGCCAGTGGCGAGGTAGTGCCGCAGCATAGGCGAGTCGTGGGCAGCGGCCGTGCCGGCAGCATCCAGCAACCATAGCGCCTTGACCTGCTCGGGAAAGCGCGCGGCATATTCACAGGCAATGAAGCCGCCCATGGAGTTGCCACCGAGAATTACTTTTTGCACACCCAGAGCCTGAAGGAACGCATGCAAGCGCTCCACTTGATCGGACATGCGGTACCGCGCTGCGGGGTCGCGTGTTGCATCGCCAAAGCCCGGCAGGTCGGGTTGTATCACCCGAAAGTGCGGTGTTAAAAACCGCGCCATGCGTGTGAAATTGTCTTTGTCGCCCCCGAAACCGTGCACGAGCACAAGCACTTCGCCTTGCCCACCTTCCAGGTAGGGGATGTCAAAGCCTGCAATCGCTTGCGACTTCAGCATCAGTCCGCTGCGCTTACGCTCCAACCCCAATCCCCAGCGAGACGCGCTGTCAGGCTTCCATTGGATAAACACCCACAGACAGGTGGCGATCAGCAGCAGCGTGTAAAGAAGTGTCATGTGCAGCCCCTCGAATGGCATCAAACCTTGACACTGGTCCGCAGCAAGGCAGTTCTCAATTCGCGGTTCGCGGGCAGGGAGACATCCACGCCTTGCACCGCCACGTCAAATGGTGAGCCTTGTTTGATGCAGCTCGGGAGCAGCTTTTTGGTCGGTGTCGTATTGGGGTGTTTGCCATCAGCGGCACACATGCGCACGGAAAAGCCAAATTCGTCGAGCACTCCTTTTGCGTACAGCTCCGCTAATTGCTGGAACGACACGAAGGTGGAGCGTTTCACTTCTTTAGCCCCCGGTTCGCGGATGTTGCGAACGATCTCAAACTTGCCGAGTGAGTCTCTTTGTGTGTTCGTAAAGGGATGCACCAAAATCGTCACACGAGGGCCACCTTTGGTGGCCGTGAAGATGTGTTCGGCGCTGATATCTGTGAGCAGCATGTTGTGTTCCTTGTGGGCAGGGACTTTAACTGAACGTTTGCAGCGCCCAGCGGCCCTGTTTTTGGCGGGAATTTGTCCAAGCCTTGCCCGATACGGCATGATCGAGGGCTTTTTTGCACGATTTCCTGACTATTGCCATGACCGAATCCTTGCCCCAGCCAACGGAAGCGCCTGCTGCCGAAACACCAGTAGCCTCCAAGGCGCGCCCCGCCAAATCTGATGTGTTGCCGGTGCTCGACAAAATGGCTGCCCTGTATCCCCACTTGTTCGGTGCCGTCTTCAGGCCCATGAAGCGGGGTATTTTTCAGGAGTTGCTTGACAAGCACCCGGCCGAATTTGAACCGGTCAGCCTCAAGGCGGCGCTGTCCATGCATGCGCGGTCGCTGCGCTACTTGACTGCAGTCGCGTCCGGCGAGCAGCGTCACGACCTGCAAGGCCAGCCGGTAGAGCCGATGGCGCCTGAGCACGTGTACCACGCCTTGCTGGAGGTGTTCCGCCGTCGCCAGTCCCGCACCCAGGAAGACTTGCGTCCTAAGCTGGTGCAGCGGGTGGTAGCTGCGTGGGAGGCCTCTGGCCTTACGCCCCAGGCCTATCGCGAGTTACTCAGCGGACGCGACGAAGCGTCCAACGCTGTGCTCGACGAAGCGCTCGTCGAAGCCGAAGCGCGTGCTGCCAAGGCGGAGGCCTTGTTGGCTGCATTCAATGCAAGCGGTGCAAGCGTTGAAGCGTTTGCCGATATGTACGGTCTGGATCCGCGCGCAGTCACCCGTTTGTTGCGGCGCCCCGGTGCCAAAGTGCCGGCCTGAGTCACCGCCCTGATCGATCACCAGGGCCCCGCTGCGGGGCCCGGCTCAGAGCCCCACCGTGGGCTGCATTTGCGCAGGGTGCAGGTAGCGCCATCGCCCTATCCAGCAGGCGAGCAGCAAGGTGGCAATACCTGCCAAACCTACCCATGTCATCGGGGTGGTCCACGCGCCTCCATAGGCGCCGAACATGGCCGCTTTGATGGCCTGGACCGTCCAGGTCATGGGCATCCAGGGGCTGATGATTTCATACAGCCCGCCACTCAGCTCCACGGGTAGCACGCCGCCCGAGGCGGACAGCTGGACCGCCAGAAACACCATGGCAAACACCTTGCCGGCGTCGCCCATGGTGCGCGACAAAAACAGCACGATCATCAAAAACGACATGCCCGCAACCCCGAGGCAGGTTGCAAAAGCCGCGATGTTGTGCACCGGTACATGCAGACCCCAAGTCACGGTTGCACCCAACAGCGCCGCCTGCAGCGCCACCACGAGGATGGGCACGCTGACCTTGCCTATGAACTTTGCCGGAGGCGAGAATTTTTTCGCATGCCGAGGTAACACCCGGATATGAATCAAAAACGCCGCCACCCCTGCACCCAACCACAGGGCGGCGGGGATCACGTTGGGCGCAAACCCGCTGCCACTGTTGCCCACCACGGCATCGATTTCCATGATCGGTTTGACCGAGTTGGCCAGTCCTTCCGGGCTGCCCTCGGGAGTATCGATCGAGGCGGGTAAAGAGTTGGCCAGCAGCACCAAGCCCGAGGACAGGGCTTGGCTTCCCGCCTTCAGTTTTTGCAGGCCCTCCGACAAGTCTCCCGCTCCATGGCTGAGCTGTGCGCTGCCACTCGCCAGTTCGTCGAGCTGGCTGTCTTCCGGGAGCTTGGTCACCGCTTGGCGGATGGCACCAGTCATGGTGCGCATGCCGGTTGTCAGCGTGCCCACACCGGCACTCAAACGTGTGGCGCCATCTGCCAGTTTTTTCTGCGCATCAGCGGCTGTGCGAATGCCATCGTCCAGTTGATTGAGCCCGCCTGCCAGTTGGCCCACGCCGTCCTTGACACGCGTCGGTAGCAACAAGCTGTCGTCGGCTTCTGTCTTGAAGCCCATGGCACCTTCCAGCAGCTTGTGGCTGCCGCCCTGCAATTCATCCATGCCCTTGCTGAGGTCGGTGTGGCCACTGGCTAGCGCCTCGGCTCCGGCTTTAAGCCGGTTCAGCTCAGAGTTGGGTGGACGTTTGGAGTCGAGGGTTCGCAGTCCGTTGCCGAGCTGCTTGAAACCATCGGTGGCCTGGTTCACGCCTGCATTGAGCTTGACGGAACCGTTGGAGAGCGCACGCCCGGCGGTGGCCGCCTGGTTGGCCCCGGCTTGGAGATCTGCCGCACCGGTGCGCAGCGCATCTACCCCCGCGCGCAACTCGTCCACACTGCGCTGTGAGCCTGCGGCGTTGGTGAGCACCATGGACCACCGGCGCTCGTTCAGGCTTTCGTTGACCTCGTGGCCCAGTTCGTTGGCGAACTGTTTCGCGATGGCGGCTGTCTGAAAGTTA
The DNA here is from genome assembly GCF_032193765.1 of Rhodoferax potami. Lineage (NCBI taxonomy): Bacteria > Pseudomonadati > Pseudomonadota > Betaproteobacteria > Burkholderiales > Comamonadaceae > Rhodoferax > Rhodoferax potami. The sequence goes on from NZ_JAVBIJ010000001.1 coordinate 191,729, forward strand.
TTGCCCTCGGAGGCATACACCACCAGCTTGCCGCCACCCGGTTGTGCACCGGGTACCGCGTTAGAGCTGAAATCTTTCGGGATGATGAGCGCGAATGCGGCCCGGCCCATGCGGACATCCTGCCGCGCTTGTTCGGAGTCGTCGTAATTCACATAGCCGAAGCGCGCACTCCGCCCCAGCTTGTAGACCACTTGCGCACCTACGTTGAACACACGGTCCTGGTAGTGCACACCCTCGTCCAGGTTCACCACCGCAACCTTCAGCGCCTGGCTGTGGGAGCCGGGGTCCCACACACTGGTGAGGTAGATCGCGGCATACACCGATGGCAGCACTGCCACCACCACTACAGCGAGCAGCATTTTGGGGTACCGCAGCAGCAACAGCATTTCGTGTCGCGCCACGTAGCGCACTTGGCTTGCAAAATTTCTCATGGCTGCTCGGGTGTGTAAGGGCGGGCCGGAGCAGGCGCCCAGTCTGCCGGTGCTACGGTTTTCGCCACCGCAGGGTCGGCAATGTACTGAGGCGACATGATCTGTACCCCGAAAGTATTAAATACATCCTGGATGTTGGCGTGCAACGCGCTCAACACCTCCGCCCGCGGGCGGGGCTCCTCGGGGATGGCCTGGCATACCAGCCGGTACACCGGGTACCAGTCGGACAGCTCGGTCTGGAACACCTGGGGCGCCGGGTGCGCCTGAATTCCCTCTGTGCGCAGCGCCGCGTCAATCAGCATGGCGTGCACCTGGCGCCACGGTGTGTCGTAGCCTATGGTGACGGTGGTGTCCACCACGTAGCCCGGGCCATTCACGGTTCGCGAGTAGTTTTTGGTAGTGCTGGCGAGCACGCTGCTGTTGGAAATCGTGAGTTCTTCACCCAGCCCGGTCCGGATACGGGTTGCAAACATGCCGATATCGGTCACGGTGCCTTCTTGGTCCGCGATCCGCACGTACTCGCCTTTGCGGTAGACGCGGCCATAGGTCAATATCAAGCCACTGGCCGCTTGCCCGACCAGGTTGGAAGCGCCCAGTGAAATCATCAGCCCGACCAGCACCGAAAGCCCTTTGAAGGCCTCAGTGCCCGCACCCGGCAAGTAGGGGTAGGCCATGGCCAAGGCAAACAGCCAGACCAGCACCTTGCTGATACGGCGGGTCGGCACCGCCACGTCGGCGTCCAGCCATGAGAGGGTGTGCTCGTCTTCCAGAACCCGATCAAAAAAACGATCCAGTCCCCGGGTGAGCAGGCGCGCCAGATAAAAAATAACCACCGCCGTGAACAAGCCCGGTATGGCTTGAATCACCGCATTTCCTGCTTTGCCGGCAAAACCCAGCAAGTAACCGTTCAGGGCCTCACCCCAAGCGCGTGTGAACGGAAAGCGTTGCAGCACAAAGCTCAGCCACTCATACGCAATCAGCGCTTGCAACAGGCGCAGCAGCACGGTCATGCCGGTGCGCACGGTGCCCACGGCGCGATTCCGGTTGAGCAAGCTGATGCCGCCCAGCTGCAAGCGGGCGGCGTGCTCGGCGGACAGCTGTAGCAGCCGTTTACCGGCCGCAATGTGCAGGCGCTTGAGTGCAGCCCACAGCGCAATGGCCACCGCAGTAGCTCCGGCTACCCAAGCGAAAGCGCGGGCCAAAGCATCAAGGTCCCGGCTTTCGCGGCTTTGGGCAATGGCGGCCTCCAAGGCGCGCTGGGCCCTGAGGGCGGTGGCTTCCAGTGTGTCGCGCGCACTGAGGTCGACTTCAGCTGGCGTCACCACAAAGGTGGTCGCGCCATCTATCTGGATCAGGATGCCCATGGTGTCCGGCTTCTGGCTGACTAGGTGGGGGCCGGCTTGCGCCAGTTGGGCTTGCAAGCGGGTGTGCGCGCGCTGGGCACGGTCTTCGGCCGAGATGCCCGCCATCTCCCCGCGAAAAGTGATCAGGTTGCGGTTGTAAAACGTCAGCGCGGCATCGGGGCTGGTGGGCTGCTGTACCGTAGGCCCTGAAGGCCCGGCAACTTGTGCCAAGGCATTGCCCGACAACAGGGACAGCGAGAGCCACAGTAACAACAAAATTTTCATGGGTAGCAGCGATCTAAGTCAGACCCACTATACCCATACCAGCCCTTCCTTTGGTGGGGCCGGCTTTCCTTTACATGGTGTAGCGGCGCAATTGCCGCCGGTCCCACCAATCCTTGAGCCAGTGCCAGGCACGCCCTGACGCGCTGTACCCTCCCCAGGCCATAACCGCCTGTTGTGAACCCCCGAACAGCAGTTGAAAGCCTGCCCCCGGCTGGCCGGTGGTGGCGGGTAAGCGCGCGCCGCGCGCCACGGCTTGCAGATGGCGCAGCGGGGAATCCAAATCGCCATTGGCGACCCACACTTGCGGATGGCTGCTGCTGCGCAAGTAGCCGTCGGTAGTCGCTTGGCCGTCAGCATTCAACGCAAGTCCACTGGCGGCCAGCCAAGCGTGTGGCAGGTGCTGCAAGGCCAACAGCGGCACATCGCATGCGAGCTGCGCGCCGCACCCCAGATGCACCGCGCTGGCATCGATCTGGAGCGCCGTGTCGTGCAAAACCGTGATGCGCTGTGCCTTGAGTTGTTGCAGTAACCGGGTGATGCCCGCGGTGGCGAGCGGGGTACCGGCTGGAGACGGCAGCATCAACACCGTGACTGCGCAGGACGGGAGGCGCTGTTGCACCGCCAACGCCAATTCCAGCGCAGCCACTTGGTCGCCGATGACCGCTACGCGCAAGGCTTTTTTCGCCGCCAATTCGGACACACCTTGCCAGCGTTGGGCCCAGGTATCTAGCGGGTAGACGCAGAGGCCGAATTTTCCCGCGCCGGGTATGGTTTGTTCCAACTGCTCGTTGTGGTGCGCAGGGGCGGCATTGATCGAAAGCCACTCGTAGTGCTGAGTGCTGCCATCATCGAGTGCCAGCGTTTGCTGCCCGGCATCCAGCGACACGGGCTGCTGTTGCAGCCAGCGGATGCCCGCACGCTTCACCAAAGGCTCTAGCGGGATGGTGCAGTCTTCTTGCTGGTAGTCGCCGGCAACCAGGCCCGGCCCCATGGCAGGGTGAACCACGTGGGTCTCTTCGGCTACCAGCGTCACCTGTACCTCGGGCAAGGGCTTGCGAGCCAGCGTGTGCAAAAGTTTCAGGTGCGCCATGCCGGCGCCCAACAGCACCAACTGCCGGGGTTGATTGCTCTGCGCTTCGGGCGATAGGTGTGTGTCTGCTGGGTCTGGGCGCTGCACTGCGGGTGCGTTCATGCCGCTATTGTTTCATGAGCTGCAGGCGGTTCACAAAACCGAGGCTGGTGCCGCCGGTGTTGTCGGCATCCGCGCCGGTCACGATCGCGAGCAAGGGCGGGACGGTGTCCGTCTCGTTGCCAAAGGCGGCCAGAAAATCGACCTGCAGATCCCGCTTGTGGGAGACCCAGCGGCCGAGCGCATCGCTGTTGCCATTCAGCACACGCAGCCGCACTCGGGCGGTGTACGCGTTGTTGAGGGTAGTGCCTGCGGGTAACTGGTTGTCCCACACGTAGCACAGGGTGGCACCGGGCAAGGCTTCTGCGCTCACCCGGCGGGCCAGGCGCAGCAGGTTGCGTTCGACAAAAGGGATTTTCTCCAGCGGCAAATCAAACAGCGCACACACCTTGAGGGCGGCATCATCTCCGCTTTTGCTGCGCAGGTCGGCCTGGGCCAGGGGTTGGTCAAGACGCCACTGCCATTGCAAATAGCGGCCTTCGCTACCCGCGGGAACCGCATGGCTCAGCGCGCCATAGCTTTTGTCGCTGCGCAGGCGCAGCACTTTTTGGCCGTCCAAGGTGGCGATGTCCGGTGCCAGCAGGGGAACCTTGCCACCGGGCAGGCCTACGACCCGCCAGGGGCTGGGGGGCGCGCCATCTGCCGAATCCGCCCAACTTTGCAGCAGACCCCCTGTGTTAGCGGGCTGGGTTTGCGCGTGGGCTCCTGTCAAGCTCGCACAGGCTGTGTATAGGAAAAATGCGGCAGAGGCCCAGGTTTTAATTGCGCGTGCTGCTATCTTTTTAGGAGTATTTCGCATCGGCTTCCTCCGGACGGATATGGATATGAACCGGGGCTGCGCCCGCAGCCAGCGTACGCACATGGCCGATGGCACAGGCCGCAGCGTAGCCTTGCGCACGCAGGTCGGCAAGGCACGCTGTTGCTTGGCTGGCGGGCACGCTGGCCAGCAGCCCGCCAGCGGTTTGCGGGTCCACCAGCAGCGGCCACAGCGGGTGGGCCATGGCCTCGGTGGCGTTGTGCACCACATGCTGTTGGCGCGCATTGGCGCTGTGCAGGGAGCTCAGCAGGCCTTGTTGCACACACTCCAGCGCGCCGTCTAGCAGGGGCAGGGCAGCAGCATCCAGCACCACCTGCACGCCACTGGGGCGGGCCATCTCTACCGTGTGGCCTATGAGCCCAAAGCCGGTCAGGTCGGTGCAGGCGGTGGCGCCATAGGTGCGCAGTGTTTGCGCGGCGGCTTGGTTGCTTTGCACCATGCTTTGCAGGGCGGCTTGCACCCAGCGGCCTTTGGCGGCTGCACGACCATGCGCGGCAAACAAGGCACCGGTGCCAATCGGCTTGGTCAGCAGCAGCACATCGCCGGGCTGCATGTCGCCCTTGCGCAGCACGCCCGTCATTTGCCCTTGATCGTTCACATCTACCAGGCCGTTTACTGCAAAGCCCAGTGCGAGCTCGGCGCCTTCACCGCTGTGCCCGCCGATCAGCGTGCATCCGGCCGCATTGAGCACCTCGACCGCGCCTTGCATCATCTGGCGCAGGGTGGCTTCCACCTGCCGGTCCACGCCTGGGGGTACGGTGGCAATAGCGGTCGCGGTGTGCGGTTGCGCGCCCATGCCAAACAAGTCGCCCAGTGCATGGTTGGCGGCAATCCGGCCGAACACATACGGGTCGTCCACAAAGGCGCGGAAAAAGTCCACGCTGTGCACCAGCGCTTTGCCGGGCGGCACGCGCACGACGGCGGCATCATCCGGGCTGTCAAGGCCCAGCAGCACATCGGGGTTGGGTTGCACCCACAGGTTTTGCAGCGCACGCGAGAGCACGCTGGCTCCCACCTTGGCACCACAGCCGCCGCAGCGCATGGCGACTGCGGCTTGCGCTTGCTGAGCTTCGTCGGCGCTTAGCTGAATTAATGCGTTGGCGGATGTCGCGGCTGAAGTCATGCCCGCGAGCCCCTTCACGCCTTGCACGCTGAAGCGCTGCATAAAGCGGCGGTCTATCCAGTCCTTCCAGAGCCAGACCCATGCACCGGCAAAGCCAAGTGCGCCGCGCGACGCCACGGCAAATTTGTCACCGGTGCTGATTAGCGCCAGCCAGTGGCGCTGCGGGCGGTAGGGCTGCGGGGGTAAGCCCTGGACCGCGCGCTGCAGGTTGATGGCCAGCGGCATGCCCATGCGCACTGCAAACACGCCGGCTTTCTCCAGCGCAAAGTTCTCCATGGCGGCCACATCACCCGCGGCAAACACGCGCGGGTCGGTGATGCTTTGCAAGGTGTCGTGCAAGCGAATGCAACGGTTGTCTGTCAGGGCCAAGCCGGTGCCTTGCAGCCAGGTGCCGCCACCGGCTTGGGTAACCCAGAGCACGTCGTCAGCGTCAAACCACTCGCCCTTTGCGCTGCGTAGCCGGCCTGCCTCGACTTCGGCCACGGGCGTTTGCAAGTGCACCTGTACGCCTCGCTCGGCCAGTACTTCGGTAAATCGCCTCTGTACACCCGCGTTGTGGGTGGGCAGCAAGCCATCCGAAGTAAACAAGTGGAATTGCGGCGCCAAGTTTGCGCGCCCTGCGGCTTGTGTCTCAGCACTCAGCCGGTACTGCATCGCCAGGCACAACTCCACGCCGCCCGCGCCACCGCCCACGATGGCAATCGTCAGCGGCCGCGTAGCGTGCGCCACCTTGTCGAGCAACTGCAGCCAGCGCTGGTTGAAGCCGGTGATGGGTTTGACCGGTACTGCGAATTCAGTGGCGCCCAATGCGCGCATCTGCGGCGTGGAGCCGGTGTTGATGGAGACCACGTCGTAGTCGATATCCGGCCGGCCGCGCAGCTGCACCGTGCGCGCCTCGCGGTCCAAGCCCGTTACTTCGGCTTGGATGAAGCGCGCGCCGGTGGCTGCGCACAGGCGGCACAGGTCGATGTGCACATCGTCATAGCTGTAGTGCCCCGCCACATAGCCGGGCAGCATGCCGGAGTAGGGCGTGTGCGCGTCGGTACAAATCAGGGTGATGCGCACGCCGGGCAGTGGGTGCATGGCGAAGTAGCGCAGCGCCACCACATGGCTGTGGCCGCCACCCACCAACACGATGTCTCTAACGATGGGCGTGGCGGGTACTTGCATAGACCTCAATTCAGCTTCGCTTCCAGTCGTGGAACTTGCGCACCCATTCCAGCAGCTTGTGCGGCTGGTGCGCGCGCTTCCATTCGCCGGCGGCGTATTTGTTGGCTTCGGCCAGTGTGGGGTAGGTGTGGATGGTGCCCAGAATCTTGTTCAGGCCCAAGCCGTGTTTCATGGCAAGCACGTACTCGGCCAGCAGGTCGCCGGCATGGGTGCCGACAATGGTTACGCCCAGAATCTTGTCTTTGCCCGGCACAGTCAGCACTTTCACAAAGCCGTGGGCCTCGCTGTCTGCAATCGCGCGGTCCAGGTCGTCAATTCCGTACTTGGTCACCTCGTAGGCAATGCCTTGTTCTATGGCGTCCTGCTCGTTCAAACCGACGCGCGCGACTTCCGGGTCGATGAAGGTGGCCCAAGGGATGACCGAGTAATCGGCTTTGAACTTCTTGAAGTCGCCGAACAGCGCATTCACCGCCGCATACCAAGCTTGGTGCGCGGCTACGTGGGTGAACTGGTAGGGGCCGGCCACATCACCCGCCGCAAAGATGTTGGGGTAGATGGTTTGCAGGTACTCGTTGGTCTGCACCGTCTTGTGAGTGGGGATACCCAGCTCTTCCAGTCCGTAGCCTGAGAGTCGGGCGGTGCGGCCCACTGCGCACAGCAGTTGATCAAACGCAATGCGCTTTTCGACGCCAGCGTGTTCCACCACCAACACCTTTTCGCCATCCACCATCTCACAGCGCATGGCCTTGTGGCTGGTCAGCAGGTCCACGCCATCGGCGCGTAGCGAGTTGGCGGCGAGTTCAGACACTTCCATGTCTTCCCGCGCCATGATGCGCGGCGCCATTTCCACTTGGGTCACGGCAGAGCCGAGGCGTGCAAAGCTTTGTGCCAACTCACAGCCAATCGGCCCGCCGCCCAACACCACCAGGCGCTTGGGTACCTCGTCCAGCTTGGCGAACTCGTCCCACAGTGTGTCGCTGGTCACATAGCCCACCTCGTCCAGACCCGGCAGGGGCGGGACGAAGGGGCGGGCGCCTGCCGCAATCACGATATTGCGGGTGGTCAGGGTCTGCGTGCCGCCGTCGTTGAGCGCGATCTCTACCGTCCAAGGGTTGATGATCTTGGCGTAGCCCTGCAGCACTTCCACACCCAGGCCGGTGTAGCGCTCCACGCTGTCGTGCGGCTCAATGGCGGCAATCACCTCGTGGATGCGCTGCATCACCTTTTTGAACGAAAAGAGGCTCTGGCGCTCGTCAGATGTGCGCGGGCTGCTATGTAAACCATAGCGGTCTGCGTGCTGCATCTGATGGGCCAGTTTGGCGCTTTTAATCAGTGCTTTGCTGGGCACGCAGCCGTAATTCAGGCAGTCGCCACCCATCTTGTGGGCCTCCACCAGTGTGACCTTGGCTTTGACCGCCGCCGCAATGTAGGCCGACACCAGCCCACCGGCGCCACCGCCGATCACGATAAGGTTGCGGTCAAAAGTTTGGGGACGCACCGCTTTCCAGCGGGCGTAGACCTTGCGTTTTTGCACCAGGTTCATGAGGGCCTTGGCGATCAGGGGAAATAGGCCGAGCAGTACCAACGCGCCCAGCACCTCGGGGCTTGCGACATCCTTGAGCGACTGCAGTTCTGCCAGCCGGGTGCCGGCATTCACATAAACAGCAGTGCCTGCCAGCATGCCGAGTTGGCTCACCCAGTAAAAGGTGCGTGTGCGCAGGGTGGTCAAGCCCATCAGCAGGTTGATCACAAAAAAGGGCACGACCGGAATCAGCCGCAGGCTAAACAGGTAAAGCGCGCCATCCCGGGCAATGCCTTGATTGATCTCGGTCAGCCGGCTTCCGAAGCGGGCTTGTACCGCGTCGCGCAGCACAAAACGCGCAGCCAGAAACGACACCGTGGCCCCAACGCTTGAGGCAAACGACACCAGCAACAAGCCCCATCCCAAGCCGAACACCCCGCCCCCCGCGAGCGTGAGAATGGCCGCGCCCGGCAGCGACAACGAGGCCACCGCCACATACACCGCAAAAAAGCCGGCGCGCAGAGACCACGGGTTCTCTGCGTAAGCGCTTGCCAGCGAGGCTTGGCTCTGGCGCAGAGCGTCCAGACTCAGGTAGCGACCCAAGTCCAACACGACGAAGCTGGTAATTGCCAGCCCGATCAGGGCCAGCACCAGGAGTTTGGATGCCTTCATAGGGCTTCTTTCAAGAAAAAGTGCGCCAACCCCACCAGATGCGGGTGGCAGTGGTCACCGCACACAGCGCGGCGAACAGGTAGGCCAATGTCGCAAAGTGCGCAGGCCATAGGCACATGGCCACAAAAAAGGCCAGTGTTTCGGTGGCTTCGGTCAGGCCACCCAAAAAGTAAAACGATTTGTCGGGGTAGGCCAGGTTGTCCATGCCGCGCTTGGCGGCCAGTGTCGCAAACGCCAGAAAGCTGCTGCCGGTGCCAATGAAGGCGGCCAACAAGGCTGCTGCGGGCAGGGCGTTGGTAGTGGGCTCTGCCACCGCAAAGGCGAGCGGGATGCTGGCGTAAAACAAAAAGTCCAGCGAGATATCGAGAAAACCGCCCGCATCCGTAGGCTGGGTTTCGCGGGCCACCGCACCATCCAGTCCGTCTAGTAGTCTGGAGGTTAAAAGGGCGATAGCGCCCGCCGCGTATGCGCCATTAGCTATCAAAATTGCAGCAACAATGCCGACTCCAAATCCGGCCAGCGTGACGGCATTCGCACCCACGCCAGCGCGCACCAGCAGGCGTGCCATGGCCTGCAGGGGCGTGCGCAGCAAGGGCGTGGCAAAACGGTCCAGCATGGCGGCTCAGGGCAGCAGGTCGGCGACGCCGTCCCACACCTCAGGGGCCAGGCGACCTTCAAATCGCTGCAATACCCGCCCCTTGCTATCGATCAGCAAAGTCAGCGGCAAACGGGTGCCGGCGGGGAGCTCTTCTTCCATGCGCACCGACAGCAGGCCTTTGGCGTTCATCTGGGTCTGGCCCACCAGCTTTTCATAGGTTTGCCAATCGCTGGCTTTGCGGTCCAGGTTCACCAGCAAGAGGCTGAAGGGCTTGTTTTTCCAGCCATTCAGGTTGGCGCGCAATTCGGGCAGGCTGTCGCGGCAGACAGCGCAGTCGGTGTTCCAGAAAAAGGCGACTGTGACAGTGCCGTCCAGCGCTTGGGTGCTGAAGCGCTGCCCATTGGCATAGACCGCCGGCAACTGCAGCCGGTTGCCATTCGCTATGGCTGTCGATCCCGCGGCGGGGGGTGTTGTGGATTGCGCTGCCGCGTTGAAGGCCATGCCCAGGCTGCAGGCGAATGCCAGAAGGCCGGTCAGGGCAAGGCGGAGCCAAGGGGCGGTGGAGGTGTGGGGCATGCAGCGAGTCTACGGTGAAGCGGGCTGGTGGTTGGTCGCCGGTGCGCGCATTTCCTTACACCGCGCCGGCTGTGTCCAAGCGGGTGAGGTGTTGGGGGTCGGCGACATCGGCCAGATCGTGGGTTACCAGCAGCGCCGGAATGGCACGCCGCGCCACCAGCCCGAACACCAGGGCGCGCATGCGTTCGCGCAGGGCCGCGTCGAGTTTGGAGAAGGGCTCGTCCAGCAGCAAACAGCGGGGCTGGGCCAGCAGGGCCCGGGCCAAGGCCACGCGCGCCCGTTGCCCGCCGGAGAGGCGGGCGGGGTTAGCGTGCAAAAACTCCCGCATTTCCACATCGTCCAATGCGGCTTCCACCGCCCGCTCGCGCGTTTGGCGCTCGCCAGCGGGTATGGCGAACAACAGGTTTTCGCGCACGGTCATGTGGGCAAACAGCAGGTCGTCCTGAAACAAGAGCCCGACCCGGCGCGCCTGCACCGGCAGAGACTCGATACGCTGGTCAGTGAGCGTCACGCGGCCGTCCCACAGCATGCCGGCATCCAGCGTGCCACACACGGCAGCCAGCACGCTGCTTTTGCCGCAGCCGCTGGGCCCCATGAGGGTGTGCACCTTGCCGGCTGGCACATGGATGTGCAGGCCCCGCAGCAAGTCACCGGCAGGGCTGGCCAGTTGGGTGATATGGATATCCAGACTCATGGGTTTATTGTGCCGCCGCAGGCCAGCGGCGGGGCCGGCCCGACCAGGCGGCCAGGCCGAACATCAGCATCGGTAACAGCCATTGCAGCCATGCGAACGCAGCAGTCAACGCGCGCTGCCCGCCGGAGGCCAGGGTGACCGCCTCGGTAGTGACCGTCTGAAACCGCCCGGCCCCGACGTACAAGGTCGGCAGGTACTGCGCCACGCTCACCGCAAAGCCGACCGCTAGCGCCGCTGCCAGCGCGCTGCGCAAAAGCGGCCATTTCACTTGCCACAAAAACGCTGCCCGGCTGCGCCCCAGGGCTGCACTCACCTGCAGGAGGCGCGGATCGACACCCCCGTAAGGGCCTTGCAGCGCAATCAGCACATACGGCAAGGCACTCAAGGTGTGCGCCAGCCAGAGGCCGGCAGCTTGCCCATCAAGCCCCCAGGCCAAGCTGAGGCGGTGCAGACCCACCACCCAGAGCACTGCGGGCAGCACCAAAGGCAGCATCCAGACCGGTCGCATGCGCCGCTGCCAGCCAAGCGGCGCCCACTCCAACCAAGCCACCACCCAGGCCAGTGCGGTGGCCGCACTTAACAGTCCCAAACCGAGAGTGATCCAAACCGTGCGGCTGCTGCGCAGTACGCCCTCCCAGGCATGGAGGGTCCAGACCTCCGGCAAAAGGGCCGGAAAAGGCCAGGGCCCTGAGACGCTGCCTGTTGCGAGGGCGGCCAGCACCGCGACATAGACGCCCAAGAGCGCTGCCAAAGGGGCGCTTACGGCATCGGGCTTACGCACTGTGATGGAGTACTGCGCAAGCGTGACGCCGCGCACCTGACGCTGGCGCCACAGGGGCCAGGCCCTCCAAGCCACCAGCGCACCGGCGCACCCGAGCAGCACCGCCGCCAGCAGCCAGGCGGCGCTGGCGCCTTGGGCATTGATGGCAGGGTCCGCATCTTGCAGCCACTGCCAGGCGAGCACCGACAGGGTGGGGGGCGCAGTCGGCCCGATAACCAGCGCCATATCCACCACCGTCAGGCTATAGGCCAGCACCGCCAGCAATGGGGCTGTGAGGTGGCGCACCAGCTGTGGCCAGCCGATGCGCCACCAGGCTTGCGCATCGCTGTAGCCCCAGGTAGCTGCCAAGCGCAAGGACTGGCGCAGCTGCGCCTGCACACCCGGCTGCTGCACATAGGCCAACGCGGCCCAGAGTAAAAAAGGCACCTCTTTCAACACCAGCACCGCTATCAGGCCCAGGCCCCAAGGGTCTTGGGTCGTGGCCCAAGCGGGCGGAGACTCCAGCCCGCTGGGCCAGGGTGATATGAGCCGCAACAGCCACCCCCCGGGCGCGAGCAGGGCCACCATGCCAATGGCAAACGCCGCATGGGGTACCGAGAGCAAGGGGGACATCCAGCGGGCCCATTTATCCAGCCCTTGTGCGGTGCCGGTGGGCGCCAACCAGCGCGCCAGAATGCATGCGGTGATGCCGGTGGCCAGCAGGGTCGCACTCAGGCCGGTCCAGATCGTCATGCCCAAGGCGGGCCAGGTTTGTGGGTGTTGCAACAGGGCGGCCCACGCCGGCGCTTGCATGCCAAAAGGCACGGTGCTGCCCACCGCCCACAGCAAGGGTCCGGCTACGAGTAACAGCAGTGCAAAAGGAACTAGGTGGCGCGAAAGGCGTGCGACGGGCATGGCTGCATCCTAATCAAAGCCTTGGTGGCTGGTGGAGGCCGTGCGCGAAAAAAAGCCCGGCTTGCTGGTGCAAACCGGGCTCGGGGGCAGGGCGGGCTGGTGCGGCCCGCGTGCAGGGATCAGCTGGCTTGCTGGATGCCAGCCAACACCCATCCGCCATTGCCCTGGCGGGACTTGGTGAGGTGCCAGATTTCGTCGAATGTTTCGTCGTCGGAACCTGCGCCGAAGCGGATGAAGCCCGTGAACTTGACGCTCACCACATAGCGCTGCGCTTCTTCTGCCACTTCGAGCACGGTGGTGTCGATGCGAACCACTTCACCTGGCTGGGCAGATGTTTCGCGCTCAGCAAAGTCGAGCTTGATTTCTGCAAACATCTCTGGCGAGGTGAACTCACGGATGTCGTCCAGGTTGCCTGCGTCATAAGCGGCTTGCAAACGGATGAAGTTCACTTTCGCGTTGCGCTCAAAGCTCACACGGTCAAAGTCAGCGGGGATCGCGGACGTTGCAGCGGGCTGGCCGCCAATGTCAGCACCGATCAGTGAGCCGGAGGACGAGCCGCCCATGCCGGAGGCTGCTGGTGTCGCCATTTTGTAGGCCTGTTGGGGCATTCCTGCACCGCCTTGGCCTGCAGAGGCGCCAGCCGGCATCAAGCCGCCTGCACCTGCTGTGCCGCCTTGGCGAGCCATGGCTCGCTTACGCAGGAAGAAGCCCACCACGGCCATGATGGCGAATGCGACCAAAGCCATGGTCATCATTGAGGCGAGCTCGTCACCGAAACCGAAGTGCGATGCCAGAGCGGCGATACCCAAGCCAGCTGCGATACCTGCGATTGGCCCCATCCAAGAGGGCTTGGAAGCTGCGGCAGCACCTGCGCCTGCGGCCGGTGCCGCGTTTTGGGCGGTGGGGGCTGATGGCGCTTTGTCTTGGGTGGCTTGACGCTGGGTGCCCATGGACTTGCCGCCGCCCAATCGCTTGGCCGCTTCGGCGTCCATGGAAACGCTGGCAATGCCCATCGTGAACACTACCGCGAGAACGGAAAGAAGTCTTTTCATGTCGATCTCCTGAAAAAATGAATGACAAGCGGAGATTACGTGCGAAAAGACCAATTAAAAACCAGTGTATTTAAGAATAACGTTCCGTAAAAAACTGAGGGTTCAGGCGAGGCCATCCAGCACCCGCTGCACCAAGGGGTGCTGGACTTTCTTTTCGGTGCCCACCGCAAAGAAATGTTCGGTCACGCCTTCGCAGGGAGCCAGTCGTTCGACGCCATAGTTGGCAAGCAAGTCTTGCTCAGCCCATTCTGCTGCCGGAAAAATGCCCATGCCGCTGGCCCCGAAGGTATTGAGCAGCGCACTGTCCTCAAACTCGCCCACGATGCGCGGGCGAACGCCCTGTTGCTCAAACCAGTGGTCTAGGCGGGCCCGCACGGCGGTGTGGGCTGTGGGTAGCAGCACCGGGGTGCTGGCAAGGCACTGGGGGAAGTGGCTTGCGGCGCCGCGCACCAATGTCGGGGTGCCGTACCACGCCATGGGCGACTGCCCCATGGCGTGGCTGTAGAGCTTGATGTTGGGGTTGGCCGGAGCAGGGCGGTCAGAGAACACCACGTCCAGCCGGTGCAAGGCCAAGTCCCCCAACAACTCGTCAAGCTCGCCTTCGTGGCAGATCAAGCGCAGGGTCGGCTCGCTGATGACCGGTTGCAACAGGCGGCGCGCCACCAGCTTGGGCAAGCCGTCTGATATGCCCACAGCCAGCCGCATCGACGGCGCGCTGGCTGATTCGCGCACCCGCTCGGGCAAGTTCTCGCCGATCTGGAATATCTGGTCGGCCAGTTGCAAAGCGGTCTGGCCCGCATCTGTGAGCACCAAGCCGCGGCCGGCGGGTTTGAGCAGGGCATAACCCAGCGAGCGCTCCAGTTCGCGGACCTGCGCGCTCACGGTTTGCACTGCCATGTCGAGCTTGTCGGCCGCCCGTGACATGCCGCCCTCCTTGGCCACCACCCAAAAGTAGTACAGGTGCTTGTAGTTGAAGCTGGTGCTCATATTCTGTATTTACGGGAATTTGGATCAGAAATTATCTGCTTTTTGCGGAATGTTCTCGTGCTTAAGGTAGAGGCTCATTCACAGCAAGGAGTTTTTTATGCAAGTCATTTTTGAATCGCGACATGCAACTGGCAGCACTTTGCGCCAAGAGGCTCTGGAGCGGGTGCGGTTTGTCTTGCGCAGGCTGGGGGCCACCGTGCCGCGGACCAAAGTCATGTTCACCGACATCAATGGCCCTAAGGGCGGCGTCGACAAGCATTGCTTGTTGGAAGTGAAAACCGAGAAGTCGGGGGTGCTGGTGATTTCTTCGCTGGCGAGCGATTGGCGCACCGCACTGGATGACGGTTTGGAGCGCTTGGTGCGCGCCCTGACGCGAACTATGGACCGCCAGAGAAAGCCTGCCCGCACACGACTGGCCAAGCCAACTCTTGAGGTGAATTAATGGGTGACGATTTTCTGACGCTGGAGTGGATCAGCCTGGCGCTGTCGATGCCGATTCTTTATGCGGCGTGGCATGAGTATTCCGAACGCAATACGCGTGACGCCAAGTTTTTAGCCGGCCTGGGTGCTGGCGGGCTGATTTTGTCCGGCGCAGGGTTTGTTCTGTAAAGCGGGCGCACTGCCCGCACCATTGAATTTTTGAAGCAAGGAGTTCCCTATGAAATGCCCCCATTGTCCCAGCAGCACCTTGGTGATGACCGAGCGGCAAGGCGTCGAGATTGACTATTGCCCTACCTGTCGTGGCATCTGGCTGGACCGAGGCGAGCTCGACAAGCTGCTGGACAAAGCCTCCGGCCCCGCCCCAGTGCAGGCCATGCCGGCGGCACGCCCTCCGTCTGCGCCGCGGCATCGCGATTTTGAAGACTCTGACTTTCACGAGCACAAGCGCTACCCGCAGAGCCGCAAGAAGTCGTGGTTGCACGAGATCTTTGACTAGCGCCTTGGCATCCTGAGCGGTTTCAGCCTTCCGGCATGCGGTAGACCAATACCTTGAGGGCCCGCTCCGGCGCAATATCGGCAAATGCCGCCGGGTTGGGCAGGCGCTGCACCAGCTCCAGGCCAGGTGCTTGCTCTTGCATATGCCCCTGCAGGAAGGCGGTGTCCAGCTCGGGGGCATTCAGGCACACCAGCGCGTGGCCGCCCGGCGCCAGCAACTCGGGCAGGCGACGCACCAAGCGGGCATAGTCTTTGGTGGCCACAAAGCTGCCACGCTGGTAGCTCGGTGGGTCGAGCACAACCAAGTCGTAGGGGCCGCTGCGTGTGATCTTGCCCCAGGTCTTGAAAATATCGTGCCCCAAAAAGCTCACACCGCTCTCAATCCCGTTGAGCCGGTGATTTTGTTGGCCCGTGGCCAGCGCGCCTTGGCTCATGTCTACATTCACCACATGCCGTGCGCCCGCCTGCAAGGCCACTACCGAGAACGAGCAGGTGTAGGCAAACAGGTTGAGGACCCGGAAGGCAAAAGTTTTCGGATGGCTGGCCACATAGTCGCGCACCCAGCGCCGGCCCTCTGCCATGTCCAGAAACAGGCCGTGGTTCTGGCCCTTTAACAACTGCACTTTGTAGCGGCTGCCCGCTTCGGTAACCACGTGGGGCTCAGGCACTACACCGGTCATCAAGCGGGTATCGGCGTGGCCGTCAGCACGGCATTGAAATACCCAATTCAGAGGCTGCCCGTCGCCGATCTGGGCCCAGCGCGCTGTCAATGCATCGCCCAGCGCCGCGAGCTCCGCCTCACTTGTAGCCGCAAAGCTGGTGGCGACTAGCACCGGTGGGTACCAGTCCAGCGACCAGGATTCGCTGCCGGGGAACAGGCCGCCCCGGCCATGAAACAGGCGGCAGGCATCGGAGGGGAGTTCCATCGTGGCGATGGTGGAGAGCAGAGCTTGCAAGGGGCGTTTATTCAGTGGAGGATGCGGGGAGTGTATGCAGTGTGTGGCCTATAAAAATCACTATCGGTGCTATTGGGCAATCCAATTGGCAAGGTTGATAGGTAAAAACTAAACTGCAAACCAGATCGATTTCACCACCCTCACAGGAGACTTGCATGACCACTGAAGCCAAATGCCCTTTCCCCCACGCAGCGCGCAGCACCAATGCCCGCGCAGCCGCGCCGTCGAATACTGATTGGTGGCCCAACCAGCTCAAGTTGGGCATCCTGCACCAGCATGCTCCCGCCTCCAACCCCATGGGGGAAGACTTCAATTACGCCGAAGAATTCAAGACGCTCGATCTCGACGCTGTGGTGCAAGACCTGACCGCGCTGATGACCGATTCCCAAGACTGGTGGCCCGCCGACTGGGGCCACTACGGCGGCCTGATGGTGCGCATGGCCTGGCACTCGGCCGGTACCTACCGCACGGCGGATGGTCGCGGTGGCGCCGGCTCCGGCAGCCAACGCTTCGCCCCGCTCAACAGCTGGCCGGACAACGGCAACCTCGACAAGGCACGCCGCCTGCTGTGGCCCATCAAGCAAAAGTACGGCCGCAAGCTCTCTTGGGCAGATTTAATGATTTTGGCCGGCAACGTGGCACTCGAATCCATGGGCTTCAAGACCTTCGGTTTTGCCGGTGGTCGTGAAGACATCTGGGAACCCGAGCAAGACATTTACTGGGGTGCCGAAAAAGCGTGGCTCGCCACCAGCGACAAAGAAAACAGCCGTTACAGCGGTGACCGCAAGCTCGAGAGCCCGCTGGCTGCCGTGCAAATGGGCCTGATTTACGTGAACCCCGAAGGTCCGGACGGTAAGCCCGACCCCGTGGCCAGCGGCCGCGATGTGCGCGAAACCTTTGCCCGCATGGCCATGAACGACGAAGAAACCGTAGCCTTGGTGGCCGGCGGCCACACCTTCGGCAAAGCGCACGGTGCTGGCGACCCGACCCTGGTGGGCCCCGAGCCCGAAGCGGCTGGCATTGAAGAACAAGGCTTTGGCTGGATCAACAAGCTCGGCAGCGGCAAAGGTGTGGATACCACTACCAGCGGCATTGAAGGCGCCTGGAAGCCCAACCCCACAACTTGGGACAACGGCTACTTCGACATGTTGTTCGGCTACGAATGGGCGCTCACCAAGAGCCCCGCAGGCGCGCACCAGTGGGTCGCCAAAAACGTGAAACCCGAGCACATGATTCCGGATGCGCACGATGCATCCAAGAAGCACCCGCCCATGATGACCACGGCCGACATGTCGTTGCGCATGGACCCGGCGTACGAAAAAATCTCGCGCCGATTCCACCAGAACCCGGCCGAGTTTGCCGACGCGTTTGCCCGTGCCTGGTTCAAGCTCACGCACCGCGACATGGGCCCCCGTGTCCGTTACCTGGGAAAGCTGGTGCCTGCCGAGGTGCTGAGCTGGCAAGACCCGATTCCCGGCGTGGACCATGCGCTGGTGGATGCTGCTGATGTGGCTGCCCTCAAAGCCCAGGTGCTGGCCTCCGGCTTGAGCATTTCTGAGCTGGTGAGCACTGCATGGGCCTCAGCCTCAACCTTCCGGGGCAGCGACAAGCGCGGCGGTGCCAATGGTGCCCGCATCCGCCTGGCTCCGGCCAAAGACTGGGCGGCCAACCAGCCTGCGCAGCTGGCCAAGGTGCTGGCCAAGCTAGAGGCGATTCAGCAAGCCTTCAATGCCGCGCAAACCGGTGGCAAGAAGATCTCGTTGGCAGACTTGATCGTGTTGGCCGGTAGCGCTGCAGTGGAAGCTGCCGCTCAAAAGGCGGGCCAAGCCGTCACCGTGCCTTTTGCCCCGGGTCGTATGGATGCCTCGCAAGAGCACACCGATGTGGAGGCTTACCAAGTGCTGGAGCCGGTGGCTGATGGCTTCCGCAACTACACCCACCAAGGCCTCGAAGGTGTGGCCGCCGAGTTGCTGCTCGACAAGGCGCAGTTGCTCACCCTGAGCGCACCCGAAATGACAGTGCTGGTCGGTGGCCTGCGTGCCCTGAATGCCAACGTGGGCCAAGCGCAGCACGGTGTGTTCACTACCCGGCCTGAAACCTTGAGCAACGACTTCTTTGTGAACCTGCTCGACATGGGTACCAAGTGGACTAAAGCGACTGACGCTGGCGTGCTCGAAGGCCGTGACCGCCAAACCGGTGCCCTGAAGTGGACCGGCACTGTGGTGGACTTGGTGTTCGGCTCGAACTCGCAATTGCGGGCGCTGGCCGAGGTGTATGCCACCAACGACGCAGAAGCCAAGTTTGTGCGCGACTTTGTGGCCGCATGGACCAAGGTGATGAACTTGGACCGCTTCGACCTCGTGTGAGCTAACGGTTGGTGATTGCCGCTGCCCCTGGGTGGCGGCTTACAACCCCGCTGTGCTGCCGGTGTACCGGTGATGCAGCGGGGTTTTTTGCGTCAGCCCGGGGTGGGCACCCGCAGGTCGTCGAGGTAGTCGGCGGCGATGTTGATGCTGCACTCCACCCCGATGGAGGTCACATGTTTTTTCAGCCACTCTTTGGCAGACGCGCGGCCCAGGTCCCGCAGGGTGTGGATGAGCTTGGCGTCGGTGTCTGACTTGGTGGAGGCCGGGTAGCCCTCCAGAATGCTGCCGCCATCAATGCGGTGCATCAGCACATTTTTGTAGCGCGCCGGGTCCAGCTTGCCTTCGGCTAGCAGGCGCTTCACAAAGTCGATAGCGCGCATCTCGGCAATCAGCGCTGAGTTGAAGGTGATTTCGTTCAAGCGGTCCAGAATGCCGGCCGCCGTGGTAGGCAGCTTGTGGCGCTCTATGGGGTTGATCTGCACCAGCATCACGTCCGGGCTTTTGCACTCGTAAATGAGGGGGTGGATGGCGGGGTTGCCGGCGTAGCCGCCATCCCAGTAGTGCTCGCCCTCAATCTCTACTGCTTGGAACACGGTGGGCAGGCAGGCGGAGGCCATCACCGCATCGGCGGTGAGCCGCTTACCTGAAAAAATCTCGGCCTTGCCAGTGCGCACCTTGGTGGCCACCACAAACACCTTGAGCGCTGGGTAGGCGGCCAGGCGCTCAAAGTCCATTTGGCGCTCTAAAAAGTCGCGTAGCGGGTTGATGTCCAGCGGGTTGCTTTGGTAGGGCGATACCGCTTGCGTCCAGAAGCTGGTGACCGCGTCAGAAAGGATCTGGCTGGGGGATGCCGAGCCGGTGAGGGCGGAAAGCCCGCCAAACAGCAAGTCAAACGGCACCTTGTGGGCGCCTGCCAGCGAGCTGCTGAGCGCGCCCATGTTGACCACACCTTCCCAAAAATCTGCCAGCGACTGTTGGGCACTGTCTCTGGCCACCTTGCGTGATTTACCCTCGGCCTGCGCAAAGCCGTGGGCCAGCGCCACCGCATTCATCGCGCCGGCACTGGTGCCGCTGATGCCTTCAAAGTCCAGCCGGCCGTCTTCGAGCAAGGCGTCCAGCACTCCCCAGGTGAATGCCCCGTGCGAGCCTCCGCCCTGCAGGGCGAGGTTGACCATGGGGCGCGTGGCGGTAGGGGTTTTGGGGTCGGTCATGCCCCTAGCTTAGGGCAAGGCGGCATTCAGGCAGCTGACGGCTCGCCCAAGACCCCATCCCTGAAATCGCTTAGCGCCTGATAAATCTCCTGCTGCGAGTTCATCACAAAGGGGCCGTATTGCACGATGGGCTCTTTGAGCGGCTTGCCGGCAATCAGCAGGAACCTGGCGTCCGCGCTGGCGGTGATGGTTATTCCATCGCTGGCCGCATCGTTGCGGAAGATGGCCATGCGCTGGGCGGGCACGGTCTTGTCGCCCACCTGCACGTCACCGCGGTACACATAAATGAACGCGTTGTGTGTGGCGGGTAGCGGTTGGCTGAAGGTGCTGCCGGCAGGTATGTGCACATCCAGGTACAGCGGTTGGGTTTTCTCGCGCTGCACAGCGCCTGCGGTGCCATGGCTTTCACCGGCAATCACCGTCAGTTGCACACCCTCGGCGGTAGTGACTTTGGGCAGGTCGGTCGCCTGAATGTCGCGGTACCAGGGGGCGCCCATCTTTTCGCTGCTGTGCAGGTTCAGCCAGAGCTGAAAGCCTTCCATTCGGCCTTCGGTCTGCTGCGGGATTTCGGAGTGGATCACACCGCGCGCGGCAGTCATCCACTGCACACCACCGTCTGTGACCAAGCCCTCGTGGCCCGCGCTGTCGCGGTGGCGCAAGCGGCCGCTCAGCATGTACGACACGGTCTCGAACCCGCGGTGCGGATGCTCGGGGAAGCCGGCAATGTAGTCATCCGGGTTGTCGCTGCCAAAGGCGTCCAGCATCAGGAAGGGGTCCAAGCGGTGTTGCAGGTTTTGGGTCAGTACCCGGGTGAGCTTGACGCCTGCGCCATCCGAAGTGGCTTGCCCCGCCACCAGGCGCTCAATGGTGCGTGATTGTTGAACTGTCATGGTGATCTCCTTGGGGTTGAACGGACGGACAGGCCGCAAAAGGCGGCCTGTGGTTGAAGGGCTGTGTGCGGCGTGCCGGACCGAGCTGTACCGGGTTTTATTCGCGGCGTGCGTCGAGGCTCCAGCCACCGGCGCCGTTGGCGGCCAAGGCCAACAAGCCACCGACCACTGCCACGTTCTTGAAGAACAGCAGTTGCACCATGAAGGCCTGGTCAGCCGGCACAGCCCAGAAAGCGTGGAAGAAGAAGCTCGCCACCAGTGTGAACAGGGCCAACACCAGAGCCGCGATGCGGGTGCCGAAGCCGGCAATCAGCGCCAGGCCACCCACAATTTCGACCACCAGCGCGAGCACAGCGCCGACGGCGGGCAGTGGCAAACCGACGGAAGCGATGTAACCCACGGTGCCTTCAAAGCCGGTGAGCTTGCTGATGCCAGCTGGCAAAAACAGGGCAGCCAACAGCACGCGGCCTGCGAGGTTGAGTGCGTTTTGGGCGGTAGTGGTGGTGTTGCTAGAGGACATGGTGATTTCCTTTCAAGGGGGAAGTTGTTTGCGATGGGTGAACTGTATTCCTCATCAATCAGCCTGAAAATCCGTTGAAATGGATATGATTGTTGTCACTATGGAACAATCAAGCGCACTCCAGACTGCCGCCATCGACCCTAACGACCTGCTCATCTTTGCCCGCGTGGCGGAGCTGGGCAGTTTCAGCCGTGCGGCCGACAAGGTGGGGCTGCCCAAGTCCAGCGTGTCGCGCCGGCTCGCAGCCCTCGAGCAGCGCTTGGGCGAGCGCCTGCTGCTGCGCACCACCCGCCGCCAAACACTGACCGAGTTCGGCCAGCAACTGCTCGAGCACGCTAAGCAGGTGGTGCTGGAGGTAGAGGCTGTAGCCGCCCTGAGCGAGCGCCGCCAGGCCACGCCCACCGGGCGGCTGCGGGTGTCCATGCCGGCAGACATTGCCCACTTGCTCTTGGCCGACATGCTGGGTGCGTTTGTGGCCATGTACCCCGGCATCTCGCTGGAGCTGGACCTATCGGCCCGCCGGGTAGACCTGCTGGGTGAAGGTTTTGACGTGGCGGTGCGCATCGGCGCCTTGCCGGACGACAGCCTGCTGGCTGCGCGGCGCCTGAGCCTCATGTCCACCGGGTTGTACGCCTCGCCCCAATACCTGGCCGAACACGGCACACCGCAGACACCGCAAGACCTGCTGCAGCACCAGGCGGTGCGCTTGCTGGGCGGCAACGGGGAGCCCCTGCCCTGGCGCTTGGTGAATGGCGAGCAAGCATGGACTGCGCTACCCCCCGGCCGCTTTGCGGCCAACGCGCCGGACCTGTTGTTGCGCCTGGTGCTGGCCGGCACCGGCATAGGCGCAGTGCCCGATGTATTCACCCAAGCCGATCTGCGCCGCCACGCGCTGGTGCGGGTGTTGCCCGAGTGGTGTTTTCCGCAAATGCCTGTCTCAGCCGTCTTCCCCGGTCGCAAGCTCATGCCACCCAAGACGCGGGTGTTTATTGAGATGCTGCAAGTGGCTTTGGGAGACCCCCATGCGGCATAAATCCTTGGCCACCCCGGCCGAACTCCGGGCCCACGCGCAAGCTGAACTGGAAAAGTACATTGCCAGCTTTCCCGCCGAGGCCACCGACCTGCAAGCCATCGCTGATCAATTGGCCGATACGTCCGCAGACCCGTTTTCACGGGCCAACATGCAAGGCCACATCACCACCAGCGGCTTGTTTTATGACAGGGCGTCCGACAAGGTGCTGCTCATCCACCACCGCACCCTGAACCGCTGGCTACAGCCCGGCGGCCACCACGAAGGGCTGGACCGCTTGGACGTTTCTGCGGCGCGGGAGGTGGAGGAAGAGACGGGCGTTCAGGTGTGCGGAGCTCAGGACCAAGCCCTCGATCCGCCGCTGATCGACATCGACAGCCACGCCATCCCGGCCAACCCGGCCAAAGGCGAGGGCGCGCATCTGCACCACGACTTTTTGTACCTGTTCCGAGGCGATGCCACTGCGCCCTTGAGCCCGCAGTGGGAAGAAGTGCAGGGCGTACGTTGGGTTGCGCGTGAGGCTTTGTTAGCGCTGCAGAGTGCGCGCTTTGTACGGCTGGTGAGCAAGCTGCGGCTTGCTCTTTGACAAGCCTTCTTATGGGTAAAAAGTGCCGCTAGCGCAGGTGAAATATGCGCTAGCAGCTACTAAATAAATAGCAAATCAAGGCGGGTGAGCGTACCCGCTGCTGGCTCAGTCCGCCGTCGGGTCTACCGGCGTCAGGGCCTCCCCGCGCGACAGCGAGGACAGTTGCCGCAGCATCCGTATGCCGTCTTGGGTGCCCAGTACGTCGGCCAACGAGTAGCGCTCCAGCACACCGAAGAATGCAGCGAGCGCCAGGTCCAACGGGCCGGGTAGCTTGCAGACCCCGTTGAGTTTGCATTGCGCGCAGCCCACCAGGTCGATGTGCCCCTCCGTGTAGCGAATGAGTTTGCCAATGTTGATTTCTGTGGCGGGGCGGCCCAGCCGGATGCCCCCGTTGCGGCCCCGGACAGATTCGATATAGCCCTCGGCCGCGAGCTTGCTGACCACCTTCATCAAGTGGTTGTCAGAGATCTCATAGGCACCCGCGATCTCCCCCACGGAACACAGCCGTTCTGTGTGGGCAGCGAGGTAGAGCATGACGCGAACGGCAAAGTCAGAAAACTGGGTTAGGCGCACGGAAGCCTCCAATTAAATAGGTATTTCATTTGCATGTTTATTGATTCCTAGATAAACTGGCATCCAAGATACATCATTTAACGAGACTTGTGATGCTCATTGCTGAAACACACCCACCTTTCGCTCTGGACGAGGCCGGCATTTCGACCTTGATCGCGACTTTTTATGCCCGCGTTCGGGAAGACGAATCGCTGGGCCCGGTGTTTGCCCGCGCAATACCCGAAGGGCACTGGGCAGAGCACCTCGGTCACATGAGCGCCTTTTGGTCCTCCGTGATGCTGTCGTCCGGCCGCTACCACGGCAAGCCGGTGCAAATGCATGCCACGCATCTGGACGTGCTCACCCCCGCCATGTTCACGCGTTGGCTGGAGCTGTGGACGCAGACCACACACGCGCTGTTTGCGCCAGAGCACGCCAAGCTGTTTGTCCACAAGGCCAGCCAGATCGCCACCAGCTTGCAATACGCCCTGTTTGATTCCAACACCCCGCGCTAGGTGTTGAGCGCTAAGCGCCCTGCAGCCGCAATCCACAAAACCCACCTTCACCCTGGAGCCCCCATGTCGTTCTCTACGCCCCCGATTGATCTGTCTGTTCACCATGCGCCCGGTGCTGCATCCGACCGCTTTGCACTGGCGGTGACCAAGTTGCTGCGTTGGTGTGCCGATACCTTTTTTGCCAAGCGCTATGGCCACCGCGCCATCGTTCTGGAGACCGTAGCCGCCGTGCCCGGCATGGTCGGCGCCACGCTCACCCATCTGCGTTGCCTGCGCCGAATGGAGAACGACAAAGGTTGGATCCGCACGCTGATGGAAGAGGCCGAGAACGAGCGCATGCACTTGATGACCTTCATCGAAGTGGCGCAACCCACCTTGTTCGAGCGCGTCGTGATCCTGACCGTGCAGTGGGTTTTTTACCTCGGCTTTTCGCTGCTGTATCTCATCAGCCCCCGCACCGCCCACCGCTTGGTCGGTTATTTTGAGGAGGAGGCGGTGGTCAGCTACACGCTCTACCTTGCCGAAATCGATGCGGGCCGGGTGGCCAATATTCCGGCACCGGCGATTGCCCGCCAGTACTGGGGCTTGCCCCCGTCGGCCACCTTGCGCGATGTCGTGCTGGCAGTGCGCGCCGATGAAGCCCACCACCGCGACGTGAACCACAGCCTGGCCGCAGAGCTCGGCGGTGCTAGCCCTGCAAGCAACCCTTCACCCTACCCATGGCACGCCAGCACCACAGAGCTGACGCCCCCAGAGGCCGGCCCCTACCGCGTGACGGTGGACTTCACCCAAGACAACTTGCCCGCCGCGCTCCAGAAAGAACACAACACGGCCAAAGACGTGTGGGGCGTGATCCGCGTAAAGGAAGGCAGCCTCCGGCTGACCCACCTGGACACCGGAAAGGTCGAGCTACTCGATGCGCAGACGCCGGGCTATGTGACGCCCCTGAGCCCGCATTTTGTGCAGCCGGTGGGAGCGGTCAAGGTCTGTATCGAGTTTTATGACCACGACCCGCGCCGCAATTGATCAGCCGTACCAAACCCCGAACATCCACAAGAAAGAAAGCACATGCTGAGCACTGAACACACCGCCAAAATCAAAGCCACCGTCCCGCTGCTGGAGACGGGCGGCGAGGCGCTGACCACCCACTTTTACCAAGTCTTGATGAGCGAGTACCCGGAAGTCCGCGCCCTGTTCAATCAGACGCATCAGCAACAAGGTACCCAAGCGCGCGCCTTGGCCAATGCGGTGCTGAAGTACGCACGCCATATCGACAACCTGGGCGCTTTGGGCCAGTTGCCCGCGCAAATCATCCAGAAGCACGTGTCGCTGCAAATCCTGCCGGAGCACTACCCCATGGTGGGCACCTGCTTGCTGCGCGCCATCCGCGAGGTGCTGGGCGAAGCCATTGCCACCGATGCGGTGATCGAGGCTTGGGGCGCCGCCTACTGGCAACTCGCCAACATCCTGATCGGCGCAGAGAGTGCGCAATACGCCCAAAACGCCGCTGCGCCCGGCGGCTGGGGCGGTGCGCGTCAGTTTGCGGTGATCGAGAAGAAGGTGGAAAGCACAGAAATCACTTCTTTCGTGCTGGCCCCGGTTGATGGTGGCGCGGTGCTGAACTACCAGCCCGGCCAGTACCTGGGCCTCAAGTTGCAAATCAATGGCCAGGAAGTGCGTCGCAACTACTCTCTCTCGCAAAAGGCAGATGGCCGCACCCTGCGCATCAGCGTCAAGCGCGAGCCCAAGGGCGTGGTGTCCAACTACCTACACAGCCAGGTCGAGGTAGGCGTGGTGCTTGAGGTGTTTCCACCCGCGGGCGAGTTTGTGCTGGGGGCCGGCACCGCACCGCTGGCCCTGATCAGCGGCGGAGTGGGCATCACCCCCACCCTGGCCATGGCAGAAACGGCCTTGGAGCAAGGCGAGCGGGATGTTGTGTTTATTCACTACGCACGGAACCCCGAAGTGCAAGCGTTCAAAGAAACACTCGCTGCCTGGGCGCACAAGCACCCCCGCTTCACGCTGCACCTGGCCTATGAGGAGGGTGCCACCGAAGGCGTTGCCTCCGGCCGCCCCAGCCTGGCGCACATCCAACAATGGGTGCCGGCAGATGCCGATGCCTACTTTCTCGGCCCCAAGCCCTTCATGCAGTGCATCAACCGGGCGCTGGCGGACCACGGACTCCCCACGGAGCGGCGCCACTTTGAGTTCTTCGGCCCTAGCGAGGCGCTGAACTAAACGCACAGCCTTACATTGCAGGAAGTATTGCTATAAGCGAGCACTAGCGCCCGAAAAATATGCGCTAGTAGCTATCAAATAAGTAGCAAAATGCCTTCGTGAAAAAAGCAGCTGTATGTGTTGTAGCGCACAGTGCGCCGATGTTCGCCTCCGCACAATGAGGCATGGACTCGCCCGCTACCCCATCGCCTCTCAACCGCCCGCAAGGGCCATCGGCTGCGGAATTGCACACCCCGCCCGACGAGGCGCCGCCTAAGCGGCCCCGGCCAAGGCGCAATGTCCCTATCCTCGATAGCGACTCCGACGATCTGGACGATGGCTACTTCGCCCGGGGTCCATTCTTTGTACCGTGAGGGTGTTCCACATCCACCGCAGAGGGTGCCGGTATCAGTCAGGCACTTCGACCCCTTGTGCAAAAAACACCAGCAGGGCCAATGCAGCACCGGGCTGCACGCGGGTGGCGATTTCATGTTTGTTGGCATCAAACACCTGGCCCGCGCTGGGGGACTCCCGGAGCTCTGTGGCGGTCAAGTTGCGCAAGCCCATGGTCCACGCGCCGAATTGCCGCTCTGCAATGCCTTGCCGGGACAACACGAAAACATCCCGGTGGCGGGTATCCCGCTCGATGGATTGGAAGGTGGTGCTCACCTCCGCCTCCTCGCCTTCCAGCACCTGCAAGACGCTGCCGTTGGCGTGCAGCAGCATGCCGGTGATACCGCGCAATTGGTTGATGTGCTGCGCAGTGTGAAGGATGTCAGCCAGCACCTCCGGCCCGCCTTGCACCAAGGTGCTGGTGTAAATCAAATGGATCAGTGCCATAACGAGACCTATCAAAACAGAGTGAAAGAGAAAGAGAAGCTGGGCCGAACGCGTCCTGCGGCCATCAGGACGAATGATGCGCTCGGGGCCCCTGGCCCGCATCAGGGGCCGACAGCAGGCGCTCGTATTCCTTGTGAACCACCCCAAAGCACTCGCATACGACGCGCATCAGGCCTTCGCGGTCCAACACCCGCAACCTGCCGCGCCGGTAGCGGATCAGCCCCGACACCTGCAACTTGCGCGCCTCGTGGCTGACGCCTTCACGCCGCACGCCCAGCAGGGTTGAGATGATTTCGTGGGTCACCGTCAACTCGTCGGTCACCGAGCGCTCCAGCCTCAGCAGCAGCCAGCGGCACAGCTGTTGCTCTAGGTGGTGGTGCCGGTTGCACACTGCGGTTTGCGTGATCTGGGTGACCAGCGCCTGGGTGTAGCGCAGCAAAAGCCGCATCACCACTGCGCGGCGTTCAAACTCCGCCGCGAGGTGGCGCGATGGTAAGCGGTAGGCTTGCCCCGCGTTATGGACCACGGTGCAGCCCGGCGTGCGGTCCCCGCCCAGAAACAGCGAGATACCGACGACCCCATCGTTTCCGATCACGGCAATCTCCGCAGAGTCGCCGTTCTCCGTGACATACACCATCGACACTATGGCGGTGGTGGGAAAGTACGCGTGCGTGGGCGCTTGCCCGGCATCTGCCATGACCTGCCCCAGGTGCAGGGTGACCAACTCCAGATTCGGGAGCAGGCGGTTTACTTCTTCGGGGGGAGCGTAGCGAGTAGCCGGTTTTCGTCCGGCCGGAAGAGGCTATCCATGGGTAAAACCTCTTTGTAATTCAAATGCGATCGCGCAGACCCTACCGCCTTTTCAGGCCGGTGTATGTGCGATACCGTACATAGGAATTACTGGCGGCTACCCACCGTGCAGCACGCGCCGCCTGTGCTGCTTATTTTTAGATGAAAAGTGCCGCTTGCGCTCATGGAATATGCGCGAGTAGCTCCTAAATCAATAGCAAATCAATACGGGTGTACCGCACCCGCCCACGCTAGCCCGGCGGCTACACTGCCAAAGCGGTTGCCTTCCACCAGCGTGGCTTGAGGCATGGCCGCGCGAAGCGCTGCTATCAAGGTGCGCAGTGCGGACGAGCCACCGGTCAGGTACACCGCGTCCACCGCGCTTAAGCCCGCAGCGGCCACGCAGTCCTGGGCGCACTGCACCACCTGCGCTAGTGAGGCGTGCAGGGCGGCTTCCATGTTCACCGCATCCACCGTGGGGGCCAGGCTCCGGTCCAGAAAGTCGAGGTTCACCACCGCGCCATCACCGCTGATGGAGCAGGCAATCTTGGCGGCTTCCACGCTGGCCAGCATGCGGTGGCCGTGCTGCTCTTCCAGCGCATCCATCAGGCGGCGGTGCAGCGCCTGGTCGGTGTAGTCGGTCCACAGCTCTTTGGCAAAGTGCATGGACTTGCGGGTGTAGGCCTGGTGAATCAGGTGCCAAGTGCTCAGGTCAAAAAACACGCTGCTGGGCACAATGCGCCCGCCAGTGCCCACGTGCTTGTAGCCCAAGTGGGGCATCACAGTGGTCAGGTCCAGCAAGCGGTCAAAGTCGGTGCCGCCAATGTGCACGCCGGTGGTGGCCAGAATGTCTGCGGTGCGGTCGCCCTGCGCGCTGCGCTCGGGGTTGAGGCGAATGACGGTGAAGTCGGAGGTGCCGCCGCCAATGTCGACCACTAGCGCGGTGGTCTCTTTGGCTACGCGCTGCTCGTAGTCCAGCGCAGCGGCAATCGGTTCGAGCTGGTAGGCAATGTGGGTGAAGCCGGCCTCCAATGCGGCGCGGCCCAGTGTTTCTTGCGCCAGCTGGTCGCGCTCGGCGTCATCGTCCACAAAGTGCACCGGGCGGCCCAGCATGGCGTGGGTCAGGGGCTGGCCCACATGGGCTTCGCAGCGGCGCTTGAGCTCTTTGAAGAATAGCACCACGATGTCAAAAAAGCGGATGCTCTTGTCGCCCACGGCGGTGTACTCGTCCATCAGGCGGCTGCCCATCAGGCTTTTGAGCGAGCGCAGCAAGCGCCCCTCTGTGCCATTCAGGTAGGCCTGCATGGCCTCTGCGCCATAGAGCACGGAATGCGTTTCGCTGGCAAAAAACAGGGCGGTGGGCATCTCGGCCTTGGCGCCGTCCAGCGGGATCACCTGCAAGGCGCCTTGCGCGTCAATCAGTGCACAGGCGGAATTCGAGGTGCCGAAGTCAATGCCCAGCACGAGGGGGCGAGCAGTCTCCATCACGCGGGCAGCACCTGCTTCAAAAAGGCGGCAATGTCAGCAATCTCACGCGGGTGCACGCTGTGCGGCATGGGGTAGGTGTGCCACTGCACCGGGTGGCCGAGGGCGGCCAGTGCGTCGCGCGAGTCTTCGCCGCGCTTCAAGATCACCACCGGGTCTTGGGTGCCGTGGGCCATGAAGATGGGGGTAGTCGCATTGGCGGCGTTGCGCTCGGTGGCAAAGCGGTCTGCCAGCGGCAGGTAGCCGGACAGGGCCATCACACCCGCAATTTTGTGTGGCAGGCGCAGCGCGGTGTGCAGTGCCATGGCGCAGCCTTGGCTAAAACCCGCCAATACGATGTGATCGGCCGCGATGCCACGGGCCACTTCGCGCTCCACCAAGGCCGCAATCGCCGCCTCAGAGCGCTGGATGCCCGCCGCGTCCTGCTTGCTTACCAGGTCCATGCCATACAGGTCGTACCAGCCGGGCATCACATAACCGCCGTTGATGGTGATCGGGATGCTGGGCGCCTGCGGAAACACAAAGCGGATAGGCTGGCAACCGTCCAAGTCCAGCTCGGGCACCAGGCCTGCAAAGTCATCGCTGGTGGCGCCCAGCCCGTGCATCCAGATGACGGCGGCCGTGGGGTTGGGGGCGGATTCGAGTTCGATGCAGTCGAGCAGGGCAGTCATGGCGCGGGCCTTGGTATTGAATTTGGGAGACGGGTTTATACCCGAGTTGCAGCGGTTATCGTCAAGGCATGTCTTCACACCGCTTTCATCATGTGCTGCCTTTGTTGGCGGTTTTGGGTTCTGTCACCGCCTTGGGGCTGGGCACGTCGATCGCCAAACAGCTCTTTCCCGTGGTCGGGTCCCTGGGCACCACGGCCTTGCGCGTGGGCTTTTCGGCGCTGCTGCTTTTGCTGATCTGGCGGCCCTGGCGCTGGGCACTGGCGCCGGCCGACCGCATGTCACTGCTGCGTTACGGCGTGGCGCTGGGGCTGATGAACTTGCTGTTTTACATGTCGCTACGCACGATTCCGTTTGGCATTGCAGTGGCGATTGAGTTTTCGGGGCCTTTGGCGGTGGCGCTGTATTCGTCGCGCAAGCCGGTGG
The DNA here is from genome assembly GCF_032193765.1 of Rhodoferax potami. Taxonomy (NCBI): domain Bacteria; kingdom Pseudomonadati; phylum Pseudomonadota; class Betaproteobacteria; order Burkholderiales; family Comamonadaceae; genus Rhodoferax; species Rhodoferax potami. The sequence continues at coordinate 221,850 of NZ_JAVBIJ010000001.1, forward strand.
ACTTTGTGTGGCTGGCGCTGGCGATTGCGGGTCTGGGCCTATTGCTGCCGTTCGGCGGCAACGTGCAGTCGCTGGATGTGACCGGTGTGCTCTATGCCCTGGCCGCCGCCGCGTTTTGGGGTGCTTACATCGTGTTCGGCAAGCGGGTGGGCCATTTGCACGCAGGCCACTCGGTGGCACTGGGGCTCACGGTGGCCGCCATCACCGTGGTGCCCTTCGGAGTCTGGCACGCGGGTGCAGCCCTGCTGGATCCACATGTTTTATTGATCGGGCTGGTGGTGGCCGCGATCTCCAGCGCCCTACCTATCTCGCTGGAGATGGTGGCCCTCAAGCGCCTGCCGCAAGAGGCCTTCGGCATCATGACCAGCATGGAGCCGGCGGTGGCGGCCTTGTTAGGTCTGATGTTGCTCCATGAGCAACTCAGTGCCCAGCAGTGGTGGGCCATCGTGTTCATCATGGGTGCTGCAGCGGGCAGCGCGGTCACTGCCAAGCGCGAGCCGCCGGCGGTTGCAGCCGGTCTCGTGCAGTAAGCGCTTTACTTGGGCAGCCAGCCCAGCCCGTGGGCGTGCAGGCTTTGCACATACAGGCGGTCTTTGGTTTCGGTAATCGCCGTGGTTTCGGGGTAGCTGCCGCTCGGGTCTTGCAGGTCGGCCACTACTTTTCCGTCCTCAGTGAAGGCGATCACATGGCCGTAGGCCTTGGGGATGGGCCACAGCGCACGCGGCAAGCGTAGGGTGAGGCTGCGCAGCCATGGCATGGCCGACAAGTTGTCGATGGTGGCGTTGCGGGGCTTGGCAAAACCCAGCCAGATTTTTCCGTCCAGGCCGCGCATCAGGTTGTCGGGGTAGCCGGGCAGGTTGTCCAGCAGCACCCGGGCTTGTGCGGTGCCTGGGGTGTGGGTGTCAAGGCTGCGCACGTCGAGCTGATGGGCGCTGACCGCAATCTTCCAGACCCGGTATTTGCCGGTTTCGTTCACAAACAGTGACTGTTCGTCCCGGCTCAGTGCCACGCCGTTGGCAAAGCTCAAGCCGGTCGCAACCAGGCGGGTGGCTTTGGTGGCAGGGTCGTATTCCAGAACGCGACCGGTGCTGGACTGCTCCACGATGTCGAGCAGGCTTGCCTCGAAGGTGCCACCCCAGTCTTTGGGTGCAAAGCGGGTGGAGGCATCGCTGAAATACATCTTGCCGTTTTGAGCGACCACCACCGCATCTGCATAGCGGATCGGGTCGCCGTTCACCGTGTCGGTGAGCACGGTCACTTTGGCGTCCGGCGCGATGGACAGCAGCCCTTTGAACGCATCCGCCGCAATCAGGTTGCCCTCTGCATCAAAGTCAAAACCGAGCACGCGGCCACCCGTGTTGGCAAACACCTGCTGCGCGCTGCCATCGGCTTCCATGCGCAAGATATTGCCGCTGGCCACCGTCGTGTAGAGCTTGCCGTCGCGGCCGAACTGGATATGTTCCGGCCCCACTTCGCCGCGCAGGTCGATCATTTTTAAACCGCTTAGCCGATCGTTGACGGCGTGGGCGCCTTGATAGCCGGGTGCAGTGGGCGCATCCCACGCCACGGGGCTCACCGGGACTGGCCACAAGAGCAGATACAGCGTGGCGCAGCCCACAACCCCCAAAAGGAGGTTCACAATTTTCTTCAAAGCGTGTTTCCCTGAGAGCCCGAAGCTCGGGCGAATGCATTTAGATTTTGCTGTGGTTGTCGTTGGTGCTGCCACTAGTGCGGGCTTGAGCCTCGACCTGTGCCACGCGCTTTTCCAGTTGGCTGCTGCGTTGGTGGTGGTGCATCAGCTGGTCCCGCCGGTCGATGGCGGCGCGTCCTGCCCGCACAAACCAGGGCTTCCACAGGGCCGGTACCTTGGGTGGGCGCTTGATGTTGGGCCCCTCGGCGTTCTGGACATAGTCGGCCAACTGCAAGGCCGGCTGCGTAAAGCGCCGGCTCAGCCACAGCGCAGTGCCTGCAGTGGCCAGCAGCCCGAGGAGGCCGGTCAACATCATGGGCCAGGTTTTACTCAGTGCTTGCGATGCCACGGCTTCCGCCGGCTGGTAAATCACCAGGCTGAAGGGCGAGCCCCGTAACGCGAACCGGAGCCAGCCGGCCTCGGTGGTGTAGGGGCCCGCAGGCAGCGCCGCTTTGCTGTCGCTGGCGGCCAGGGTGCGGCCTTCGGTGTCGATGACCCAGGCTTGGCCCAGCGTCAGCGGGTGTTGTTGCATGACGGCGTTGAGCGCGTCGACTGCCAAGTCGGTTCCCATGACGCCTACATAGGCGTTGCCGGCGTACACCGGCGCCAGCACAGACACCACCGGAATGCCCTTGAGCGTGTCGGTATGGGGCAGGGTCCAGACCGGTTCTTTTTGCGGGTTGCGGGTTGGGCCGGCTGCCTCTACGGGGCGGGCGCCTTGTGCCTCCCAGAACACGGCGAGCGCGGTGCCCATGTCGGATTTGCCGGTGGCGGCAAACACCTCATCGCGCGATTGCGCGGGGTACACCCAGCGCCAGCGCTGCGGCGCATCGTAAAAATAGCTCCACACCAAGCGGGATTGGGTGTTGTGGGCGGCAACGACCTGCCCGAGCGCCCCCAAAGGGGCATTGAGCTCGCGCCGGTAATCCCCGCCTGCGCTGGGGTTCACATGGATGGAACCCATGTCTTTGACCAGGTCTTGCGGCATCCGGTCCCAAGGCGCATCCCGCAGTGGCGCGAGGTTGCGGCGCTCCAGGCGCTCGGCCAGGCTGGCATCCACAAAACCTGCTTGGCGCAGGTTGCGCTCGGCGCTCTGGCGCATGCCGGCCACATGCTGGCGTGCGGCATCCAGCGGCCCGTTGAGTGCGGTTTGTAGCTGCTCACCTTGGGCACTGAGTGCCCAGCTTAGGGCCCTTTTCTGGCGGTTGTATTCCGCCCAACTCCCGAGCAACAAGGCCAGAGTCACGCCCCCTATCACCAGTGCAAGACTGATGTGGTGTGTGCGGAGCATGTGCGATGCGCTGACGACCGGCGCAGAGGAAGGTGGGGCAGTAGGCGGCATAGCGCTATTGTGGCTCCGTGGCCAGGGCCGGGTGCCGCCGCCGTGCTAAGCGGCCGCGGTGGCACGCCAGCCGGTTCAGTTGCCCCGGGCGTTGGGGGGAATCTTGCTTTTCATCTCTGCCACGGCTGCTCGCCCGGCCACATAGCCTGCCTGGATCAGGTCTTTGCGTGCACCGAAGTCGGTGCTGCTGAAGCGGGCAGTGTCCGGCCGGATCAACACGTCGGCTTCTTTGGCCTCCAGATTGGTCAGTGCGCGGCCCATGATTTCAAACGACTGCAAGATGACTTCGTAGAGGCCATGGCCCACGTTGTTTTGGGGTTTGGTGCCCACGTCCACTGCAATGACCTGGCTGGCGCCCAGAGTGCGCGCAAACCGCACCGGCAGGGGGCTCACCAAGCCACCATCGACCAGCTCCACACCGCCCACAACGGCCGGCACAAAAACGCCCGGAATCGCACTCGACGCTCGCACCGCCTGGCCGGTATCGCCGGAGCGCAAGAGCACCGCGTCACCGTTGTTCAGGTTGGTGGCCACGGCGCCAAACGTGAGCTTGAGCTTTTCAATCGGTTGGTTGCGCACGTATTCGTTGATCAGCTTTTGCAGCGCCTCGCCCGCGAACATGCCGCGTTTGTTGGCCGAGTTGAAGTCGGCCACATCGATATCACGCACCTTGAGGGCGACTTCTTCCATTTGCCAGGGGCTGAAACCCGCCGCATAGAAAGCGCCCACCAGAGAGCCGGCGCTGGTGCCGACCACCACATCGGGCTTGTAGCCGCTCTCTTCCAGCGCCTTGAGCACACCGATGTGCGCAAACCCGCGCGCGGACCCACCACCCAGAACAAGCCCGAGCTTGCCGGTGCGCCGGGGTGTGGCCTGCGCGGCGGCCGTGCCTGAGAGGGCGAGGGCGGAGGCCGCCGCCACACCAGTAGCCAGTTGACGGGCGAAAGTGCGACGCAGCATGCCGGGCGCTCCCATCATTTGCCCATCACGGGTTGAATCAAGCCCTTGTCCATCATGGCTTTGAGGCGGTCCCAGGCGTTCTCGAAGGCGTTGGGCGCTTCTCCACGGGTGATGTTTTCCACTTTTTCTTCCAGGATCACCACCTCGACACGGCGGTTGAGTTTGCGGCCTTCGTCGTTGGCGTTGGAGGCCACAGGGCGGTTGAACGAGTAGCCTGCGGTGCTCAGGCGCTTGGCATCAATGCCTTGGGCGATCAAGGCTTCGCGCACGCTACGGGCACGGGCTTCCGAGAGCTCCTGGTTCAGGGCTTCGTTGCCGAGGTTGTCGGTGTGGCCTTCGAGGATCACATTTTTGTCGGTCTTGGTGTTGATCAACACTGCAACACGCTGCAAATAGGCAGAGGACTCTGTGACGTTCAGGCTGGACTTGCCCGACTCAAACAAGGCCGAGCTCGGCAGAAAAATCTGAACACCACGCTCCGACTGGGTAATCGGCAAGGTCGGCCCGTTGTACACGGGGGTGGCTGGCACCACTGGCGCCTGCTGGCAAGCGCTCAGCAATGCGCCGGTGAGGGCGAGGGCGGCAACTGTGGTGCACAGACGCGCGGCGTGGGTAGAACGGGTGAGGTAAGACATACAGACAGATCCAAATAAAAGGCCGCCAACTGGCCCAGACGCATTGAAACGCTTAAGCCGTGGGTCTGTCTAGCAATTGCTTACAAACACTCGAAATAGTTCGCCGATCTGCGAACTATTTCTCATGCCCCGTAGCGCTTGGTCCATTCCTTTTCCAGCGCATCCACCCAGCTACCGTGGGGCTCTGGAATAGCAGGTGCCGGCTTTTCTACTTGGCCGGGCAAAGGCTTGGCCGCGAATGCAGCGCGCTCGCTGGCGCTGAGCTTGTCGAGCGCGAGCACCGTCGGGTCGCCCCAGACAGAAATGTCAGCCTTGCGGGCTTGCGCCTCTGCGCTGAGCAAGAAGTTGGCAAATACCTGCGCGCCTTCTTTGGCAGTCGCGTTCACAGGAATCGCGACGAAGTGCGTATTACCAATTGTTCCGCTACTGAATTGATAGCTGGTGATGCTCGCAGGAAGGCGCTTGGCGGCGATTTCGTTCGCAGCGTCGTTGGGGTTGAAGGTGATTGCAATCGCCACTTCGCCATCGGCCAGCATCTGGCGGATCGCCTCGGCGTTGTTGGGGAACTGCTTGCCGCCGCGCCACAGGTGCGGGTGCATCTGGTCCAGCGCTGCCCACAGGGGGGCGGTGGCTTTGGTAAACGCGTCTGGGGTGACTGGTTTGTAGAGCGCGTCGCGGTTGGCGTTCACATCCATCAGCACTTGCTTCAAGAAGGTGGTGCCGTGGAAGTTGGGCGGGCGCGGGTAGGTCACGCGGCCGGGGTTGGATTTGGCAAAGGCTTGCAGCTCGGCCAGGTTTTGTGGCGGCTTGGGGGTGCGCTTGCTGTCGACCATGAAGGTCAGCTGTGCCATGCCCCAGGGAGCCTCCAGGCCATCGGTAGGCTCGGCAAAGTCGAGGCGGGTGGTGGGTTTGCCTTGCACGTCCACTTTGGCATACGAGGGCAGGCTTTCTGCAAAGGGCCCGAAGAGCAGGCCCTCGCGCTTCATGGTCAAAAAGTTTTCACCGTTGATCCACACCATGTCCACGCTGCCATTGGTTTTGCCAGCGGCTTTTTCGTTGCGCACCCGCTTGATCATGTCGGGTGCGTCGGCAATTTTGACGTGCTGCACTGTCACGCCAAAGCGCTTTTGCGCCTCGCCCGCGGCCCACTGGATGTAAGCGTTGATGGTCTCCGACCCGCCCCAAGCATTGAAGTACACCGTTTGCCCTTTGGCTTTGGCTTCAATGGCAGACCAGGCGGGGGTGGATTGGGCGAAGGCGGGAGGCGCGAGTGCGGCAGCAGTGCCGGCGATCAGTTGGCGACGTGCGATGCGAAGAGTCATGGTGCGGAGCGTCCTAAAAAAACATGAGTCGGAAAATAACCCCGTTTTCTTACACTGCGGGTATCAGGGGTTAAGCCAGCAAGGCTTGTGCAAATTCCCGAGCGTTGAAGGTTTCCAGCTCATCAAGCTTCTCGCCCACCCCGATGAAGTACACCGGAATCGGCCGCTCGCGGGCGATGGCCGCCAGCACGCCGCCCTTGGCGGTGCCGTCCAGCTTGGTAACGATCAGGCCGGTGAGGCCGAGCGCGTCGTCGAACGCTTTGACCTGCTGCACTGCGTTCTGGCCAGTGTTGCCATCGATCACCAGCAGCACTTCGTGCGGGGCAGTGCCGTCGGCTTTGGCGATCACGCGTTTGATCTTCTTCAACTCTTCCATCAGGTGCAGTTGGGTGGGCAATCGGCCCGCGGTGTCGACCAGCACCACATCTTTGCCGCGCGCTTTGCCGGCGGTGACCGCGTCGTAGCTCACCGCAGCGGGGTCGCCACCTTCTTGGCTGACGATCTCGACCGTGTTGCGGTCAGCCCAGACGGTGAGCTGCTCTCGCGCTGCTGCGCGGAAGGTGTCTGCAGCTGCCAGTAAGACGCTCGCGTTGCTGTCGGCCAAATGCTTGGTTAACTTGCCGATGCTGGTGGTTTTGCCCGCACCGTTGACGCCTGCCACCATCACCACGGTGGGCGTGTGCTCGCCGATCACCAGGGACTTTTGCAGGGGTTGCAGCAGCTCGGTGAGCTCGGCAATCAAAATATTTTTCAGCGCCGTCGGGTGGGTCACGCCGGTCGCTTTGACTTTGCGGCGCAGGGCCGCCGTCAGGTGCTCGGTGGCGGATACGCCCGCATCGGCCATCAGCAGGGCGCCTTCGAGGTCTTCGTAAAGCGCCTCATCAATCTGGGTGCCGACGAAAACACCGGAGATGCTGCTCGCGGTTTTGCCCAGACCGGCTTTGAGCTTGTCGAGCCACTTCTGGCGCTCAGGCGGTGTAGCCGGTGGCTCGGGGATCTCAATCGGCGCCACCAAGGCGCTGCCAATCAGCGAGCCAGTGCCCCAGGCAGGCGGCGGCGAAGCGGGTGCTGTTTGCACGGCCTGCACGGGTGCCGCTGCAACAACGGCGGGCGCCGCAGGGCTGGCTGGTGCAGTGTTCACCGCTGCGGGTACAGGTACAGCTGGGGCTGTGTCAGGCAGCGCGGCGGGCGATGCAGCTGGCGTGGCCGGGGCAGAAGCCGTGGGCAGTGCCGGGGCGGCTGGCGATGGGGATTCGGCGGCCAGAGGCGCGTCGGGCGCTACCGCTTCAGGGGCCGGAGTCGTCGAGGAAAAGAATTTCTTTTTGAAAAAACTGAACATGAGTGCGTTTCTAGAATCACAGCATTCTATGAAACACCCATTTCACCTGACGGGCGCACTGCGGCGCGCCTGCATTTCGTGGTCGGCAGGGGCTTGTGCACTGGTGCTGATCAGTGCGAGCCCGTTGGCATTGGGCCAATCGAACCCCCCGGTTTCTGTGGCCGCACCGCTGGCGCAGCAGTTCACTTTGAAAAACGGCATGACCCTGATCGTCAAGCCCGACCGGCGCGCGCCCACTGCGGTCCACATGCTGTGGGTGCGGGTGGGTTCGATGGACGAGGTCGATGGCAGCAGTGGGGTGGCCCATGTCTTGGAGCACATGATGTTCAAAGGCACACCCACGGTCAAAGCAGGCGATTTTTCCCGCCAAGTAGCGGCCTTGGGCGGGCGTGAAAACGCGTTTACCAGCAAAGACTACACCGGGTACTTCCAGCAGATCCCCTCCCAGCGGCTGGAGGATGTGATGCGCCTCGAGGCCGACCGCTTTGCCAACAGCACCTGGACCGATGAAGATTTCCGCAAGGAGCTGGAGGTGGTCAAAGAAGAGCGCCGCCTGCGCACCGAAGACAAACCCCATGCGCGCCTGCACGAAGCGATGGACGGTGTGACCTACCAAGCAGACCCCTATCGCCGCCCGATTGTGGGCTGGATGAGCGATCTGGAGAGCTTGCAGCCGGAGGACGCGCGCGACTTTTACCGCCGCTGGTACACCCCCACCAACGCCGCCGTGGTGGTGGCCGGGGATGTGGAGGTGAATGCCGTGCGGGCTTTGGCCGAAAAGTATTACGGCAGCCTGCCTGCGCGTGCGGTGCCCCTGCGCAAACCCCGCACCGAGCCGGAGCAGGCCGGCTTGCGGCGCTTGGCCCTCAAGGCCCCGGCAGAGCAGGCCTATGTGGCGCTGTCCTTCAAGGTGCCTGGTTTGCGGCCGGAGGGGCTCCCTGCCCTAGCGAACGTGCCCATGGATGCGCCTAGCGAAGACGCTTTGGCCTTGACGGTGCTCTCTGCCGTGTTGTCGGGCTACGACGGTGCGCGGCTCCCGCGGGCCTTGACATTGACCGAGCCTTCGGTGGCCGATAGCGCCGGCGCCTATTACGGGCTGACCGCCCGGGGGCCACAGCTCTTCACGCTCTACGGGGTACCTGCGGCGGGCAAGACCGCGGCAGAGGTGGAGGCCGCCTTGCGCGCCCAGATCGCCTTGGTGGCCAAGGAGGGGGTCACCGAGGCCGAGCTGCTGCGTGTGAAAAACCGTTGGGTTGCCGGTGAGGTCTACAAGCAAGACAGTGTGTTTAACCAGGCCCGCTTGTTGGGGGTGAGTTGGATCAACGGATTTGCCTTGGGCAGCGACACGGTGCTGCTGGAGCGGCTCCGCGGGGTGAGTGCGGTGCAGGTGCAATCTGCTGCTGCACGTTACTTCGGGGACGATGCGCTGACGGTTGCCACCCTGATTCCCCAGCCTTTGGAGATGGCGCGCAAGCCCCGGTCGCCGGCGGCCGGCATGCGGCACTGAGCACTACACGACACCATGAATACTCCTAAATTGATAGCTTCTCGCGCGATGATTACGGGCGCTATAGGCATTTTTTGTATAAATTTGGCATGGGCGGGCATTCCGATCCAGCACTGGACGCAGCCCCAAGGTGCCCGGGTGTTTCTGGTCGAGAGCCCGGCCATCCCGATGGTGGATGTGCAAATTGATCTGGATGCCGGCAGCCGGCGCGACCCGGCCGACCAGCCCGGTCTGGCGAATCTGATGGCAAGTAGCACCTCTAACGGTGTGCGCGCCAGCCATGCCGGCCCGGCGCTGGATGAAAACCAACTCAGCGAGGCGTGGGCGGATTTGGGGGCTTCTTTCGGTGGCAGCGCGAGCGCCGACCGCATGAGCTTCGCGCTGAGGTCTCTGACCTATCCCGATATCCTGGATCAAGCGGTTGCGCTGGCTGCGCGTCAGATTGGCGAGCCGGCGTTTCCGGAGGCGCCGTGGTTGCGTGACCGGCCCAAGCTGATTGCCAGCCTCAAGGAGGCCAACACCCGGCCCGCCACATTGGTAGCCCGCGCTTTTAACCGCGCGGTGTATGGCAACCACCCCTATGGTTATGAACCGACCGAGGCCAGCTTGCTCCGCACCCATGTGCAGCACATGCGCGACTTACATGCCCGTGTTCTGCGGGCGTGTGCGGTCCAGGTCAGCATCGTGGGTGCGCTGAACCGGACACAGGCCGACGCACTGGTGACCAAGTTGCTGGCCCGCTTGCCCCAAGCCGGCTGTGTGAAACCACCGCCGGTGCCGGAGGTGCAGCCCTTGGCGGCCGCCAGCGACCAGCGGATTGCGTTTGCCTCTGCCCAGGCCCATGTGCTGGTGGGGCAACCCGGCTTCAAGCGCAACGATCCTGATTTCTTTGCGCTGACGGTGGGCAACCACGTTCTGGGGGGCGGCGGTTTCACCGCACGATTGACCGAAGAGGTGCGCGAAAAAAGAGGCTTGACCTACAGCGTGTACAGCTTCTTTGCACCAGGTCTGCACGCAGGTGCCTTTACCGTCGGCCTTCAGACGCGGCCCGACCAGGCAGAGCAGGCCCTGTCCTTGGTGCGGGAGGTGCTGAGCCGGTTTGTTGCGCAAGGCCCGTCTTACAAGGAGCTGCAAGCCGCCAAAGACAACTTGATGGGCGGCTTTGCGCTGCGGATCGACAGCAACAAGAAGTTGCTGGACAACGTGGCCAACATCGCCTGGAACCGCCTGCCGCTCGATTACCTGGACACCTGGACCCAGCAGATCGACAAGCTGACGGCGGCAGACGTGCGCGCAGCCATGGCCCGTGTGCTGCAGCCCGACCGGATGGCTACCGTGTTGCTGGGGGCGCCGGATCCGGTGCGGTAAGCTCACTCCATGAACGCCAAAGCTTCCTCTAAAACCACATCTCCCCGCGGTGTTACAGGCGCCGCCAAGCGCCCCCCACGCCCCCGGGCGGCTCAGAGCCACGAAATCCGCATCATTGGCGGACTCTGGAAACGCACCAAACTCAAGGTCGCCGACAAGCCGGGCCTGCGCCCCACGCCGGACCGGGTCCGTGAAACCGTGTTCAACTGGCTGGGCCAGGACATGACCGGCTTGCGCTGTCTGGATGCCTTTGCCGGCACCGGCGCCTTGGGTTTTGAGGCCGCCTCGCGCGGCGCCAAGCAAGTGACACTGATCGAGCAAGACACCGCCCTGATCGACCAGCTCAAAAAGACCCAATCCCAGCTCAATGCCGGCATGGTGCTGGTGCAACGCGGTGACGGCATTGCGGCGATCCGGCAGGCGGCACCCGCAAGCTTGGATGTGATTTTTATCGATCCGCCGTTTGATGCACCCTTGTTTGAGCCCGCGCTGGGTGCCTGTGCCCATGCGTTGGCAGCTGGTGGCTGGGTGTATCTGGAGTCCCCCGCCGCCTACACCGATGAGGCCTTGAGCGCATATGGACTGCGCGTCTACCGGCATCTGAAGGCGGGCGCGGTCCATGCTCACCTGTTGCAAGCGCTGGTCGCTCCCTAAGCCCCTTTGAGAAGGCCCTGCCATGCCCCAAGCCACGATTGCTGTTTTTCCCGGAACCTTTGACCCTATTACTTTGGGCCACCAGGACCTGATCCGTCGCTCATCCCGTCTCTTCGGGACGGTCATCGTGGCAGTGGCGGTTGCCCACCACAAGAAGACGCTTTTCAGTCTCGACGAGCGTTTGGCGATGGCGCGCGAAGTGTTCCAGCCGCTCGACAACGTGCAGGTAGAGAGCTTCAGTGGCTTGGTGCGCGACTTCGCAGTCGCCCATGGTGCCCGCGCCATGGTGCGTGGCGTGCGTTCGGTGACCGACTTCGATTACGAGGCGCAACTCGCCGGCATGAATAAGTCTTTAGCCCCTGATGTAGAAACGGTTTTCCTCACGCCGGACTCGCGTTTTCAATTCATCTCGAGTACGCTGGTCCGGGAGATTGCCACGCTCAAGGGCGACGTTGCCGCCTTCGTGGCCCCGGTGGTTCATGCCCGCTTGATGGACCGCTTGACACCCTGACCCTTCAAGGAGCCTGCCATGAAAGTCCTGTTGCCGGTTGACGGTTCGGAGTTGTCGATGGAGGCCGTTCACTGGGTGCTAGCCGCCAGGGACCAAGGCCTGCCGGTCGAGGTGGTGTTGGTCAATGTCCAGGAGCCTGCCAATCTTTATGAGCTGGTAGTGGCACACGACGCCGATGTATTGAGTCAGGTCAGCACCGATGCCGGCATGCACTGCATCGAGCCAGCGCGCGCTCTGCTGAGCGCTGCCGGAGTGGAGTGTGTCTGCGAAGTTGCGACCGGCGACCCAGCGCACATGGCTATCGAGGTCGGTGAACGGCATGGCGTCGATCTGGTGGTGATGGGCGCTGAGAGTGCCGGGGCACTCGGGTCCGGTTTGGTCGGATCAGTCGCCAACGAAGTGCTGCGGACCAGCACCGTGCCGGTGGTGATCGTCAAACTCCCCGCTGACGACGAGGGCTTGAGCCCCTGAGGCGATAATCCTGCCATGGAGCGCGAACTGCTGTGGCACTGTTAATTACCGACGAATGCATCAACTGCGATGTATGCGAGCCCGAATGCCCGAATGAGGCCATCTACCTGGGTGAGCAGATTTACGAAATCGATCCGCATAAATGCACCGAGTGCGTTGGGCATTTCGACGAGCCCCAGTGCGTACAGGTGTGCCCCGTGTCTTGCATTCCGGTGAACCCCGATTTCACCGAAAGCAAAGAAACTTTGATGCAAAAGTACCTGCGCTTGCAGGCTGCGGCGATCAAGCCTGCCTGAGGGCTAGCAGGCTAGCGGTCACCCCGGGCTGTTAAGGCTTTGCAGGTGGGACCTGCTTGGCAGTAAAGAACTGCGGTCCCTCTTTCTTCTTTGCGCTGTCTTTGCCTGAGCCTTTTGCGGTAAGGGCTTTCTCTTGCTCCAAGGCTTTGGCCTCCAGTGCGTGGCGCTTTCTGACCTCCGCTTCAGTGGCGAGGCGCTCTTTTTCCAGCGCTTTGGCTGCCGCCAATTGGCGCTTGTTTTCTTTGTCTACCGTTTGTTTGCGTGCAACGTCTGTGCTCGCATCCGGCGCCGATGTGTCCAGCGTTTTGCCATCGCCACAGGGAGTCTGGCTGTAGGTGTTGCCACACTTGTAGACTTTTTGGGCTTGAGTCGCCGTTCCTGTTGCGGTTAATGCTGCAAAAACGATAGCAAAGGCGATGGCGTGACTCATACAGGTCTCCGGTGGGGCAGGGGGCTCAGGGGGTGTTTTGCACCGTGGATATGTTTGGCACTGCGGATAGTGCGCCCGCCGCATCTGCAGCTGGTACCGGTGGGGTAGCGGGGCGTGGCGGCTTAGGGCGAGGGGGCTTGCTGGTGTGGATAAGCATCGTGGCTTTGTCCATGTCCCCAGCCAACAAGTGCGGCAGTGCTTTGAGCGAACGGTCAATGCTTTGGTCGATGGCAATACGATGGTCGAGCGATGGTTTTTTGAGGACCCAGTGCACGACTTCTGATTTCACGCCGGGATGTCCTACGCCCAGGCGCAAGCGCCAGTAATCACCGGTGCCTAGCTGGGCATGGATGTCTCGCAAGCCGTTGTGTCCGGCGTGGCTGCCACCGAACTTGAGCTTGGCTTCGCCGGGCACCACGTCCAGCTCGTCGTGAACCACCAGAATTTCTTGGGGCGCTATTTTGAAAAAGCGGGCCAGCGCGCCCACCGACTTGCCGGACAGGTTCATGAACGTTTGCGGCTCTAGCAACCAGACCGTCTGGCCTTGCAGGGTGGTGCGGGCCACGAGACCGTGGTAGCCCTTGTCCATCGAGAGATTCAGCTTGAGTTCACGCGCGAGGGCATCAACCCACCAGAAGCCGGCGTTATGGCGAGTGCCTTCGTACTCCGTACCCGGGTTGCCCAGGCCGACAAATAGTTTGATCATGCTAAAAATTATGGCTCACAATCGGGGCTGCAGAGGGCGCCCCAATGCAAACGGCCCACCGAGGTGGGCCGTTCTTAAGTCCTCAACGCAAAGCGTTAATTACTTCTTACCTTTTTTGCCCTTGGCATCAGCAGCGGGAGCTGCAACGGGTGCAATCACTTCTTCCACAGGAGCGACCACGGACACAACCACGGGGTTTGGCTTGCCGTGAGTCACAGCAACAGTTCCCTTGGGCATAGCCAGATCGTTCACGTGCAAGGACTTGCCCTTCACCAGACCGCTCAGGTCCACAGCGATGAATTCAGGCAGGTCGGCAGGCAAGCAAGCCACTTCCAGCTCGGTGATCACGTGGTTGATCAAGCAGGAATCGGTCTTCACTGCAGGCGAGTTTTCCTGGCCGCTGAAGTGCAAAGGAACGCGCATGCTCAGCTTGGTGTTGGCTTCCACGCGTTGGAAGTCAATGTGCAGGATCAATTGCTTGTAGGGGTGCATTTGCACGTCGCGCAACAGAACCTTGCTTTCCTTGCCGTTGAATTCCATGTCCAGGATAGTGGAGTGGAAAGCTTCTTTCTTGATGGCGTGCCACAAAGCATTGTGATCCAGCTCAACCAAGAGGGGTTCGCCAGTGCCACCGTAAACGATGCCAGGTGTACGACCGGTAACGCGGAGACGGCGGCTCGCACCCGTGCCCTGCTTAGCGCGCTCAAAAGCGACAAATTTCATATTCAACTCCTAAAAGAGTCCACCGCGACCAGTGTGACTCCGACTTTAAAAAGACATCGCCGGCACAGCGCCGGCAATATCTGCTTTTTGCACCGGGTAGTGTTACTCGGTGAACAAACTCATGACCGAATCTCCCTTGGCGATCCGCTGGATCGTGTCGGCGATCAGCGGAGCCACGGAGAGTTGGCGAATTTTGGTGCACTGCGCGGCGGCAGCGCTCAAAGGAATGGTGTTGGTCACCACGACTTCGTCGAGGGCGTCACCACCAGCGATACGCTCGATGGCCGGGCCGGAGAAGATGGGATGTGTGCAATAGGCATACACCTTCTTCGCGCCGCGGGCTTTCAATACTTCAGCGGCCTTCACCAAAGTGCCGGCGGTGTCGATCATGTCGTCCATGATCACGCAGTTGCGGCCTTCAATCTCGCCGATCACGTGCATGACTTCAGACACGTTGGCCTTGGGGCGACGCTTGTCGATGATGGCCATGTCGCAGTTCAACTGCTTGGCCAGAGCGCGGGCACGCACCACGCCACCTACGTCGGGCGACACCACGATCAGATCGCTGTAGTTCTTCTGGCGCAAATCGCCCAGCAGCACGGGGGACGCGTAAATGTTGTCCACCGGAATATCAAAGAAACCCTGGATCTGGTCAGCGTGCAAATCCATGGTCAGCACGCGGTCTACGCCCACGGCTTGCAACATGTTGGCGACCACTTTGGCAGTGATAGGCACACGGGCAGAGCGGGGACGACGGTCTTGACGTGCATAACCGAAGTAGGGAATCACGGCGCTGATGCGCTCAGCAGACGCACGCTTGAGTGCATCGACCATGATCAGCAGTTCCATCAGATTTTCGTTAGTGGGAGCGCAAGTGCTCTGGACCACAAACACGTCGCGGGCGCGAACGTTTTGGTTGATCTCTACCGTGACCTCGCCATCCGAGAAGCGACCGACGGTGGCTGCACCGAGGGAAATGCCGAGGTGCTTGGAAATGTCTTCCGCCATGCCAGGATTGGCATTGCCGGTAAAAACCATGAAATCAGGGGGTGTGAATGCCTGCATGTGGGGAGGTCCAGCGAAGAGAGTGGGTTTATTTTTTCACAGATCGCATGCTGAATCGGGACCGGCCCGAACAGCAATTTGGCAGGGGAAGAAGGATTCGAACCTTCGCATGCTGGAATCAAAATCCAGTGCCTTAACCAACTTGGCGACTCCCCTACACGGGTTGGTAGCTAAACGCTACCCACCGATAAACCATCGCTGGGTGCCCATCCCTGAAGGGGGTGAACATCCAAACTACTGCACAACCTGACTTGACAATCAGTAGGCGCATTACCCATTTCGATGTCCTGAGTGCAGTGCGCAAAAACTGCGCTTCCTGAACCAGTCATTCGACCACTGAGACCTTTTGAATTCAGCCACTGAAGGGCTTGGTTCATTTCCGGGCACAGCGTCTGGGCTATGGCCTGCAAATCATTTCTTGTTGTCTTTAAGACATTTTCGAAAGTGTGTGCAGCGAAGCCATAGATTGTAGCGCACTCTGAATCACGTTTCAAGCTTGGATCGGAAAAAATTCGTTTTGTTTCTAAACCGGCCCCGGGTTTCACGACCAACCAAGGCGAAACCGGGATGTCGATGGGGGTCAGTTTTTCTCCGATGCCTTCTACCCACGCGTTCTTTCCGCCGAGGAAAAAGGGCACATCTGCACCCAGTTTCAGGCCGATCGCTAGCAGCGCAGGCAGCGGCAGATTCAAGTTCCACAGGCGATTCAAGACCAGCAACGTAGACGCTGCATCCGAAGACCCTCCGCCCATGCCTGCTTGCGCCGGGATGGATTTGTGGATGCCGATGTGGGCACCCAAGGCGCAGCCGGTGGCTTGCTGCAAGGCGCGGGCTGCGCGGAGTACGAGATCGTCTTCCGGCAAGGCCCAGCTCAGATCCTCGCGGCTGATACCGCCATCACTGCGCAGGTCGAAGTGGAGGGTGTCACTCCAATCAATCAGCATAAAGGGGGACTGCAACAGGTGATATCCATCCTCGCGGCGACCCACGATATGAAGGAACAAGTTGAGCTTGGCGGGGGCGGGGATGTCGTAGAGCGACTGCATGGCGGCGATTATCTGCGCTGCAGGGTGCGTCGTTCAGGGCTGCAGAATGATTCGCAACTCAACACGCGGCAGCGATGGGTCATCGCGCTGGGCCGTTAATCGACCTTGCTCTAGGGTACTCAGGTCCACGGACCAGCCTGGCACGGGCGTAGCCGTACCCCGGAGCCAATCAAACAGCGCTTGCACCGGGAGCTCGGCGCCGGTAGCCTGCTGCACCAGTGCCTCGACAGAGTCAAACTGGCGGATTTGTCCTTCTGCCGCGAGGGTTGCGGTGCCGGGCGCCCATTGCAGCTTTGTCGCAGTAGTGCCGAGGGGGGTGTAAAAGGCCAGCTGGCCTGCTTCGGCTGAACCACCCAATTCAAAGTCGGCGCTGAAGGCTTGGGGTGGCGTGCTCTGCACTTTGAGGGCCAGTCTGCCGCTCCACTGCGATTCAGCAGGAAAAGTGCTGTTCGCGCCCGGTTTATGTGCGCAACCTGCTATCAAAAAAATAGCAATCCAGAGCGTGAGGCGCGCTCGGGTCCGGATTCCCCAGCTCATAAGGACGGGTTCAGCCGCTGGATGGTCTCGCGCAGGGTTTCGTTGTCTTTTTGCAGTTCCAAGCCCTGCTGCCAAATTTTGGTAGCCGCTTCGCGCTGCCCTGAGACCCACAGCACTTCGCCCAAATGGGCTGCTATTTCTGCGTCCTGCCGGCTGGCATAGGCTTGCTGCAATAGGCGCTGTGCTTCGGGGAGATTGCCGCTGCGGAACTCCACCCACGCGAGGCTGTCGACGATAAAGGGGTCTGCGGGTGCAAACTCCAACGCCTTTTGGATCAGTTGCCGCGCCTCTGGCAGGCGTATGCCACGGTCCGCCAAGGAATAGCCCAATGCGTTGTACGCGTGGTGGTAGTCCGGCGCTTTGGCAATCAGCTTGCGCAGCAGGGTTTCCATCTCCTCAGGTCGACCGAGTTTTTCTGCCACCATGGCCAAGTCGTAGGCAAAGGTGTTGTCATCCGGGTAGGTCTGCACCGCGGTTGTGAGCAAGGTGTAGGCCTCGCTCATTTGCTTGTAGTCGCGGAGCAGCTGGATTTCGGTGGCCAGCTTGGTGCGGGCGTCATCGGCTTGTCGCTCAGGGGCGTTGCGGATCGCGGCACGGGCTTCATCCAGCTTGCCCTGGCGGGCCAGCAGCGTGGCGCGGCGCACAGTCACCCGCAAGGCGTCTTGGGGGCTTTTGATCCGTTGCAGGAGTGCGTTGGCTTCGTCGGGCTTGCCGTTCAGTTCTGCAATCTGGGCGAGCAATAAATAGGCTTGTACCGCGCCCCGTCCGGTTTCGGTCTCGTCATTGGGGTCTTGTTCGGCGGGGAGCAGGCTCAGGTATTGCTTGAGTGATTTCTCTGCCGCGGCCGGGCCTTTGTCCTGGATTTCCAGAGACCCACGTACCAACCAAGCATCCGCAAAATCCGGCTTTTGCGTGTTGATCAGCTGCATTTGGGTGAGTGCTTCGGCAAACCGCTGCGCACCTATCAAGGCCCGCCCGTAGCCCATGCGGATTTCGGGTAGCGCATTGCCAGCCAAGTACTTGCGCACGATCGCCTCGGCGGCGGGCGCTTTGGCATCCATCAAATTCAGGGCGAGTACTGCCGGCTCTTCCGCGTTGGCATCCAGCGCGGCGCCACGTTGGGCTGCATCCAGCGCGCCGGGCAGGTTGCCAGCGCCGATTCGCATCACGCCGACAGCGCTCCACGCCGCGGGTCCGTAGAGCGTGGTGGGCAGGTCTGCTGCCAGCGCCTGTTCGAGCACCGCTGCGGCCAGTGTTTTATCGGTTACCCGCTGGAAATAGCGTGGCAACACATTAATAGTGCCTACCCGGTCCTTTCCCGAGAGGCCTTGGAGTTCGCGTTTGAGTGGTTCGGTCAGTTCAGACAGGCGGTTCGTGCCTATCAATATTTGCAAGATGTAGCGATTGGCATCTTTCGAGCTTGGGAACCCCCGCTGCCAGGCACGGGCGGCCTCCAGCGCAAAGTCCGCGCTTCGGGCGCGTAGGGCCAGCTCTACCGCCCGCTCGTACAGCCGCGGTGAATTGGCGCGCCGGGCTGCATCCAGGGTCAAGGAGAACGCATTGGTCTCATCGCCATTGAAGGCGCTCATTTCTGCCACCAGGATCTGGTACATCAGCCCGGCGTTGAGGTCCGAGTTTGTGATGGGCGCCGGCGCCACAGCCTGCGCGGACCCGAATGGAATGAGTCCGGCCACGACGGAAGCGATAGCGATGAGGCGTTGGGTGCGGTGCATCAGACCATAATAATCCAACCCCCGTATCTGAGAGCGCCCATGCCTGAATTGCCCGAAGTTGAAGTCACCCGCCGGAGTTTTGCCGACCGCATCACCGGCGCCACGATTCAGGCAGTGCACATGGGCAAACCTTTGCGCTGGCCATTGCAATGCGAGCCAGCATCGTTGGCGGGCATGCGGGTGCGTGGCGTCCGGCGCCGGGGCAAGTATCTGTTGATCGACCTCAGCGAAGGCTTGCTGCTGGTGCACTTGGGCATGTCGGGTTCGGTGGTCTTTGACCGGCATTTGCCGCCCGCGGGTGTGCACGACCACTTTGACATGGTCACCGATCTCGGCACCCTGCGCCTGCACGACCCCCGCCGCTTCGGCGCTGTGGTGTTTGCGGCGGGTGAGGCAGACCCGGTTGCGCAAAAACTGCTGGGCCACTTGGGCGTAGAGCCTTTGGGTGACGGTTTTGAGGTGGCCGTTTTTCTGGCCGGGCTGCGGCAGCGCAAAGCCCCCATCAAACAAGTGCTCTTGGCCGGCGAGGTGGTGGTGGGGGTGGGCAATATTTATGCGTCCGAGGCCTTGTTCTTGGCGGGTATACGCCCCACCAGCCCGGCCAACAGCATCAGCAAGCCGCGCGTGGCCAAGCTGCATGCGGCGGTGAAGGATGTGCTGAGCCGCGCGGTAGAGAAGGGCGGCAGCACGCTGCGCGACTTTTCCAACGCCAATGGCGAGAGTGGCTACTTTCAATTAGAGGCCAATGTCTACGGCCGTGAAGGCGCGCCTTGTCGTGTGTGTGCGACACCGGTGCGAGCGATCCGGCAAGGGCAGCGGTCTACCTATTTCTGCATGATTTGCCAGAAGCGCTAGGGCTGGATGGGGTGCTATATTGGCCGATTCCTCGGGGGACTACGTGGCTACTTCATTCAACGATCAATTTGACCAACACGGCACATGGCGGCGTGAGTTTGCGCTGCGCCTGAAGCTGCTGGCCGAATGGCTGAAAGACCACGAGTTGCTGGATGCCGGCGTCGAAGAGCGCCTGTTGCGCCTGGAGACCCAGCTGCGCTCTGACAAGGTGATGGTGGCCTTTGTGGCCGAGTTCTCGCGCGGCAAGTCCGAGATGATCAACGCCTTGTTCTTTGCGGGCTACGGCCGGCGCATCATGCCGGCCAGCGCAGGCCGCACCACCATGTGCCCCACTGAGATGGGTTATGACGCTGAGGTGCCCCCCTGCCTGCGCCTGCTCCCGATCGAGACCCGCCTGCAACCCCAGGCGCTGATGGAATGGCGCATGGCGCCCGAGAAGTGGACCCGCATCGACCTCGATGTGAACAATCCCCAGCAACTGGCCAAGGCCTTGGAAAAAGTCGCCGAAACCATTCGGGTGACACAAGAAGAGGCCCGCGCCTTGGGCTTCTGGAATGCCCAAGCCCCTGAAGACAACCCCATGGTGGACGCGCAGGGCATGGTCGAAGTGCCGCGCTGGCGCCATGCGCTCATCAATATTGCCCACCCGCTGCTCAAGCAGGGGTTGGTGATTCTGGACACCCCGGGCCTGAACGCCATCGGCGCTGAGCCGGAGCTGACCGTCAGCCTGATTCCCCAGGCCCACGCCGTGGTGTTCATGTTGGGCGCCGACACCGGGGTGACCAAGTCTGACTTGGCTATCTGGCGCGAGCACCTGATCACCGAGTCCACCGACCCCGAAGCGCGTTTGGTGGTGCTCAACAAGATCGACACGCTGTGGGACGCCCTCAGTACCCCCGCCCAGATTCAGACCCAGATCGACCGCCAGCGCACCAGCACCGCTGATATTTTGGGGATTTCCAAAGAGCGGGTGATTGCGGTGTCGGCCCAGAAGGGCCTGGTCGCCAAGGTCACCGAAGACGATGCGTTGCTGCGCCAGAGTTGCCTGCCGGTGCTCGAAGACGTGCTCGGCCACGGCATGATGGGCAAGCGCCAGCAGATTCTGGCTTCCGCCATGAAGGGCGGAATTACGGATTTGCGGGCTGAAACCGGTCGCGTCATCAACATCCGTAAGCGCGACCTGACCGAGCAGATGATGGAGTTGCAAAGCCTGCAGGGCAAAAACGCCAACGTCATCAAGCACATGCGCAACCGCATCTCGCAAGAGCAGGCCGAGTTTGACCAGGGCGGCGCCAAGATCCATGCAGTGCGCTCAGTGCATCTGCGCCTGCTGCGCGAGGTGTTCAACATTTTGGGCGCAGCCATGCTCAAGAAAGAAATGGCCGGGCTGGGTGACACGTTGCTGCAAAAGGGCCTCAAGTTGGGCGTCAAGCGGGCTTACAGCGAAACCTTTGACCGCCTGCGTGCCAACCTGCAGCGGGTGCAAGCCCTGTGCGCCGAAATCCAGACCATGCTGGAGGCCAGCTTTACCGCGCTGAACGCCGAATACGGCTTCTCGCTGCAGCCACCGGCGCAGCCGGACATGGCCCGATTCACGGTGGATCTGGACACGATCGAACGCAATCACCTGCAGTATTTGGGCTTGGGCAATGCCTTCCGCCTGGCCCAGCCGGAGTTTGCAGACCGCTTGGTGCGCGCCTTGTCCACGCGGTTGCGCACGGTCCACGAAACCGCCTTGGCAGATGTAGAGCTCTGGAGCAAAGCGTCTGCAGCGCAGCTCGATGCCCAACTGCGCGAGCGCCGCCGCAATTTTGTGCGCCGTATTGAAGCGATTGACCGCATCTCGCAGGCCGCGGGTGGCCTGGAGGACCGCATCGGTGAAATCAATCTGCAGAGCAACGCCCTGAATGTGCTGGACGACAAGCTCATGGAGCTCACCTCCTACCTGGTAGCGGCGCACCAGAGCAGCACCGCGCTGACCGAAGTCGACGTCGAACTGGTCTGACTATGGCGACACCGAGTTTTGCCACCGCCGTGGTGCGCTGGCAGGCGCAGCATGGCCGCAACAGCCTGCCTTGGCAAAACACCCAAGACCCGTACCGGGTGTGGCTGTCAGAGATCATGCTGCAGCAAACGCAGGTGGCCACCGTCATCGGCTATTTCGACCGCTTTTTGGCCCGCTGCCCTACGGTGGCAGACCTGGCCGCCGCCAGCAGTGACGAGGTCATGGGCCTGTGGAGCGGCCTGGGCTACTACAGCCGCGCCCGCAATTTGCACCGCTGCGCCCAGCTGGTCATGGAGCTGCACGGCGGTGCCTTCCCGCGCGATGCGGCCACGCTGGTCACCTTGCCCGGTATAGGCCGCTCCACCGCTGCGGCGATTGCCTCGCTGTGTTTTGACGAGCGGGTGGCCATCATGGATGCCAACGTCAAGCGTGTGCTCACCCGCGTGCTGGGGTTTGACGCCGATCTGGCCTCCACCAAGAATGAGCGCGCTCTGTGGGACCAGGCCACAGCCCTGCTGCCCAGCGCGGCCGAGGTGGCCACTGAGGGCCCGCGTGTGATGCCGCGCTACACACAGGGCATGATGGATTTGGGCGCCTCGCTTTGCAGCCCCAAGCGGCCCAGCTGTTTGCTCTGCCCGGTGCAAAACCAGTGCGCTGCTGCCAAGGCAGGAGACGCCGAGCGCTACCCGGTGCGCACCCGCAAGCTCAAGCGCAGCAGCCAGAGCCTGTGGCTCTTGTGGTTGCGGCGTGTTGATGGCGCAGTGTGGCTGAGCAAGCGCCCCACGCCTGGTGTGTGGGCGGGCTTGCAGTGCTTTCCGCTGTTTGAGAGTGAAGACGCGTTGCGCGCCGCGCTACCGCCCGCGTTTGCTGGCGACTTGCACTTCCTGCCCGCAGTGACCCATGTGCTCACGCATAAAGACCTATTTATGCATCCAGCGCAGGTGGAATGTGCGCAAGTTGCTATGGATTTAATAGCAAGTGGCTTGGGCGAGGGCGCTTGGTTTACGCCCGCCGAATGGGCTGCGGCGGGCTTGCCGGCACCTGTGCGAAAGCTGTTGGAAGGCTAGAGAGGGTTTTGCCGCCGGGCCGCCCCAAGGCGTGGACTCGGGGTTTTGCCAAACGCGCCCCCGTGGGGGGCAGCGACCCGCGCAGCGGCGGAGCGTGGGGGCTTTAGGCTCTTGCGTCCATCTCGCGGTGGCGCTTGAGGGTGATCCACTCACCACTGAAGCGCTTGGCGAGTTGTTCTACCAAAAACACCGAGCGGTGTTGGCCGCCCGTGCAACCGATGGCCACGGTGACATAGCTGCGGTGGTCGCTCGCCAAAGCATCGAGCCAGCTTTCCAGAAAGTGGGCAATGTGGTGCTGCATGAGCGCCACGGCATCTTCGGCCATCAGGAAATCCATCACCGGCTGGTCCCGCCCGGTCAGGTGCTTGAGCTCGGGGTTGTAGTGCGGGTTGGGCAGCATGCGCACATCGAACACGTAGTCCGCATCGGTGGGCACGCCCCGTTTGAAGGCAAACGATTCAAACACCAGCGTGAGTTGCCCCCCGGGCGAGGCGATCAGCGCTTTGACATAGCTCTGCAACTGCGAGGGGCGGATGATGCTGGAGTCAATCACATGGGCCTGCTCGCGCAGGTCGGCCAGCAGCTCGCGCTCCAGCTCAATCGCATCGACCAGCGCGCGGCGCTCATCGCGCTCGCCATGGTCGGAGCTACCCTGTGACAAGGGGTGCTTGCGTCGGGTCTCAGAGTAGCGGCGCACCAGCGTGTCGGTGGTGGAGTCCAAAAACAAAGGCTTGACCACCACGCCCAGCGCCCGCACCGCAGCCAGTTGCTGGGGCACTAAAGGCAGTGAGACCGCGCTGCGCACATCCATCGCAATGGCGATGCGCTGTGCGTCGTGCTGGCGTTCCAGCTCCACAAAGGGCAGCAGCAGCTCGGGCGGCAGGTTGTCGACGCAGTAAAAGCCTGCGTCTTCCAAGGCGTGAAGCGCCACCGATTTGCCGGAACCCGACATGCCGGTGATCAGCACAATTTCCATCGACGTGTGTAGAGAGCTCATTTTTTATAGGCCTGACTGCAACATTTCTTTCGCGTGTGCCAGCGTAGTGCCTGAGAGTTTCTCCCCACCTAGCATGCGGGCAATTTCGGCCACGCGCTGCTCGCCGCCCACGGGGGCCACGGTGCTCAGGGTGGCTTTGCCTTGCAGCTGCTTGGAAACCACCAAATGGTGGTGCGCGCAGGCGGCTACTTGGGGCAGGTGGGTCACGGCCAGCACCTGGCGGTCGCTGCCCAGCTGCTGCATGAGGCGGCCCACGGTTTCGGCGACTGCGCCGCCTACGCCGGAATCCACCTCGTCAAATATCAAGGTCTGGGCGGTGCCCAAGCGGCTGGTGGTCACCGCAATGGCGAGCGCCATGCGCGACAGCTCGCCGCCCGAGGCCACCTTACCCACCGGGCGCGGTGTGCTGCCCGCATGGCCCGCGGCCAGAAACTGCACGTCTTCCAGCCCGCTGGCCTGGGGCTGGGCCAAGGGCTCCAGTGCCACCTCAAACCGGCCGCCTTGCATGCCCAGCCCTTGCATGGCATGGGTGATGCTTTGGGCCAGCAAGGGTGCGGCCTTGGCGCGTTGTTTGGAGAGGGCTTTGGCCTCCGCCATGAAGGCGGCTTGGGCCTTGCGCTCTTTGGCTTGCAGGCCGTCCAGGTCAGCGGCGGCATCCAACTGGGCTAGCTCGGTTTTCCAGCTCGCCCACAACTCGGCCAGCTCTTCGGGCGGGCGCTTGTAGCGGCGCGCCAGGCTCACCCAGAGCGACATGCGTTCGTCCAGCTCCGCCAGCCGCTCCGGGTCCAGCTCGGCGCGGCGGGCATAAGAGCGCAGGCTGTGTACCGTATCTTCTATCTGCGCGACGCTGGAGTTCAGGGCCTCAATGGCATCTTTGAATTCGGCTTCCAGGTGCGACTGGGCTTGCAGCAGCTGCAGGGCAGCGTGCAGCGGGGCTAGCGCATTGGTGTCGTCGTCTTCCAGCAGGTTGACGGCGCCTTGGGCGGCATCAATCAGCGCCTGCCCATTGGCCAGGCGGCTATGGCTGGCGTTGAGCTCGGGCCACTCGTCGGTACCGGGGTTGAGCTTGTCTACCTCGCCAATCTGCCAGGCCAGACGTTCGCGCTCGCGCTGCAGGCTGTCTTGTGCGGCTTGGGCTTGGGTGAGGGCTTGTTGGGTCTGGCGCCAGGTGGCCCACAGGCTGCCCAGAGCGCTGGTGTCCAACTTGGCATAGGCGTCCAGCAAGCCGCGCACTGCCTCAGGCCGGGTCAGGCTTTGCCAGGCGTGCTGGCCGTGAATGTCCAGCAGCTGCTCGCCGATGGTGCGCAACTGCTGCGCGGTGGCGGGGCTGCCATTCACCCAGGCGCGGCTTTTGCCCTGCGTATCTACCGTGCGGCGCAGCAGCAGGGTGTCGCCACTCTCAAACCCGGCCTCGTCCAGTACAGCTTGCAGGCCGGGCGCGTTGTCAAACTCAGCGCTCACATCGGTGCGGGCCGCGCCTTCGCGGATCACGCCGGTGTCGGCGCGCGCGCCAGTGACGAGCTGCAGCGCATCAATCAGGATGGATTTGCCCGCGCCAGTTTCACCTGTCAGCACCGAAAAGCCGGATTCGAGGTCCAGCTCCAGCTCGCTGACGATCACAAAGTCTCTGAGAACAATTCGCTTGAGTGCCATGTTTTCAATAGGGGTGGTGCTTACGCCACCCCTTCATTCCAATGCATTTTCTGGCGCAGGGTGTCAAAGTAGGTCCAGCCCTTCGGGTGCAAAAAGCGCACCTTGTGCTGCGAGCGGGTCACCTCAATGCGGTCGCCGTGCATCAAGCTGGCCAGGCTTTGCATGTCAAAGTTGGCGCTGGCATCGCGTCCTGCTACGATTTCGATAGCTATGTGCGCACTATCGGCGAGGGCTATCGGCCTGTTTGACAATGTATGTGGCGCAATCGGCACCATCACCCAAGCCGCAATCGAGGGGTGCAACAGCGGCCCTCCGGCCGACATGGCGTAGGCGGTGGAGCCCGTGGGCGAGGCGATGATCAGCCCGTCCGCCCGCTGGTTGGCCACAAAGTGTCCGTCTACCTCCACGCGCAGTTCCACCATGCCCGAGGTGGCTCCGCGGTTCACCACCACATCGTTCATAGCTTCGGCCTCAAACACGCAGTGGCCGTCGCGCATCACGCGGGCGCGCATCAGGGCGCGGTCGTCCACCTCGTAGTGGCCAGCCAGCATGGGGGCCAGTGTGGTTTTGTATTGCTCGAAGCGGATGTCGGTAATAAACCCCAGCCGCCCGGAGTTGATGCCGATCAGCGGCACCTGGTAGCGCGCCAACTGGCGCCCGATGCCCAGCATGGTGCCGTCGCCACCCACCACCAAGGCCAGGTCGCAATGGGTGCCAATGCCGTCCACATCCATGGTGGTGTAGTTGCTCAGGCCCGTGTTGGCGGCGGTGTCGGCCTCGATCACCACCTCGCAGCCCTGGTCCATCAAATAATGGGCAATCTCGTCCAGCGATTTGCGGGACGAGGCCCCCGCAGCGCTGGTGCCGGTGGTTTGGTACTTGCCGATCAGAGCGACATGCCTAAATAGAGACAACATGCGCAAATTAGACACTAAATAGGTTACTAAAATGACCGGCATGCTCGATGAACGTTCCAAGATGTTGATGAAGGCGCTCGTAGAGCGCTATATCGCCGATGGACAGCCCGTCGGCAGCCGCACGCTCTCCAAAGAGTCCGGCCTCGACCTCTCGCCCGCCACCATCCGCAACGTCATGTCGGACTTGGAGGACCTGGGCCTCATCGTCAGCCCCCACACCTCGGCCGGGCGCATCCCCACCGCGCGCGGCTACCGCCTGTTTGTGGACACCATGCTCACGGTGCAGCAAGGCCACATGGCTGCGCACAGCCTCGCGCCCGATCAGCCGCAAAAAGTCATCAGCAACGCGGCGAATCTGCTCTCCAACTTGTCGCAGTTTGTGGGGGTGGTGATTGCGCCGCGCCGCACATCGGCTTTCCGGCATATTGAGTTTTTGCGCCTCTCGGAGCGGCGGCTGCTGGTCATCATCGTGGCGCCCGATGGCGATGTGCAAAACCGCGTCATCTTCACCGAGGTGGACTACACCCAAAGCCAGCTCGCCGAGGCGGCCAACTTTTTGAACAGCAGCTACATGGGGCTGGAGATCGAGCAAGTGCGCCAGCGCCTGCAAGGCGAGGTAGAAAGCCTGCGCGGCGAGATTGCCACTCTCATGCAAGCAGCGGTGAATGCCAGCTCGGAAGTGATCTCCGAAACGCAAGACGAAGTGGTGATCTCCGGCGAGCGCAACCTGCTGTCGGTGTCTGACTTTTCGAGCGACATGGGCCACCTGCGCCGCGCGTTTGAGCTGTTTGAGCAAAAGGCCCAGCTTATGCGCCTGCTGGACGTGACCGGCCAGGCCGAAGGCGTGCGCATCTTCATCGGGGGCGAGAGCCAGGTGGTGCCGTTTGAAGACCTGTCCATCGTCAGCAGCCCCTACGAGGTGGATGGCAAAGTGGTTGGCACGCTAGGCGTGATCGGCCCCACCCGCATGGCGTATGACCGCATGATCCAGATTGTGGATATCACCTCCAAGCTGGTGAGCAACGCGCTGAGTCACCACAAATAATGGCGACCAGATAACAGCCAAGATTAAGCACTTTATTGCATCCGTCTGCGCCTAGGCAGCACCAACTAGACCGCTGCTCCAAGCTGCGGACATTCACTCAATTAGACACTCAGACCTGCGCTTGCTGACGGGCTCGAGACAACCGTGCGTTGATGCTCAAAAATCTCTGCAACAACAGCGCTGACATGGTGGTTGCTGTCTATAGCGATCATGCTAGTTGCTTCGCGAACTTCTCTAAGGCCCAAGCCGCAATTCAAGATTTCAGCATCCCCCCAACTAAAAGGAGGCGTCGTGTGCATATAGTGAGCCGACGCCACAAGGGTGGCGCAAAGCCGTTTGTGTTGAGAAGTCAATGTTTCCAGTCGCTTTGAATGTCCACGCACAATGAAATACTGATTGTTAATGGTGTATCGAATTTTGGCGTTTGCATCAGGAGCAATCACTCCCTCAATCGCATCAGGGTTTCGAATCAAATAGTCGCCAAAAATAAGTGACGTGTCTTTGCTGGCAGAGAAAATTGCTTTCCAGGCAAGCATTTCGATGCGCGGGATGCAGCCTTCCGAGTTCGTTTTGTTTACCGCCGCATTCACAACTGCAGGCATCGATCCACCTGCAACAATTACAGTGCCGAAGCCCAAACCACGCAAAACGCCTACGGCGCGCTCAACATCTCCCATTAAGTCTGGGACTGCAACCGTAGATACGTTGCCGAAGTCGAGGAGGATGTAGCAATTTTTTGGTCCGACGTTGAGCGCTTCCATGATTTCATTCATGCGCTCAGAGAAATACTCAACGTCAGGCATGTCATCTTGCACGGCTTCACGATCAATGCGAATGCAAGGTGTTACTTGTACCGAAGTACGAATATTCTTGTGCGCTTGGACGTACAGAGGATCGTCCCAACGGTCGTAACCGACTACCGGTTGAACCGGAACGCCATTTGATCGGAACACTGAAAACGCATATTCCAAAACATGAATTCCACTTTCGGTTCGCGCGTTCGGCTTCCACTTAGAAATATCTAAAAACGCCTGGCGTCCGGGCCAAGCTTTGCCAGCGCTAGTCGCAGTTCGAAGGATGGATTTTTCGAACAAACGTGCATCGGGCTTTTGGGCGGGCAACTCAAAGACAGGCATCACTTTTTCTGAAATACCTGCCGCCAAGTTTGTAAGGGCTGTGAATTCACCCTTTTTAGCGCCCATCACTGGAACATATAGAAGACTCATTTAGACCTCCAGCTCAGAAAAGTTAAAGTGTTTACGTACCTGTCCGTGACCAATCAAATCATTGAAGAGCGTGTAATTTTCCCGCTCTTTCCGTAACCGGCCAGAGATGATTGCCGGATGTATCTTCAATTCTCTGGACAGCGCATCTATGGCTTGATTGCTTGGATTCAAGTAGGCATCGCTACGTTTCCAAGCGATCCTGGGGATTAACGCTTCTTTTGCAATCCGGTTTGCCTCTACCTCGCGCTTGTCCTCAGATGAGGCATCTAAGTTGTCCAAGAACGTCTCTTCCTCATCCACATGCTTCCACAAATGCGCGACCTCGTGGAGTAAGGTAAACCAAAAATTGTCCAACCGATCAAACCGCAGAGTAAGTCCAATAATGGGTGTTCCATCGGTATCCTGCAAAGCTGCCCCGTCTAGCAGTGTCCCTTTCAAATGTGGCTCAATAACTACCGCAATGCCACGTTTTTCTAAAAACTCTACTGCCAACGCTGGGCCTTGGTCTGACCAACTTAACTGCGCGAGTTCTCGCATAAAGGCAGTTGAAAACTGATCTCTATCAAAAGTCCCTAGCATGCTCTTCCGTTCTCTTGCCTTCTGAATCACACGTGCTAACCACGCATATAGCGCGTACTTTGTGGAAGGTGAATAAGCATCTCCGCCCAGCGTTCGACGAAAAGCAGTACTCCCGAATTCGACGCCCGCATTTGTGATGAAGCCTTTCACTAGGTCTTCTGTCGACTTAACTGCTTTATTTGCCAGCTTTTGAAGCCAGCCGCGCGCCATCATTTCCTTTATGGGGAAACTGCCCCAGTCAACTTCATCTTTATCCGTCTTTGGAACTTCAATCGAATCCATGCCAACTAGTGTTTCCGTGGATATGCCCAGTCCACTGGAAAGTGCACGAATCATGTTCACTGTCAGCGGTCGCTTTCTTGCCAAAACCTCAGATACCCGGCTGCGAGTTCCAAAGTAAGGTGCAAGATCAGACTGCTTCAGCCCTTGTTCTTGCATGCGAAACAGAATTGCGCTAATTGGATCGGGAGCCTCAATTGGGAATTTCTGATTTTCGTACGCTTCAACCAGCACAGACAGGAGTTCTAGACTGTCGGCCGTTTCGCTGCCTGGCGGCGGTTCGCAAGCGATAAGTCGCTCTATTTCCAAGAGGTATTCTTGGTGTTGCTCTTCAGAGCGGATTACTTTGGCGTCTACTCGCATCATCAACTCGTACTCTTTAGGTCCGTCACCAAAGCAACGGCCTGTGGAAAAACAATTGCAACCTGGATACATTGCGGCTGTAGCGCAACCGGGAACAAAAACACATCATTCGCGACACTTTGGGCTTTTGGGAACTGACGTAAGACATCCTTGGCCATCTTCCAGTTGGCTTGCGATAGCTCGGATACCCAACCCCGTAACCATGCGTCAGTCTG
This sequence comes from Rhodoferax potami, assembly GCF_032193765.1. Lineage (NCBI taxonomy): Bacteria > Pseudomonadati > Pseudomonadota > Betaproteobacteria > Burkholderiales > Comamonadaceae > Rhodoferax > Rhodoferax potami. The sequence goes on from NZ_JAVBIJ010000001.1 coordinate 251,386, forward strand.
GTCATCCTTGCCGTAAAGCACCTTAAGTCGATTCCTGCCAATAAGTTTCATAGTCTTTTTTTGTTCCCATTTTGGGAAAATTATACATCAGCCCAATAAAAATTGTGTTCCCAAAATGAGAATTTATTTTCTCAACTTTTCCGCAGGGTGATGAAGGTAGAGACGCAAATGCCGAAGCTTCAGAGCACAAGCTCGGCTATGAACGGCCACCACAACGTGGCTTTACGTATCGACGAAGTGCGCTTCCCCATAGAAAATTGGAGGGGGCATTCGGCATCCTCTAGCGGAGTAAAACGAGCAAAGAAGGATCCTTAGCTTCCGAATTCAATTCTTTCCGTGAGCTTAGAGAAGGATTTAGTGGAGTGTTCGCTGGTGGTGCGGACGAGAGATTGCGCGGCTACAATCTGCGGCTCGGTTGGGGCGTTAGCTCAGTTGGTTAGAGCAGAGGACTCATAATCCTTTGGTCGAGTGTTCAAGTCACTCACGCCCTACCATTCAAACAAAACAAAAAGCCTGTGCGTCTCACGACCCACAGGCTTTTTTCATTCCGCGATGAAGCTATCAGCGCATTAGCAGCTCAGCGCTGAAATACCACCGCTTCCAGCTTCATCCCTTTGATCTTGTCAGCCGCAGCATCGGCCAATGCCTTGTTCAGGTAGGGGCCTACGCGCACGCGGGTGAGGGCGCCTTTTTTGCTTTTCACCACATCGGTGAACACGGGCAGCTCCGCCTTCTCCAGGGTGCGGAAGGCGTTGGTGCCGTTGCTGGGCACCGCAAACAAACCGACGTTGATATAAAAGCCAGGCACCAACTCACTGCTGCCGGCTTTAGTGGGTGCTGACTTGGCGGCGTCTTTGGGGTTGGCTTTGCCATTGGTTGTGGCGCGCCCGGTGGCTTTGGGGGTTTCCGCTTCAGGCGGTGCCATGACGGGTGTGGATGCCAAAACAGGGCGCGGTTCGATGGCGGCTGTTTCTGCCGCACTGGCGGGTACCGGGTTGGCGTTCGCTTTGGGGGCTTCTTCGGCCACCATGGGTGGTGCAGGCGGCGGTGTCAGTGGCTCTGCAGCCGCGGTGGGAGTGGATGTATCTGCACCGCCCCAAGTCAATGCCTTGGGCCAGATGGCGCAGCCGGAGAGCGCGCTGGCCATCAGGCCGGCGGCCAACAGGGTGCGGCCGGTGCGCAAAGGGTGGGGAGCCAAGGGCAAGTGGGGCACAGAAGACATGGGGCTGCTGCTTTCTCGTTAAAACGGGGTCATCGGGTGACTGCTGCGCTGCGTGCACAGGGCTCGCGGGCGCAATCCTCAAAATGTACTGTATGTAAAGCATGGTTCTGCCGTCTGTGCGCAGCTTGACCCAGCGCAATACCTGCGGTTGCCAGAGGCCTACGCTGGAGGTGTTGTTCAACACTCAGAAAGAAACACCATGTCGCATTACCACGCAGTTGTCTGGTTGGATCATTCGGAGGCGCATGTCATGCACATTGCGCCGGACGATGTGGAGGCGTCCATCGTGCGCCCCAAGCACCCGCACTCGCAGGTGCACGCCAAGAGCGGCGTAGTGGGCTCGGGCAAGGCAGCTGAGGACAAGCAATACTTTCACGCGATTGCCGAGGCGCTCAAAGGCGCTGAAGAAATTCTGGTGGTGGGCCCCGCGCAGGCCAAGCTGCAACTCATCAAGCACCTGCACAGCCACGACCCGCAGGTGGGCAACAAGGTGGTGGGTGTAGAGACGATTGACCACCCCACCGACGGCCAGCTGGTGGCCTACGCTCGCAAATACTTTGTAGCCAAAGACCAGATGCTCACCTGAAGCGCGGGTAATTTGCTCCTATTTTAGGAGCTACACGCGCAGGTTCTGCGAGGGCTAGCGCCTGATTTGACCCATATTTAGCCTCGGTAGGGCCCTAAGCCTTGCCCTTGGGCTTGCGCTGCCGCTCGGCCAGCAGGCCACGGCAGCTGCCGTTGATGACGCGCAGCTCGGCCAGGGTAGCGTCGATCTGGGCGCGCTTTTTCTCCAGCTCAGTGATCTCGTTGTCAGTGCGGGTGATCACGTACTGCAGCTGCTGCGCACGGCCTTCGCCATGGTCGCCATACAAATCCAGATAGGTTTTGATTTCTGAGAGCGGCGAGCCTATGGCCTTGGCCCGCAGGATCAGGGCCAGACGTGCCCGGTCGCGCCGGGTGTAGACGCGGGCGCCGTTCACCCGGCGGGGGGCGAGCAGGCCCTTGTCTTCATAAAAGCGCAGCGCCCGCAGGGTGATGCCGAACTCCCGGCACAGCTCGGTGATGCCGAAGAGTTCGGTGGTGCCCTCGTCGCGGTGGGAGTCGACAAACGCTTGCGCGTCGGTCAAGGCGGCGGACGCTGTGTCTTTCAAGGCCATGCGCAGGGTCAGATCACGCGTTGCAGGCGCATCGCTACGCCCATGTCACCGCTGACCTTGAGCTTGCCGGCCATGAAGCCGGTGGCGGGCTCCAGGTCGCCGTCCAGCATGGCTTGCAGGTTGTCTAGGGTGATGCCGACGGTGCAGTCGGTATCGGTGTTGGTGTTACTCACGGTGTTGGGGGTGCTGGCACCGTCGATGACGATGACGCCGTCAGCGCCCATGTCGAACTTCAGGGTGGCGTTGAGGCCGCTGTCGTCGCCCACTTTGGCGCGGATGGCTTGGGTTGCGGATTCGAGGGACATGTTGTGTTCTCCGGTATCGGGTAAATCGAATGGACCGTGGCGGATGGTAGTGGTCGAGCATAACGTAAGGCATAGTGAAAACACCTATACGGCAACTGGTTGACGTTAACGTTACCCTGACCTCTAATGCGTCAAGCAATTCAGAAAGCCCAGACCTATGCCTGCCCTGCGTTCCAAGATCAACCCGCGCTCCGATGCCTTTGCCGCCAATGCCCAGCGCATGCAGGGCCTGTTGGCCGAGGTGCAGCGCTTGCAGGACATGGTGATTGCCGAGTCGGAAAGCAAGCGCGAAAAGTTTGAGAAGCGCGGCCAGCTGCTGCCGCGCGAACGCGTCGCCCGCCTGCTGGACCGCAACTCGCCGTTCCTGGAGCTGAGCCGCTTGGCCGGCCTCAACATGCATGACGACGACGGCAAAAAGGCAGTGCTGGGTGGCGGCTCCATCATCGGCATCGGCACCGTGGCGGGCAAGCGCTGCCTGATCTCGGTGAACGACAGCGCCGTCAAAGGCGGCACGGTCGCACCCATGGGCCTCAAGAAGGCACTGCGCGCTCAGGAGGTGGCCCTGCAGAACAAGCTGCCGGTGATTTACCTGGTGGAGAGTGGCGGCGCCAACCTGATGTACCAGTCCGAAATTTTTGTGGAGGGCGGGCGCAGCTTTGCCAACCAGGCGCGCATGTCGGCGGCGGGAATACCGCAAGTCTCGGTGGTGCATGGCTCCAGCACGGCGGGCGGTGCGTATCTGCCGGGTTTGTCGGACTATGTGGTGTTGGTGCGCGGGCGCAGCAGTATTTACCTGGCTGGCCCGCCGCTGGTGAAAGCCGCCATCGGCGAGGACTGCACTGACGACGAACTGGGCGGCGCCGAGACGCATGCGCAAGTGACCGGCTTGGGTGAGTACCTCACTGAAGACGATGCCCACGCCATCGCATTGACCCGCGAGCTGATGGACAAGATCAACTGGGACACTGCACCTCAGGCGCCTGCCCAACGCACCGGATTTGCAGCACCGCTGTTTGACGAGCAGGAGCTGATGGGCATCGTCCCTGCGGACGAGCGCGAGCCCTATGATGTGCGCGAGGTGATTGCCCGGCTGGTGGATGGCTCGGACTTTCTGGAATTCAAGGCCGGCTATGCCCCCGAGATGATGTGCGGCCACGCTCGCATCGAAGGCCGATTGGTGGGCATTCTTGGCAATAACGGGCCGATTCAACCCGCGGGCTCTACCAAGGCGGCGCAATTTATCCAGCTGTGCGACCAGAGCGGCACGCCGCTGCTGTTTTTGCAGAACACCACCGGCTACATGGTGGGCTCGGTGGCCGAGCGCAATGGCGCCATCAAGCACGGCAGCAAGATGATTCAGGCCGTGGCCAACGCGCGCGTGCCCAAATTCACCGTGGTGCTGGGCGGCTCGTATGGCGCGGGCAACTACGGCATGTGCGGGCGCGGGTTTGACCCGAACTTTATTTTCAGCTGGCCCACCGCGCGCACCGCCGTCATGGGCGGCGCGCAGGCCGCCAAGGTGATGGACATCGTGAACCGCGCCAAGGTGGAGCGTATGGGCACGGAGGCGAACGATGAAGCGCTCAAGGCCATGTCCGACGGGCTGCGCCTGCGGCTGGACAAAGAGAGCGCAGCGCTCTTTGGCACGGCCCGCTTGTGGGACGACGGAATCATCGACCCGCGCGACACCCGCCGCATTTTGTATCTGTGCCTGGCGCTGGCTGCAGAAGCCGCTGACCGCCGGCTGAACGCCAACACTTTTGGTGTGGCCCGCCTCTGAGCGCGGCTGACCGACTCACTCATTACAACGACCCGAGGACACCCCATGAAATTCACCTCCGAGCACACCCAGATTGCCGACACGGTGCGCAAATTTGTGGCCAACGAGATCAACCCCTTCACCGCGGAGTGGGAGAAAGCGGGCATCTTCCCGGCGCGTGCGTTGTTCAAGAAGATGGGCGATCTCGGGCTGCTGGGCATCAAGTACCCCACCGAGTTTGGGGGCATGGGGTTGGACTTCAGCTACTCCATGGTGATGGCCGAGGCGCTGGGCGACTGCAATGTGGGCGGTGTGCCCATGGCCATCGGCGTGCAGACCGACATGTGCACTCCGGCATTGGCCCGCTTCGGCAGCGACGAGCTGCGCAACCAGTACCTCGCGCCGGCAATCGCAGGCGACATGGTGGGCTGCATAGGCGTGAGCGAGGTCACGGGCGGCTCGGACGTGGCAGCCCTCAAAACCACAGCCCGCAAAGACGGCGGTGACTACGTGATCAACGGCTCCAAGATGTGGATCACCAACGGCATGCAGGCCGACTGGTGCTGCCTGCTGGCCAATACCAGCGAAGGCGCGGTGCACAAGAACAAGTCGCTCATCATCGTGCCCATGGATGCGCCGGGTATCACCCGCCAGAAGATCGAGAAGATCGGCATGCACAGCAGCGACACGGCGCAGCTGTTTTTTGACAACGTGCGGGTGCCGCAGCGCAACCTGATCGGCCAGGAGGGCATGGGCTTCATGCTGCAGATGCTGCAGTTCCAGGAGGAGCGGCTCTACGGTGCGGCCAGCAGCCTGCGCTCGCTGGACAACCTGATCAACCTCACCATCGACTACACCCGCCAACGCCAGACCTTCGGTCAGCCCATTCTCAACAACCAAGTGGTGCATTTCCGCCTGGCCGAGCTGCGCACCGAGGTGGAGTGCCTGCGCGCGCTCACCTACCGCGCGGTGGAGCAATACGTGGGCGGCAAGGACGTGACCAAGCTGGCCTCCATGGCCAAGCTCAAGGCGGGCCGCCTGAGCCGCGAAGTGACGGACAGCTGCCTGCAGTACTGGGGCGGCATGGGCTTCACCGCCGATAACCCGATCTCGCAGGCCTACCGCGACAGCCGCCTCATCTCGATTGGTGGCGGGGCCGACGAAATCATGCTGGGCATCATCTGCAAGCTCGAAGGCACTCTGCCCGGCAAGGCCGCGTGAGCTATGCAGGTTTCTGAGTCAAATAGCCCGCTAGCGCCCATGGATAGTGCGCAAGCAGCTCCTGAAAAAGGAGAAAATACGCTTGCGCCAAGCTACGGACATATCCGCCCAGAGCAGGTGGGGGCGGTGTTGCACATCACCCTGAACCGGCCTGAGGCGCGTAACGCCATGTCCCTGCAAATGGTGGCCGAGCTGCAACAAGCGTTGCAGGCGGCTGAGGCCACTGCAGGGAGTGAAGGCGCTGTGCGCGTGGTGGTGTTGCGCGGCGCGGGCGGGCACTTCTGCGCGGGTGCGGACCTCAAAGACATGGCTGGCGCACGCATGCGCTCCATGCAGCGCGAGGCTGGCGCGCCGGACCCGATTGCGGAGGTGAACGCCGCCTTCGGCCGCCTGTGCATGGCCTACGCCCAGACCCCGCTGGCCGTGGTGGCCGTGCTGGAAGGCACGGTGATGGGCGGCGGCTTCGGCCTGGCCTGTGTGGCCGATGTGGCGCTGGCGGATGAGAGTGCCTCGTTCCGCCTGCCCGAGACGTCGCTTGGCGTCGTGCCCGCACAGATCGCGCCGTTTCTGGTCGAGCGCTTGGGCTATTCGCAGGCCAAGCGCTTGGCCGTGACCGGCGGGCGCTTGGACGCTGCTGGGGCGCACAGAATGGGCTTAATCCATGAGCTGTGCAGTGCTGACGAATTGCCGGAAGCGCTTGCCCGAGTGCTAGCAGAAATTCAGGCCTGTGCCCCCGGCGCCCTGGCCGCCACCAAAGCCCTGATGCAGCAAGCCCGCTTCAGCCCTGCAGCCGACCTGGTGGAGCACGCCGCCGCCGTATTCGCCCACTCAGCGCAAAGCGCAGAGGGACTAGAGGGCATGACCGCATTCATACAAAAGCGCAAACCAACTTGGGCGGTGCAATGAAATCTATCGGAACAACTCAGACCACGCCAAGCCTGTGGGGCAATGCGCTTTGCGTAGGTCAAGGAGGAGCCCGCAAAGCGGGCGGGGGACACGAAGCAAAGCGCATTGCCCCACAGGCGCCACAGCAGGAGGACGCATGATGTTCAGCAAAATCTTGATCGCCAACCGCGGTGAAATCGCATGCCGCGTCATCCGCACCGCCCGCAAACTAGGCTACCAAACCGTGGCCGTCTACAGCGATGCCGACCGCGACGCACCCCATGTGGCCCTTGCCGATGAGGCAGTGCACATCGGCCCTTCACCGGCCGCCGAGTCGTACCTCAAAGTAGACGCCATTCTGGAAGCTGCGCGCAAAACCGGCGCAGATGCTTTGCACCCCGGCTACGGCTTCTTGAGCGAGAACGCTGCATTCGCTAAGGCCTGTGCCGATGCGGGCGTGGTGTTCATCGGCCCGCCGCCGGACGCCATCACCGCCATGGGCGACAAGGCATTGGCCAAGCAGCGCATGATGCAAGCGGGCGTGCCCTGCGCACCGGGCTACTTGGGTGCTGACCAGAGCGACACGGTGCTGACGCAGGAGGCGCACAAATTAGGCTACCCATTGCTGGTGAAAGCCGTGGCCGGTGGCGGTGGACGCGGCATGCGGCTGATGCGCAGCGACGCCGAATTGCAGCCCGGTCTGGAGGGCGCACGCCGGGAAGCCATCAGCGCATTCGGCGACGGCACGCTGATGTTGGAGCGTTTGATAGACAACGGCCGCCACATCGAAATACAGGTGTTTGCGGACGCGCACGGCAATGCGGTCTACCTGGGTGAGCGCGACTGCACGGCCCAGCGACGCCGGCAAAAGGTGATTGAAGAAGCGCCGTCCCCGGTGGTCAGCCCCGCCATGCGCGAGGCCATGGGGCGCGATGCGGTGGCTGCGGCGCTGGCGGTGGGCTACCGCGGTGCGGGCACGGTGGAGTTCATTGTGGATGAGCACCTCAAGCACTACTTTCTGGAAATGAACACGCGTCTGCAGGTCGAGCATCCGGTTACCGAATGCATTACCGGTTTCGACCTGGTGGAGTGGCAGTTGCAAGTAGCAGCAGGCGAGCCCTTACCCGCGCGGCAGGAAGACATCCACCTGAGCGGCCACGCCATTGAGGCACGCCTCTATGTCGAAGACCCGTACACCGGCTTTGCGCCGCAGACCGGCACCGTGGCCTATTGGCAGCCCGAGCGTGCGTTGCAGCCCGGCGTACGGATCGACGATGGCATCCGGCAAGGGAGTGTGGTCTCGCCGTTCTACGACCCGATGGTGGCCAAAGTCATCGTGCACGGGCGTGACCGTAGCGACGCCATTCGCCGCCTGCGTGCAGCACTGTCGAACGCGCCCTTGCTGGGTTTGAAGAACAACGGTCGTTTCCTGAGCGACTTGGTGGATCACCCCGCCTTCCGCGAAGCGCGTATGACGACCACGCTGATCGACCATTGGCTGGAACAAGGCGAGCCGCTGCTGCAAACGCCGGTGCCTTCTTTGGCGGCCTGGCAAGTTGCTGCCTTGGCGTTGGCGCAGCAGCAATGCAGCAGCTGGCGGGCCAACAGTGTGTCGGCCTACAGCGTGCGGTTGCAGTGCGGTGAAGTGGTGCGCACTGTGCGCATCAGCAGTGATGGTCAAGGCTTGACCACCATCACCATGGATGGGGTGACAGCGCAGGCCCGCGTCATCGCTTGGCAAGACGCAGTTCTGCGTCTGGAGCTGGACGGTGTGGCGCAGAGCGCCATTGCCGTGTTCGCTGCCGGTGCATGGCATGTGGCACATGCGGGCTACAGCCATGTGTTCAGCGAGGTGTCGGCCTTCCCCGATGCGGATGCTTTGAAAGATGCCAGCCGCGCCCGATCGCCTGTGGCCGGCAAGGTCACGCAGGTGCTGGTGGCGCCGGGCGATGCGGTCAGAGAGGGCCAGCAACTCGTCTGCGTGGAGGCCATGAAGATGGAGATGTGGCTCTGCGCCGAACAGGCCGGCCAAGTGCAGGCGGTTCACACCCGTGCGGGCGAGCAGGTGGAAGCCGGCGCGGTACTGGTGGAGCTGAGCCCCGGGTCGGATGGGGCCGCCAATTAAACACACTGAGGAATCCCATGGATAAAGCCATATTGACCTGCGCCTTGACCGGCGTGTTGACCAACCCCAAGCAGCACCCAGTACCTGTCACACCCGCCCAGATGGCGGCGGAGGCTCGCGATGCTTTTAATGCCGGCGCCAGCATCATGCATATCCATATGCGCATGCAGGAAGACGGCCTGGGCCACATGCCCAGTTGGGACCCGGATGTAGCCGAATGCATTGTGAATGCCATCCGCGAGGCCTGCCCGGGCGTGATCATCAACCTGACCACCGGCGTGGTGGGGAAAGACATCAGCGGCCCCTTGAACTGCATACGCCGCGTGAAGCCCGAGATTGCCGCCTGCAACGCGGGCAGTCTGAATTACCTCAAGCTCAAGGAAGATGGCAGCTGGGCTTGGCCGCCCATGGTGTTTGATAACCCGGTGGCCAAGGTGCAGCAGTTTCTCGATGTGATGCAGGAGTGCGGCACCCATCCCGAGTTCGAGTGCTTTGATGTGGGCATCGTCCGGTCGGTGACCATGTATTTGAAGAACGGCATGCTCAAGCCCGACATGGGCCGGGCGGAATACAACCTGGTGATGGGCGTGGCTTCGGGCATGCCGTGCGACGGGGATTTGCTTTCGCTATTGCCCAAGTACATGGCCACCGACAGCGTGTGGCAAACCACCTTGATTGGCCGCTCTGAGATTTGGCCGGTGCACCAGAAGACAGCTGATCTGGGAGGCATGTTGCGCACCGGTCTGGAAGACACTTTCTATTTGCCCGATGGTGCACGCGCTGCCGGTAATGGTGTACTTATCGAGGCGCTGGCAGCGTGCGCCCAGCGCGCAGGACGAACAATTGCAAATCCTTCTGAGGCGAGAGCCATTTTGGGTCTGCGAACAGGTTAGAATACGTACATCCCGAATGCTTCTGAAAAGAACGTTTGAAAAAGTTTCTCCGGAATTTCCGGATAGCATGAAAAAAAGCATGCTAGAATACGAAGCTTAGCGGCTGTAGCTCAGCTGGATAGAGTACTTGGCTACGAACCAAGGGGTCGTGGGTTCGATTCCTGCCAGCCGCACCAAAAAGTAAAGGTCTGCAATCGCAAGGTTGCAGACCTTTTTCTTATTCTGATTCCCAAATAGGCGGATCCATGAGCAAGGCTTTTACCAAAGAGTCCGATGGTGCAGACGACGATGAGCTGCAACTGCCTGCGCTGCCGGCCGGTGGCAAAAACTACATCACCCCCCAAGGCTTCGCCACACTGCGCGACGAGTTGCTAGACCTGATCGACAACGAGCGCCCCAAGATTGTGGAAATCGTGCACTGGGCTGCCAGCAATGGCGATCGCTCAGAGAACGGCGATTACCTCTATGGCAAAAAGCGCCTGCGCGAAATTGACCGCCGCATCCGTTTTCTGACCAAGCGCCTAGAGATTGCGGAGGTCACAGATCCCTCACTGCACCACGGCAATGAGCAGATTTTTTTTGGTGCTACCGTGACCTATGTGGACGATCAGGATGTGGAGCGCACCATCACGATCAAAGGGATTGACGAGTCCAACAGTGCAGCCGGTGAGGTGAGCTGGATATCACCCATTGCGCGCACCCTGCTCAAGGCCCGCGAGGGTGATGAGCTCAAGTTGGTCATGCCCGACCGGGTGTGCGACATCGAGGTGCTGCGGGTGCAATACCCGGCGCCGCTTCCAACTTGAGGCCTTAACGAAAAGCGCTGCGGGCTAGATGCTCAGCCCGTCCCGTTGGTGGCGCGTTGTGCGCGCAATACAAACGGGGTGCGCCGCAGGTTACGCAGCACGACATCGAGGTGCGCGGTATCGCGCACACCCACCAGGAAGCGCATGTCGGCGACATCGCGCACGCCATCCTGGCCCATGTCGATGTGGATGATGTCCGCCTCTGCAGACGCCAGAGCAGCCGCCACTTTCGCGAGCACCCCTTTGCCGTTATTGACGGTGACCAGCAGGCCGGTTTCGAAGGCGCGTACCGGCTCATCGGACCAGTCGACGCCGATAAATCGTTCGCTGTCTTTGGCCAGCAATTTGCGGGCAACACCGCAATCACCCATGTGAACTACGAGGCCTTCGCCGCGGCCGAGATAGCCCACGATGGAGTCGCCCGGTACCGGGCGGCAACATGGCGCAAATTGCACAGATGCGTTCTCGCTTCCATCAAGCGTGATGGAGCTGAGTGTGTTGGTTTCATGGGCTGTGAACCGCTCCCTGGTGAGGAGTAGCGCATCAGGCCGTTCACCGGCGTCGCTGAGCAAGTTGACCATGCGTTTGGCCACAATATTGGCAATACGTTTGCCCAGCCCGATGTCTGTCAACAGCTCGTGTTTGTTTTTGTTGCCTGTAAAACGCAGCAGCTTTTCCCACAGAGCTTGGTTGGCTCCAGTTTCCTCAGGGAAACTTTCGATTCCTTCGGCGCGCAAAGCCTGCGCCAACAAGCGGGCACCCAAGCTTTCGGACTCGGTTTGCTCCATGGTTTTGAGGTGGTGGCGAATCTTGGAGCGTGCCCGACCGGTGCGCACAAACCCCAGCCATGCGGGGTTGGGTGTGGACACTGTGGCGGTTACCACTTCGACCACATCACCATTCTTGAGCTCGGTACGCAAAGGCACCTGTTCGCCATTGATGCGCGCGGCGACGGTACGGTCACCGATGTTGCTGTGAATCGCGTAAGCAAAGTCCACAACCGTGGCCCCGCGCGGCAGGGCCATGATCTGGCTCTTGGGGGTGAACACATACACCGCGTCCGGGAATAGATCGACCTTCACATGGTCCCAGAACTCCGCCGCGTCCCGTGTTTCATCCTGAATATCGAGCAGCGACTGCAGCCACTTGGTGCCCAGCCTATCGGCGGTACCGTCTTCAGGGTTGTTGACCTTGTAAAGCCAGTGAGCGGCCACGCCGGACTCTGCCACCACATGCATGGCTTCGGTGCGCATCTGAAATTCGATATTGATACCGGCAGGCCCAACGAGGGTGGTGTGCAGCGACTGGTAGCCGTTGACCTTGGCGATCGCAATATGGTCTTTGAACTTGCCGGGCACCGGTTTGTAGAGTTGGTGCAATAAGCCCAGTGCGGTGTAGCAGTCAGTGACGTTGGGCACCAGCACCCGGAAGCCATAAATATCGGTCACCTGTGCAAAGCTCAGGTGCTTTTTGTCCATCTTCTGGTAGATCGAGAAAAGCGTCTTTTCCCGTCCTGCGATGCGGATTGGCATCTTGGCTTCGCCGAAGACCGCTTCCACCTCTTTTTGCACTTTCTGGATCAAGTCACGCCGGCGGCTACGTGCCTTGGAGACTGCCTTGGCCAGCACGGTGTACCGCCAGGGCCAGATGTGCTGAAACGAGAGGTCTTGTAATTCACGGTAGGTTTGATTCAAGCCCAGGCGGTGGGCAATTGGGGCATAGATGTCGAGTGTTTCAGACGATATGCGGATCCACTTGCTGCGCGGCGTATCCGACAGTGTGCGCATGTTGTGCGACCGGTCCGCAAGCTTGATCAAGATCACCCGTACGTCACGGGCCATGGCCAGCAGCATTTTGCGGAAGGACTCGGCCTGGTTTTCTTCCCGGGTGTTGAACTGAAGCTTGTCGAGCTTGGTTAAGCCGTCGACCAGTTCTGCCACCGGTGAGCCAAACTTCTCGATCAGCTCGATTTTGGTGATCCCGCAATCCTCCAGCGCATCGTGCAGCAGGGCTGCCATCAGGGCTTGGGCGTCCAACTTCCATTCAGCACACTGAGCCGCCACGGCGATCGGATGGGTAATGTAAGGCTCGCCGTTGTTGCGGAGCTGGCCCAAATGGGCTTCATCCGCAAAACGATAGGCCAAGCGCACTTGCTCCACATCGCTGCTGCTCAAGTAGTCAAGCTTTGCAGTCAGGCTGGCAAAGCTGGCAGCAGCGGCATTCACAGCGGCAATCGTGGCGCCCGGCTTGGCCTGTTTGCCACCCGCTGCGGTACTTGGAGGTGTTTGAAGAGTGATGCCCATGTTGTAAATGTAGCGCGGCGGCGCAGCTTGTGTGGCTCAAACGAAAAAAGCACCGCAAGCGGTGCTTTTAGTGAGATGCGTGAGTCCTTACAGCGGGACTTTTTTGAGCATTTCCAAGCCGACTTTGCCAGCAGCAATTTCGCGCAGCGCTGTCACGCCGGGCTTGTTCTTGCTTTCGATTTTGGCGGTGTGGCCTTGGCTCAGCATGCGGGCGCGGTAAGTCGCAGCCAAAACCAATTGGAAGCGGTTAGGAATCTGCGCGAGGCAGTCTTCAACAGTGATGCGGGCCATGGAGTTCTCCGGAAAGCTAGAGGATGTTCAGCGCTTGGAATGTCTCGGCCCGGGCGCGGCGCTGGGCAGATATTTTGAGTCGCTGGGAGTGGACAATGGTTTTCAGATCGAAAAGCGCACGGTCGAACAGTTCGTTGATTATAACGAAGTCGAATTTCGCGACCTGAGCCACTTCTAATTGCGCGTTTTTCATGCGCATGTCGATGATGTCTGCCGAGTCTTCGCCGCGTCGCTCCAAGCGGGAGCGCAACTCTTCCCAGCTAGGAGGCAGGATGAAGATGCAAACCGCGTTGGCGAACACGTTTTTGATCTGGATGGCGCCTTGGAAGTCGATCTCCAGAATCACGTCAGCGCCCATGGCCATGCGATCTTCGATCGCTTTTTTGGACGTTCCGTAGCGGTTGGAGTGGACATGCGCCCACTCGACAAACGCGTCGGCTTCCACCATCGCATCAAACTCTGGCTGCGACACAAAAAAGTACTCGCGGCCGTGTTTTTCTTGACCACGCGGTGGGCGGGTGGTGTGGGAAACAGAGGGTTGCAGGCGCGAATCCAGCTCCAACAAGGCCTTGCACAGGCTTGACTTGCCGGCGCCGCTGGGGGCTGCAACAACAAAAAGATTTCCGGGGTAGTCCATCGACTGAGGCTCCGTGATGCGGTGTCTAAAGTCGCCTTATTCTATGTTCTGCACTTGCTCCCGCATTTGCTCGACCAAAACCTTCATATCTACCGAGATATGGGTCAGCTCCAGCGCCGCAGATTTGGAGCCCATGGTGTTGGCCTCGCGATGCAGTTCCTGGATCAAAAAGTCCAGGCGCTTGCCGATCTCGCCGCCCTTTTTAATCAGCCGCTCCAGCTCGTCCAGGTGCGAGTTCAATCGGGTGATTTCTTCTGCCACGTCAATACGTATAGCAAAGGCAGTGGCTTCGGTCAAAGCGCGGTCTTGGGCGGTCTCGGGCAGTGTGGAGCCTTCTGTGAGGGCCATCGCCTCTTTCCAGCGCTCCATAAAGCGGGTACGTTGTTGCTCCACCAGCTTCGGTACAAGCGGGCTCGCTTGTTCGGCCAAGTTGCGCAATTGGGCAATATGGCCCAGCAGCATGGTGGCGAGCCGGGCGCCTTCACGCTGGCGGGCGCTTAACAATTCCTTGAGCACTTTCTCGGCCAAGGGCATCACGTCGGCACTCCAGTCGCGGCTGGTGCCTTGCTCTGCCGCTGCCAAGCGGATCACGTCGGCCACGCTCAAGGGGTTGGCATTGGGCAGCCAGGCGCGGATGTTGTCTTGGGCAGCATTGAGCTTTTGCAGCAGCTTGGGCGTAGCCTCAGGAATGCTGCTGGTGCTGGATGTCTCCACAGAGGCCCGCACTTCGACCTTGCCGCGCTTGAGCTTGCTGCCCAGCAATTCCCGGAGGGCGGGCTCGAACTGGCGTAGGTCCTCAGGGAGTCGGAAAGTCAGGTCAAGAAAGCGGCTGTTGACGGAGCGCACCTCCAAGCCCAACTGGGTCACCGGTTGGTTGCGGGCTTCACCCTCAGGGGCGGAATGGGCTGTGCTGTGCTGTGCACTGGCATAGCCGGTCATGCTGTAAACTGGCATCAAGGGCTTTCGCGGCGATGGAAACGGCCCCGAGAATAACCCGTTTCAACCCCACACCACGAGTGATCCCACTGCACCTATGTCAAAGGTCAAGCCAGCGCCTCTTCCCCCGGACACCATCATCGGCGGATACCGCATCATCCGCAAAGTTGCAGCCGGAGGTTTCGGCTTGGTGTACCTGGCGCTCGATGCCGAGGGCCAGCAAGTCGCGGTAAAGGAATATTTGCCCTCGTCACTGGCCTCCCGGGCGCCCGGCGAGTTGCTGCCGCAGGTGCAAGCGGAAAAGCTGTCTCTGTACCGCTTGGGGTTGAAGAGTTTTTTTGAAGAGGGGCGCTCACTGGCGCAGATCTCCCACCCGTCGGTGGTGAGCGTGTTGAACTTCTTCCGCGAAAACGAGACCGTTTACATGGTTATGAATTACCTGGAAGGCGCGGCCTTGCAGGATTTCATCGTGACCGCGCGCGACCAGAAAAAGAGCAAGGTATTCCGCGAGTCCACCATCCGCTCTTTGTTTGATGAGATCCTGCGCGGTCTGCGCATCGTGCACCAGCACAAGATGCTGCACTTGGACATCAAGCCCGCCAATATTTTCATCACCGACGACAACCGTTCGGTGCTGATCGACTTCGGTGCGGCCCGTGAAGTGCTGAGCAAAGAGGGCAACTTCATCCGCCCGATGTACACCCCCGGTTTTGCTGCGCCCGAGATGTACCGGCGCGACGCTTCCATGGGGCCCTGGACCGACATTTATGCGATCGGGGCTTGTATCTACGCCTGTATGCAGGGTTACCCGCCCAATGAAGCGCCCCAGCGTATTGAAAAAGACCGTATCGCCACCGCCTTGGCGCGCTTGCGGGGCGTCTACTCCGACAACCTGATTGAGGTTGTCGAGTGGTGTATGGCGCTGGACCCGCTATCCCGGCCGCAGTCCGTTTTTGCTTTGCAAAAAGAGCTGTCGCGGGAGGGCGAGCGCCGCTACACCAAGCTGACGGTCACCGAAAAAGTGCGCATGCAGTTTGACTCCATAGTCGCCGACACCAAGAAAACCGTGATGGGTGCTGCCTCTGATGCGCAAGGGGCTCGGCCGAAATGAAGTTTTCTGTGTTCCAGATCAGCCGTAAAGGTGGCCGCGAAAAAAACGAAGACCGGATGGGGTACTGCTACACCAAGTCTTCCGGCATCTTTTTGTTGGCCGATGGCATGGGAGGGCACCCTGAAGGGGAGGTCGCATCCCAAATGGCATTGCAGGTCATTTCTGCGATGTACCAGAAGGAAGCACAGCCTGAATTGATGGATGTGCGCGACTTTTTCAACAAAGCCATTCTTGCGGCACACCGCCAGATTCTGCGATACGCAGCCGAGCGCAATTTGCCCGATACTCCGCGCACCACCCTGGTAGCCGCGGTGGTGCAAGGTGGTGCCGCCCACTGGGTGCACTGCGGCGACTCGCGCTTGTATTTTGTGCGCCAGGGTGAGCTGCTGATTCGCACCCGTGACCACTCGTATTCAGAGCAGCGTGACATGGAGCGGCCCAGCGGGGCTCCGGTCAACTTCAACCGCAATGTGCTGTACACCTGCTTGGGGTCTCCTACCCGCCCGGTGTTTGATGTGACCGGCCCGGTGCCCTTGCACCAAGGCGACCGCATGATGCTGTGCTCCGACGGGCTCTGGGGGCCTTTGCAAGACGACGATATCGTGTTCCACATGTCGCAAAAGCCGGTGGCGGAGTCGGCCCCCGATCTGGTGGAGCAGGCCATGCTGCAAGGCGGCCCGCACTGTGACAACGTCACACTGATCGCCATGGAGTGGGAAACTCCGGACAGCTTCGAGTCCACCCGCGGGACGATTTCGACCGACAGCATCCATGACGGCGTATTTGCTTCCACGGTGCAGGCAGCGTGGGCGGACTCCGAGGTGGACGACCTGGACGACGAGGCCATTGAGCGCTCGATCGCCGAGATCAATGAAGCGATTCGCCGCTCCGCAGCCCGCAAGCTTTGAGTAGTTCCGGCTCTGCCGGATTTTTGAGGATCATTCCATGAACACCATGGTTCGCAGCGCAAGTCGCGCCGCAGATGCATTGCGCCCGGTGCGCATCACCCGCCACTACACCATGCACGCGGAGGGCTCGGTGTTAATCGAGTTCGGCAACACCAAGGTGCTGTGCACCGCGTCGGTCGAAGAAAAAGTGCCTCCGCACAAGCGGGGCAGTGGTGAAGGTTGGGTCACCGCCGAATACGGCATGCTGCCCCGCGCCACCCACAGCCGCAGCGACCGCGAGGCCGCCCGCGGCAAGCAAACCGGCCGTACCCAAGAGATTCAGCGCTTGATTGGCCGCTCGCTGCGTGCAGTGTTCGATTTGAAGAAACTGGGCGAACGTACCATCCAGCTCGATTGCGATGTGATCCAGGCCGACGGCGGCACCCGCACCGCTGCTATCACCGGCGCCTTTGTGGCCGCGCAAGATGCGGTTAATGGCCTGCTGGCGGCCGGCAAGATCACCGAGACGCCCATTACGGCAGCTGTGGCGGCCATCAGCGTGGGTATTGTGGAAGGCACGCCCTTGCTGGACCTGGAGTACACCGAAGACTCCGCCTGCGATACCGACATGAATGTGGTGATGACCGGTGCCGGCCACTTTGTAGAAGTGCAGGGCACGGCCGAAGGCGTGGCTTTCACCCGCGCCGAGATGGACCAACTGCTGACGCTGGCTGAAAAAGGTGTGGGTGAACTCATGCTGCTGCAGCAACAGGCACTATCAAAATAATAGCTGCTCGCGCATATTTTGCGGGCGCCAGAGGCCTATTTCTTATGAAGATTGTTCTTGCATCCAATAACCAGGGCAAGCTCGCCGAGCTCAATGCCATGTTCGCCCCGTTGGGCTGTGAGCTGGTGCGCCAGGGCGACCTGGGCGTGCCAGAGTCGCCTGAGCCGTTTCGCACTTTTATTGAAAACGCGCTGGCCAAGGCGCGCAACGCAGCCCAGCACACCGGCTTGCCCGCGCTGGCCGATGACGCAGGGTTGTGTGTGGACGCCTTTGGCGGCTTGCCGGGCGTGGACACGGCCTACTACGCCACCCAGTTCGGCTACGCCAAAGGGGACGACAACAACGTCACAGCCCTGCTGGAGCAAATGAAGGACGTGACCAACCGCCGCGCAGCGCTGGTCAGCACCTTGGTGGCGGTGCGCAGTGTGGACGACCCCGAGCCGCTGATTGCCGTGGGCCGTGTGGTCGGGCAGATTGCGCCTGAGCCGGTGGGCAGCAACGGCTTCGGCTTCGACCCGGTGATGTGGATCCCCGAGTTCGGCCAGACCTTTGCCCAGCTGCCGGTGGAGGTGAAAAACGCCCATAGCCACCGTGGCCGTGCGGCTGCTGCCATGGCTACCCTGATCCGTTCCAACTGGCTCGGAGCCTGAGGCGCATGATTCCCATCACGCCCGTTGCCGAGGGCGCTGCCGCGGTGCAGCGCGACATCCAGCATTACATGCGACCCGGCAGTTTGCAGTTCAGCGCGCTGCCGCCTTTGTCTTTGTACGTTCACCTGCCGTGGTGTATCAAAAAGTGCCCTTACTGCGACTTCAATTCCCACGAGCAGGCCAAAGATGGCATTCAAGAGAAGCGCTACATCGACGCAGTAATCGCCGACCTCGAGGCCGCTCTGCCCCTGATCTGGGGGCGCAACATCCACAGCATCTTCATCGGTGGCGGCACGCCCAGCCTGTTTTCGCCGGAGGCTATTGATCGCTTGCTGGGTGACATCCGGGCCCGGTTGCGGCTGGAGGCAGACTGCGAAATCACCATGGAGGCCAACCCCGGCACCTTTGAGAAAGACCGATTCAAAGCCTTTCGCGGTGCTGGCGTGACGCGACTCTCTATCGGGGTGCAAAGCTTCAACGATACCCACCTGAAAGCCCTGGGCCGGGTGCATGACCGCGCGCAGGCACTAGCCGCGGTGGAAGAGGCAGCTGCCTCGTTCGATACCTTTAATCTCGACATCATGTACGCCCTGCCGGGGCAGACGCAGGCGCAGCTCGATGAAGACCTGGCCACCGCGCTGCAGTTCCAGCCGCCGCACATCTCGATCTACCACCTGACCATCGAGCCCAACACCTACTTCGCGAAGTTCCCGCCGCAGATCCCCGAGGACGACACGGCCTATGCCATGCTGGACCGCATCACCGAGGCCACCGCTGCGGCCGGGATGGACCGGTACGAGGTGTCGGCCTATGCACGTCAGGGGCACCGCTGTTTTCACAACGTCAACTACTGGCAGTTTGGCGACTATCTGGGCATAGGCGCGGGCGCGCACAGCAAACTCAGCTTTGCCCACCGGGTGGTGCGGCAGGTGCGCTTTCGCGATCCGGCCCGCTACATGGAGCAGGCGCTGGCCGGCCATGCAGTAGCGCAAGAGGATGAGGTGGCCCGTGCCGATTTGCCTTTTGAGTACATGCTCAATGCTTTGCGCTTGCGCAATGGTTTCGGGCTGCGCGATTTCACCGAGCGCACCGGGTTGGCCATTACTGCCATCCAGAAAGGGTTGGAAGAAGCCGAGCGCAAAGGCCTGATCGAGCGGGACTTTGCTCGCGTGCGCCCTACGGTCAAAGGCTTTGACTTTTTGAGTGACTTGCAGGAAATTTTCCTGTCCAATCTGGACTGAAGGGGCTGCGCCGCGGCCCGCCCGGCCATGCAGGGGGACGCCATGTTTTCGGTTTACGGTACAGCAGGGCAGATATTCCGGGGCTCGCTCGAAGAGTTGGGTAAGGTAGCCGGCATACGCCGTGCTGCACGCACCCGCCGCATCGAAGCGCTGGGGCTGGATGCCCAGGACCATAGCCCCCTGCGCTTTGCCGATGTGCTGAACGCTCCTGCCCATGAAGCGCCCGCGACCGACATCGCGCACCGGACGGCACTGGCGGCCTATGGCGAGGTTCGCAAACCTGCGCAGATTCGCCAGCCCTTGACCCGGGTGGCCGACATCATGAGCCATGAGGTGGTGACGGTGCCTGACACCTCCACCATCGAGCAAGCCTGGGCGTTGCTCAATCAGCATGGCATCGCGCAGGCCCCCGTGGTGTCTGCAGAGGGTGTTTTGGTGGGGCTGCTCACCCGTGCGGAGTTGACCCGTGCGGAGCATCTGCCACGGGCGGATGCCCATGCGCTGGTATGGCGCGCCATTCTGGCGCAAAGCGTGCAGGACGTGATGTGGACCCCGGTGCCCAGCGTGGCCGCTGATACCGACATTCGCCGGCTTGCGCGCGTGCTGTTGGATACGGGCTTGCCCGGTTTGCCGGTGGTGGAGGAGGCGGGTGCGGTGCAGGGGTTCGTGTCCCGCTCCGACATTTTGCGGGCTGTGGTGGCCGATCCGCCGCTGGACCTGTGGACTTGAGCGTTCGGTAGCCGTTTACCGCTTGCCTTGGGGCTCCATGTGGTCGCGGTGAGCCAAAGCCGGGAAAAGCTTGAACCACAAGCCAGCCACCAGCATGGTGCCGATGCCGCCCACCACTACCGAGCCCACCGGGCCCCACATGGCAGCCGTGGCGCCGGACTCGAATTCACCCAACTGGTTGGAGGCGCCGATGAAGATGGAGTTCACTGCGGCCACGCGCCCACGCATCTCGTCAGGTGTTTCCAACTGCACCAGGGTATTGCGGGTGACCACGCTGATGCAGTCTGCGGCACCTGTCACGGTGAGCGCGAACATGGACAGCCAGAATGATTCGGACAGGCCGAACAGCACGGTGGCCAGCCCGAACACCGCCACGGCGCTCAGCAGGCGCTTGCCCACATGCCGGCGCAAGGGCCAGCGGGTGATCACCAGTGACATGGTGAGCGCGCCCACTGCGGGCGCAGCGCGCAAAAAGCCCAGACCCGTAGGCCCGGTGTGCAGGATGTCGCGCGCATAAATCGGCAGCAAGGCTGTCGCGCCGCCCAACAAAACTGCAAACAAGTCCAGCGAGCTGGCACCCAGCAGCAGTTTGCGTTCCCACACAAAGCGCACGCCGGCAAACAGGGTAGACCAACTGGCGGCCAAGTTGGAAGGTTTGTGCTTGTAATGCACCGCCAGAATCAGGCCGGTGGCCAGCACCATCAGCGCTGTGCAGCAGATGTACACGTTGGTGGGCCCTAGCGCGTAGAGCAGCCCGCCCAGCGCCGGTCCGCTGATGACCGCGATTTCCATGCCGGTGGAGCTGAGTGCTACCGCGCGCCCGAGCAAGTTAGTGGGCACCAGCAGCGCCACCAGGGCTTGCTGGGCCGGCATCTGGAAGGCGCGGGCCAGCCCGAGCACGACGGAGATAAGCAGGATGAGTTCGCGGGACGCGAAGTTCCCCAAGGTGGCGCTCAGCAGCGTGAGCGCCACGCCAGCCTGTAAGGCCATGCAGGCCGCAAAGATACGGCCGCGGTGCAGGCGGTCGGCCACATGCCCGGCGGGCAGCGTCATCACCAAGGCTGGCACAAATTGAAACAGCCCCACCAGCCCGAGATCCCAGGCACTGGAAGTGAGGTCGTACATATGCCAAGCGACCGCCACCATGAGCATCTGGTTGCCCATGATGCCGGCAATGCGGGCGAACCAGTAGCGGACGAAGGCTTGGTGCTTGAAAAGCTCCGAGAGAGGGGGAGGGATGCGTCGGTGGTCATGAGGCGGCGGTGTGACGCCTGAGCACTGCGCCAAAGAGGTATTTGGCGGAAGCTGTGACGGTGCAACAGACTTCCGTAGTTCTCCACAAGTGTACTGCAACCTTTGTAATTCAACGGGTTACGTGCATTTTCAGTCCGCCATTCACCGCGAACATCCGGTTGAAATCGTAGGAATTTGATATGTGAATTGATAGGTGGGGGGAGCCGACCAAAACTTCAACCAAAATACTTCGCATGGCGATCCACAAACTTACCGACCCCAAGATCAAAGCAAAAATTCGGGAGATCCAAGACCTAGCATTCAGTGCACCAAAGAATGCGCTGGTCGGTGACGGGCAAGGACTCTACTTAAGCATCGCAAAAAACGGCACGGCCAGCTGGCTGTACCGCTACATGGATCATGGCAAAGCCAAGTCCGTTGGTTTGGGTGGATACCCCGGCACGACGCTGCAGAAGGCCCGTGAAAAAGCGCAAGCTCTGCGCGATGCCCGAACTGGTGGCGTCGATCCAATGACTGCCAAGAGGGAAGCCGAGCGTGAAAAAAAGCTGCAGCAAGCTAAATCCAAGACATTTCAAACCTGTGCTGAGGAGTACATTGCTCTGACTAGGTCATCTTGGAAGAATGCCAAGCACGCCCAGCAATGGGAAAACACCCTGCAAAAGATTGCATATCCGGTCATAGGTCAAATGCCTATCGGTGCAGTACATGCGTCGGATGTAGTCAAGGTCCTCAAACCCATTTGGACAAGTACGACAGAAACTGCCATGCGATTACGTGGGCGTATCGAATCAGTGATTGACTGGGCTACGGCGCATGGAATGCGTGAGGGTGATAACCCAGCAAGATTCAAAGGTTACCTTGAGCACTTGCTACCTAAGTTGCGTGACTCAGATCGGCACCAGCATCACCCAGCCTTGCCTTATGAAGAGTTACCGGCTTTCCTCCTCAAGCTGAATGAGCAGAGCGGCATGGCCCGTTACGCACTTGAGTTTTTGATCCTCTGTGCTTCGCGTACTGGTGAAGTTATTGAAGCCACTTGGGATGAACTCGACTTGGATAAAGGCATCTGGGTCATTCGCAAGGAGCGAATGAAAGCAGGCATTGAGCATCGTGTACCTCTAGGTAAGCGGGCACTTGAAGTCTTGACTTTAGTGCGTCCGTTTTCGGGGGCGAAATACGTCTTCGCAGGAAGGAAAAAGGAATCGCCTCTATCCAATATGGCCATGTCTATGTTGATTCGACGAATGGGCTACGCCGACATCACAGTTCACGGAATGCGCTCAACCTTTCGAAACTGGGCAGGGGAGCAGACTACCTATCCGTTTGAGGTCTGCGAACAGGCATTGGCGCATCGACTGCCTGACGCAGTTGCAGCGGCTTACCTGCGCACTGATTTCTACGATAAGCGGGTCGGTTTGTTATCGGATTGGGAGAGGTTTTGCCTATCCGAGCGCATGATTTAGAACGCGCTCTCACGAAATTTGACAAACTCGGCACAACAGATAAAAATCTGGACGTAATGTGCTTTCAAGCGGCCATTGCTCCTCGTCACTGCATCCACCGACGAGGCGTCCAGGGTTTTGATTCAGGAAATCAAAACCTGATTTGGTTACTAAACCAGATCATGGTCTAGTTCAATGAACAAAGATCAATGCATGGCTTGATTCCACCGCAGTAGTGGACTTGACCGAACGACGCCAACTAACCCTTAACCGGGCTGGTTGGCGTTCGCATTTAATTCCTGAGCGTTCGCCTTCCAGCCCTCGAACCAACGAGAAATCTGGAAATGAAAATTCGCTCGATTGCCCCCAAAAAAGCACCTACGCGCTGGACGAAAGCACTCAGTTGCAAGCCCAAGGCATCCGTGCGCAGGACGAAAGTGCGCATGCCCAAAAGGCCGCGCCCACCCGTCCACCTCATCTATAGCGCACCAACGGTTTGCGCGTCTTCAGTTGCGCCCACTTTGGCAGCGATGCCGAAAGGTAGTTTGGTGTTTGTCAGCGCCGACTACGCCAAGCATTTCACACCTGTCCCTAGAGACGGCAACACCTATGTAGTGCAGGACCCCAATCGGCTGTGGGTACATCACAAGGTGCAGCCAGACGGTAAACACGTCATTCTGGACAAGAAGCAGCCACCGACTTGCCCCGGCTTCTCCGGCAAAGTTGAAGTACGTACGAAGTACCTCAACGGTGCCACCAAGAAGAAGGCACCGCGACACTCCACGAAGTTGACCATTGGTGTGCCCGTCGAACGCGCATCGGACGATCCTCCAGTCATTCAACTGATTGACATTGAGCGCGTGATGTCAATCGTGGGCTTTCAGAAATCCTTCATCTACGCACAACCGGACTTCCCTGAACCAGTTCGCTTGGGAAGCTCTCGCCGTGCCGCTGTGCGCTGGGTCGCCAGTGAAGTAGAGCTGTGGGTGCAAAAACTCATGGCCAAACGCAGCACCGCCGCCTCCACGGCAACCAACAGTGCCACCACCTCAATCTGAAAGCCCAACCATCATGACAACATCTACTTTTCCCATCAGTCCCATTGACGCCACTGTCAACGCCTTGCGTAGTCAACTGGTTGCCTGCCCACCGGAACATGCGTTCTTCCAAAAAAGCGATATCGACACCGCCTTAGGCAGCGTGGTCGCCTACGGTGAACTGGCCGACGTGGACTGCACCGGCAACTTCATCCGCGCTCTGCGCAACGGTAGCGGCTCTGTAGAGAACGCCGTGATGTACCGCGTGAACGACAAGGGCCAGCTGGAACAGGTGTTCATTCCTGGTGCGCTTCACCTCGGACACTTCACCAGGTACGGCGAGTTCGCTTCGAAGATGATCGTCACTCTTGACGATGCCACCGCCGCACTGATCCACTCGATCACTGGCGAAACCGTGGTTGCTGCGCTCTACCCCGACAACCTGGAAGCAGTATGCGAAGAGATCCTGCTGCACCGCCCTGACACCAAGATCACCATTGCCGTGGACTACAAGATGGGAGATCTGTCGCAAGACAGCCGTTTGGTCCGGCATGCGATGGCAATTGCAGGCCAGCACGACATGAAGCTGGCGTTTTCCGGGGCGACACGCACGTTTGTGGAGTTGCAGCGTGCAAGCGGTTCAGAGGCAATTGCCAAGCAGATCGAATTCGCCAAGGTGCCCGAGACGGATGCTGACGAAGCGGATATTCCAGAGTCACCCGGCGCACTGGCATTGCCCACCGCAACCGCGCAGAACGGTAGCAGTTTGATGTTCGATCTGGTTGCAGCCGTGCGTCGCCACACGGTATTGCCCGAGGTGGATTCAATCCTGATTGCGTTGTGGGTTGTCTTTACCCACCTTTACCACCTCTTTGGAATTGCGCCGAGTCTGGCAGTCACGTCGCCGGAAAAACGCTGCGGCAAGACCAACTTGATGATCTTTCTGTCCCGGCTTTGCCGCGCTCCCTATGCCACCAGCAACATGTCGGAAGCCGCCATCTATCGCCGTATTGAGAAGGAGAAACCCACGTTGCTCATGGATGAAGCGGAGACCTTTATGACGAAAAGCAAGACCATGATCGGCATTCTCAATTCGGGCTACAAACGGACGATGGGCGGTGTCGAACGTGTTGGCAAGAATGGGCTTGAAAAGATGACGACCTTCTGTCCCAAGGCCATTGCCATGATCGGCGAAATGCCGGAGACCTTGAAGGATCGTTCCATCCATATCCGGCTGGAACGCAAAAGCCCCGACGAAAAAGTCGAGACCGTGCCAGAACAAGGCCCCGACGAACTGTCCTTGCTGTGCTCACGTCTGGTGCGTTGGGTAGCCGACAACAGCAATGCAGTGGCCCGCGTCAAGCCAGAAGCCTTGGGCTTGAACAATGACCGTGCCGAAGACAATGCAAAGCCTCTGTTGGCCATCGCCGCAATCATGGGCGGCAACTGGCTCGAACGTGCGCAGGGAGCCTTTGAAGCGCATGCCGAGGCAGAAGACAAGACGCTGAGTCATGGCGAATGGCTGCTGACGGACACCGCCCGTGCCTTTGCACACCGGGCCAGTTCTAAGTTGTTGACGGCTGACCTGCTGGACTTCCTGTACGCCCAAGAAGAAGCACCGTGGCGCACCTTCAACCATGGCCGCGCCATGACGGCCCGTGACTTGGCGGGCATGTTCAAGCAGTTTGGTATCAGCAGCATCCAGATGCGCCATGGCAGTGGACAGGAAAAAGTTGGTAGGGGCTACCAACGCGAGCAGTTCACGCAAGTGTTCGCCCGTTACGTTAAAGCCAAGGTGGCACCGTAAAAGGCGCTACATCCGCTACACCCTGCTGCCGTCCATTCCGGCGAGTGGACGGCACATCCTCAAAACATGTAATGACCATGAAAACACCCCATACCCCAAAAGAGACGCCCCAGCGCGTCACGCTGGACTACGTGTCTAGCCACCAGCCCAAAACGAAAGCCGACCGCAAGGCACGCATCCTCCAGTTGATTGTTCAGATGCATCGCGGCGATGACTTCAAGGCAAGTGAATTGAAGTCTGTGCTCGGAGCATCAGCATGGACGGCTTTTAGGTCACAAGCTGCTGCCGCTCCTTCGCGCATGCCGCCAATGTTGGCAGGGGAACTGCGTCCCTACCTTGAAGCCGTGCGGCGTGCAGATGCCAAGGCAAGTCGGAGCGGCGGCAAGCAACGCCCGCAAATCCGCACCCAGCAATTCAAACTGGGCTACGCAGCCAAACGCAGTGCAGAGGCTGAGTACGAACACGCCCTCGAACTGCTGGAACACCTTGCAGAGGACTCTCCCGGATTGGCCGCATGGTTCGACCGCCCTCTGAACTTTGGTCAACTCGGTGACCTGACTCCCGATGCAGAAGGTGTGCCGCGCTTGTTGGGGTCACGTTCGCAGCATGCAATCAAGGCAATTGGCAGCAAGGAACTGCAAACCGCAACACTGACCTGCCTCTATGACGCGCTCAAGACGTGTGGGCCGCCAAAGTCAACGCGGCAATTGAATACGCGCCGCCCCGAAACCTCCTTCGAGATCGATGCCGACATCGACCAGGAAATCGGTGTGGTAGAGCCTTTTAACCTCGATAACGACCTGTTTCGCGGTCTTTTGTAGCGCCTGTAGCGGATGCAGCGGCATCTGGAGGTGCCCCAACACAGCCGCTACCGAACTCTGCAAACGAAAAGCCGTTTTTACACAAATTCGCCATGGTCGAATGCAATGTTGACGCTATTCACCGTATACGCCAATCACACCATTTATAGCAATCATGTTAGACAAAGTCATCATCAACGGCCCTTGGGGGCCAGTCCAATCCCACCACCTCCGGCGTCTTGCTCAGGTTTCATACCATCGTTTTTTGCAAGCAAAAGCCAAGCAAACCACCACGTACATCAACAGCCCTCTCACTGGTGCTCAGATGGAGGTGGTGTACCGCGTCAAGAAGGTAGCAGGAACCAACATGGGGTATGTGCAGATCACCATTCCTGTAGCCACCGCCCTCATAGGGCATAACCGCTTTCACGCGGGACTGGAGGTCATTCGGCTTGAGATCAAATGCCTGGAGTTGCTGGTCAAGATTCTGCTTGTCAGCATTGGCATGACCCCTGCTGAAATCAGGCACTACATGAAAATGGTGCGTCCCCAGTTGCTAGAGTTGACTTGGCACAACCAGACAGCAAGCGTTGATGCCCGCAAAGCCTGCCAAAACCGTATCAACGATCTGATGCGAACAAAGCGGGGGTTGAGCTCTCGCCACGATGCACTTATTGACGATGCAGAGATTAACGATTCCAAGTCCGGTGTCAGCTTGAAGGTCACGTTCAAGAATGGTGATGGCTACCGCAATTACAACAAGGCCGAGCAGATAAAGTCACGCCGCAAGAAGGCCCGCGCGGAGAACTTTATATCTGATGCCATGCGCCCGAAGTTGGCTACCGTTACGCCCGCGCTGGAGGTTCAAGTACGCAATGAACTGCTGGCCTGTGAGCAAACGTTGCGAGAAGCAGGCATTCAGCACCCCCGCGACATCAACACCAAGACCGCTGGCGCTGCCATGGAGGCAATGTGGGACAGCATGGGTTTTGATGATTCCGACAGAGTTGCCGACGAGAGCCAGTTAAACGACAGCGCCAAAGACACCTTGCGCCGGTTTCTCGCTGGTGAGGACGTAACCGAAACGCTGCCCAAGTACCGCATTAGCCGTGACAGAAAAGCCATCCTCGATGCGAACGGGCCGGATATTGATACGCGGACGAAAAAGCGGTTTCGCTTCAACCCTGCAAACTTGGGGTCGCAACTGCACTACAAGAATCGCTGGCGTTTGCCCGATGAACTCCGTGATTTTGTGGTGTCTGAACGCACTGCCCCCGCCATCATGGAAGAACTTGAGCAGGGTTTGGCGTTTGTGACCGACGCCGAGTTGCCCGAGATCGCCGACCCTGAGAAACGCGCTGCATGGAATCAGCGGTGGCAGCGGTTTGCCCGTGAAGAGTGGCTTGGAAAGTTGTCCACGCCGGAAGATACCTGGAAAGAAACTGCAGATTCCGAAGACTCTGATAGCGGCGATTCAGAAAATGGCGGGAATCTGCCCGATGCGGGCGATAGTGAACAGCGTGAAGACAGGGATAGCGATTCCTGATGGGTTAGACGACCTCATTCCCTTGGCGTGCATTCCCATGCCAAGGGGGCCAGGTTGAATATGCGCTCAACTTCCCGAATGGTCAGGATTTCCAGTTGTGGGGCTGTTCTGGCGTTCGTCACCATGACCAGTCGCCAGTCAGCATCTTGAGCTGCGCACCTGCGTTCATTGCGCGTGAGGAAAAATCGTGGGGCCACGCCGTCAGTGCCCTTGACTTCGAGCTTGAGCGTGGAGTCCGGTTTGACCGCCAGCAGGTCGTAACCCAGGTTGTCGCGCTGATAGTCATAGATGGTGTAGCCCTGTGACTCGAAATAAATCCAGACGAATTCAACGGCTGCAAGTTCTACCGCCCGGCGGGTTGCGGGGTCAGCAAAGCCGCCACCGTGAACATCCACCGTGGCCTCGTCGGTGCGTTCGAGAAACAGAATCCCAGCGACTTCATCTAGGGGGCGTTCGCCACGATGCTTCCGAATAGTTGTGCCGTCTGTCCTATATTGAATGGCCCGGTAGTTGCCAACCAGTTCCCAAGCGTTGGTGTCGTGTTTCAAGTAGGTGGGCACGGCAATGCCGGAGTCAAGAAATCTCTTTGCTCTCGCTTCGATATTCGGGCCCTTGCCTACCACCACGATTTTCGGGGCATCCTCGTTCAACACCGGGTTTAACGCCAAGCCTTTGACTTGGTTGTCCTTGGTGCGAATGTAGTCATCCCCTCCAGCCGTTCGTCGGGCCAGTTCGGCGGTGGTTATCCATGATTCAGGGCGCGGAATGGAGGGCTGGCGGCGTGTCTTCATGCTTGCATTGTGTCGCCATGGTGAATGCCGCCGCCGTCGCTAACGGTGTTGCTGACTGCACCCGCGCAATTTGCTGCTATTCATCGACTACACAAGGAGAAACCTTCCATGAGTAACACCCGTCTGAACCGTTGGGGGCACTCGGTCGGCCTACGCCTGCCAAAGTCTGTGCTAGAAGCTGCCGGACTCACCGCTCACAGCGCCGTTTCCATCCGATTATTGGACAGTGGCGAAATCAGACTTCGCCCAATCGGCAAAGTTGTTCCCGCTGAATCGAATAGCACGGACGCCGCAAAATCAAGCACTGCTACGAAGGAAGAATCGAAGTGGGAGCAATGGTGAGCCTGTTGCAGGAACTCACCGCACCATCCAGTCGACTGTGGATCATCGGCCAACCCATCAACGTCGCGGGGCGGGACACAATGCATTTGCTGTTGCGGGTTGCACTGCTGTGCGCCTGCTCCACATGTGCATGAGGGCGAAACGCCCGTAGCGGATGTAGCGCCAGTAACGTTACCTTGCGGCTTGTCAGCTCATCAGGGGGCACCCCAAAATCGCTCCCCTTGCGCTGGCATAGACAGCTTCGATACAATAAAAAAACTGGGCCGCGCGTCGGCCAGCCCGCTCACACTGGCGAAGCCGTATCGGCAACGTGTTCCGCAGCAACTGCGGAACGGCCTCGTTGGCAGCCCTGTTCTGCCATGCAGACTCATTGTGTGGGCGCATTGATGTCGCATGGCATAACCAAGGAGCCAATATGACGGCCTCATTTACCATTTCCCAAGTTGAAGGTTTCAAGCGCGAAGCCAAGCGGCTACATCGCGACACCCATATTTCTCATAGCCAAGCGTTGGATCAGATAGCAAGTGCCAATGGCTACAGCAATTGGTCACTGCTTGCGAAGCACAGCGATGCGCACGACGCAGCAAAAACGAAGAGTGCGCGTCCGCCGTTCCAGTTTGTCCGCACGCCGGAACTAATGCGCTTGGCCCTGCTCAAGGTGCCTGAGCCTCGCGGCTGGGGTCGCCCCACCAGAAGCGATCACGCTCAGCAGCAGGTCGAGGACCTTTCGTCAGCCTTCACGTCTGCGCAGAATGCAGTTCAGTTCGCAATCGACTACGTGTCCTGCCTGCTAGCAGTCCCGCGCTTTAAGCTCTACTCGGCGGCCCCGGCATACTGGGAAATGCGGTCATGGTTGCCCTATTCCTGTCATTGGGTCGAGGATGGCAAGCATATTCTTGTGAACCGCAGCTATAAGCCGGTAGGTCAAGTGGGCAAGGACTGGGCGAACTACGCGGAGTTTCCAAACCTTCACACGCACTTCGCAAACGATCTCCACAGGAGCTTCACTGCCCAAGGCTCGCGTGATGGGTATCTGTTCAACGACGGCTGCCTCCCGTGGCACTCCCGTGTTGATGCGGCTGCCTACTTGGATCGCCTCAGTGTCCTTAGCCAGGTATTGAGCAGCTAGAACTGAATGTATCGATCACCTGTGTTGGTTAATCTCACCAACACAGAGTTGGACTCCCAAATGGACGCGTTGCACGCGTCAGCACAGCCATATGTTAACTATCGACAAGTGCGTGTTATCGATAGTTAACAAGTAACGCTTGATCGAAGCCAGTTGAGTCCCTCAGTTAGCTTAAGTCCGGGTAAAGCTGAGCGGAGTAATTCAAAACAAGGACCTGAACAGTAAAAGCGGCCAGGAGTGGTATAGCGATTTCATCGCTAGTACTGTCCTGTCAAAGCTGAAAAAAAGTTGTCCGGTATGGTTCAATGTCTCTTAAGAAGGAGGAGAGGATGCCTAATTACGTACAGTACCAGCAAGAGATCAAAGATGACATCGCTGAAACCCTGCAGAGATTCCAATGTCAGC
This sequence comes from Rhodoferax potami, assembly GCF_032193765.1. Taxonomy (NCBI): domain Bacteria; kingdom Pseudomonadati; phylum Pseudomonadota; class Betaproteobacteria; order Burkholderiales; family Comamonadaceae; genus Rhodoferax; species Rhodoferax potami. The sequence goes on from NZ_JAVBIJ010000001.1 coordinate 281,884, forward strand.
CCATTCTGTTCATTGGTAGCGGCTTCTCACTGCGGTATGCCAGCGGGCCAAACTGGGAGGCGCTGCTTACCCAACTTGCTCAGGCTTGCCCGACCATCGAGAAAGAATTTGCGTACTTTAAACAGAAGTACGACAGCGATCTCACCAAGGTAGGTTCGCACTTTGCGAACGAGTATTTCGAATGGGCATGGAGCAAGGAGGGGAAAAAGCAGTTCCCTGCCGAGCTTTTTGGGACCGATATCCCTCGGGACACGTACATCAAGTACAAGGCGGCTGAACTGCTAAAGCACTTGACAACTGAGGGAGCACATAAGGCTCTCCAAGGTGAGCTTGAAGCGCTCAAGGAGCTTGGGCCTCATGCCGTGATTACGACAAACTACGACGCGCTGCTGGAGCCACTGTTTCCCCAGTACGAGGTCATCGTCGGCCAGCGCGTCTTCCGGCAGTCGGCCTTGGTTGTAGGCGAGATTTTCAAGATACACGGGTCAGTCGCTGAGCCAGAGTCGATGATCCTCACTAGGGAAGACTACGACGCGTTTGACCAGGATAAGAAATATCTTAGCGCGAAGTTACTAACCTACTTTGCGGAGCATCCTTTGCTTTTCATCGGATACAGCGCGACCGATCAAAACATCAAGAATATTCTGTATGACATGAGCAGGATGTTTACTCCCACCAGTACTCTAATTCGTAACATATACATACTCCAGTGGGACAACACAATCACTGAGCACTCCATGCCTGCCAAGGAGCAGGTTTTGGAAGTAGGGGACGGCATAAATGTTCGAATTAAGAGCATCTCAGCCAATGACTTTCGGTGGGTCTATGAAGCGTTCAGTGTCGGCGGCACAATGGAAAAAGTAGACCTAAAGGCACTTAGGGCTCTCGCAAACCGGATGCACAACCTCATACGTACGGATATTCCGACTAAAAACGTGCAGGTCAATTACGAGGCACTTGAACACGCGATCTCAAACGAAGAAACCTTCGGAAAGCTGTTTGGTGTGACAAACCTTGGAGACCCAGCTGCAGCGAATGCTAACCATCCTTACTTGGCGAGTCAGCTCGCGGAACAGGTCGGCGTTGCTCACTGGTATCACGTAAACCAGTTGATAGACCAAGTAAAAGCGGCCACCGGATTCGACATGAAGGCTTTCGATAACATCTACCACGTTCATATTAAGACAGGACAGGCTGCTAATAGTCGCACGCGCAAGTACTCAGATGCAGCAGTGGCTCTACTGAAGAAAGTGCTTAATGGCGCGAACTACGAAATTCCGAAGAACGTCGTAGATGCCCAGCATCAGCCCCCCGCAAAGGCAAAGGTGAAGACAGAGCCTGCTAAGAAATAGAACTCGAGGCTACCGGGGCTTTTGCTTTACGGCCCAGCCTATCACAATGGTGAGGAAAGTATCAGAACATTACTCTACCCGGTAGCTGACTTGGTTACTCGAACACACCTGCCAACATTGTTGTAACTCGCCCGTCCTTGGCATCGCTGCGTCGTTATAACTGCGGCTTAGAGGTGGCGATATTACAAATATGACCGAGTTTGAACTGTAGTACTCCATAAGACTTGCGGAAAAGCGAATTTTTAATGAGAAGCTCTGGTATGTGCTGCGAGGTTTCATATACCCTTGACTCAGCTTTCGTCTGAACCATTGTCAGTGATAGTTTACGAGAGGTGATAGTAGCTATGAAAACTTGCAGTTTTGTTGAAAAATTTCGTCACTGGCGAAGGCTAGTTCAATATAGATGTGCTCTTTGAAAAATTATTCAAATTATGGGCTTCGCGCGTAACACATTAATTGTAGTTTCTACTTTCTTTTTTGCTATATCTTTAATTAGGCTATCCGATAAATTCATTGAGCCTTTGCTGGCTGCTCTCCTCGGAGTATGCATATCTTTTATCTTCGAAAGCTTAGCAACTAAGTTTTTGATTTTAAGAAAGTATTCACCAAAGACACTTTTGCACGAGGGAGCACACTATTTTGCTGCGAAGGCCTTTCGCCTTAAGCCAGAGTTCATTCTGGGTGCTCCATATGTCAAGCTTGGGGTAATGCCGGTCACAAAATACCAACAATCTTTAGTATCACTCGCTCCGATTTTGGTTTGGTGGCTTGGGCTTCTCTTTGCCATCGGGATGAACTTTGCTAATTATCCATATCAGTTAATCGGTATTGCTATGCTGTGGCCACTCACCGACATTGGATGCCCCAGCAATTACCCCAGTGAAGGTTCGGACTGGGACCTAGCATGCCGTTATGGCTCTTCCTGTTTGAATCACGTATTGATTGGATTTGGTATTGCAATTCAGATGCTTGGAGCTTTTTATATTGCATCGCGATGTGGATAGGTGTTGCCGTTTGTGTAGTAATCTGAAGAATAGATCACATACGAAATGTATTTGCCCAAACTACTACTAGTTGGCCTTCCTCATTGTTTTAAAATATCTGACTTACCCCATCATCGAGTACTAAACAGTTAGGCATTTGCCTAGGAAAAGCTATCGCATCACATTTCAAAGCAAACTTGGTGTCTTCCTGCGCGACAACGGCCTGATGTACTTCGCCAGTGTCGCACTCGACCGATGCCCTGTCTGCTCCATGATGACGTGGGCTGATACCCCCGCACTCGCCGCCTCGGTGCAATACCCAGCCCGCAAGCTATGCCCCGCTATTGACTTCGCGGCCTCTTCGCTCTTGGTATAGCTTGTTGCTGCCTTCAGTACCAGGGCTACTGACTGCGCCGTAAGTCCCCTGCTTGTAACAATGTGGTCATGCCGGTTGATTGCGCGGAATACCGGCCCGTTTTCAATCCCGCTGAGCACCAGCCATTTCTCCAATGCCTTGACAGGACAGCGCGAAGACTTGGCGCACGGTATGAACACCGTGTGCCCTTTCTCTTGCTGGGTCTTGGTGCGCCGTATGTGGACCTCTACTCCATGGTCGAAGGTTGTGATGTCCTCACGACGGATACTCACCAGCTCGGATCGCCGGAATGCGCCAGCAAAGCCTACAAGGATCAGTGCCGTATCTCGGGCGGCCTTCATCGGCTTTTGCTTCTCCGCCGTCAGCACCAACTCGATGATGTCGTCTTTGACCAGTGCTGTGACTCGTCGCTGGGCCGTTCCCTTTGTGCGGCGGATGCCCTGCATGGTGCGTTTTACTAGAGAGCCCATTGCAGGCGATTGGAGCCCGGCCTCAACGTGAGCACGGTGTATGGCGATTACCCTGTGCTGCAAGGTGGCTACCGCCAATGAATCCGCGAAGCTGGCAAGGTATTCGGCCAGTTGCACCTCCGTTGTCGGGATAGCGCCACCATGTGTGCGGAAATGGGCCAGATCTGCCTTGTAGCTTCGGTGCGTGTTGTCTGCCAACGCCGCCTGGGTGTAGCGGTTGACCTGGGCAGAAGGAAGTACGACGTTCTCAATGGGCCGATTGCTCTGATGTTTCCGTATATTCATTTTGGTTTCGATAATGGTGCCGTATCGTTGCCAAATGGCAGCGACAAAAAAGCCGTGCAACACGAATGCGGCACGGCTGATGGCGGGGTGAAGAATGATGCTGGCGACTTTGCTGTGAAGCGCTCTGCCTCAGAAGGTGACCATTGGGGCCTTCTTGGGCTGGGGTGGGTGGTAGTCGGCGGTGTAGTGCCTGCATGCGTGAGCAAGGCTGAGCAGGGCGGCGGCGGCATCGGCACTCTCGGCGATATGCCAGCCGAGGGCTTCTATCGTGCAGCCCGAGATTTCACTGCCCACCTCGGGCGACGCGTGAGCCAAGATCGTACCCACGGCGGAAAGGCCTAGGTTGATGGTGTTCATGACGGTTTCGGCCTTGTCAGCCAGCTCAAGCAGCAAATCTGCGTCGGTGGCTTCGTAGTCGATTCGGTGATCCTGAGTGATTGGCAGCAGAGGCAATTGCAGCAGCAGTTCTCGCATGGGCCGCATGGACGATTGTTCCGTTGCCATGGTCAGTAATCCGTAAGCGGCCAGCGAAGTCACCTTGTTGACCGACCCTCGACCTTGCAACATTGCGTCCACAACAATTGATCGTGGACACAATGCTCAAAGACTCAGACACCCCGAGGTACGCCGTGCGCCGTACCAAGCGAACCTATTCAGCAGATACCAAAGCCGCGTTGCTTGCCGCGTGCAGGGCGCCGGGCGCGTCCATCGCAGCGGTCGCCAGCGCGCATAGCATGAACGCCAATGTGTTGCACCGCTGGCTGAAGGAGCAAGCACAGCCGGACGCTCACGCCGAAGCCCTTCCGTCAGAGCCGATAGACATGCCAGCATTTATCCCGGTGCCCCTGCTCACGCAAACGGCAGAGCCCGTGGAGCGCACGATTCGTGTGGAGGTCCGCAAAGGTAGTTTGAGCATGACCGTCACTTGGCCCATGTCTGCTGCCCATGAATTTGCCGGCTGGTCGGGCGCCCTTCTCAAGTGATCCGCATCGACTTCGCCTGGTTGGCAGTCCAACCACTGGACATGCGTGCGGGTACGGATACGGCGCTGGGGCGAGTCGTGCAGGTGTTTGGCGCTGCCCACCCGCACCATGCCTACCTATTTGCGAACAGCCGTGCCAACCGCATGAAGGTTCTGGTACATGACGGCATTGGCATCTGGCTGGCCGCGCGTCGGCTCCATCAAGGCAAATTTGTCTGGCCCACACCGGGCGTCGGTCGGCACCAGCAACTCAGCAATGAACAGCTCCAAGCGCTGGTATTGGGACTTCCCTGGCAGCGCATTGGAAGCGCAGGAATCATCACCGTCGTCTGAGGGGTGGGCGTGTACGCCAATGGTTTGCCAATCGAGTAGCGCGCGTACTTGGCGTCCATTAGTGCATGCACCGATGGCGAAATTCTGCGCCATTTGGCACACTTCGATCCATGGTTTTTACGCCCGATTCACTGCAACAAATGAGCGCGTACGATGTGTGCAATCTGGTCAGTGGACTGATGGAAAAGGTCAGCACGCAGAGCAAAGAGCTGCTGTACCGTCAGAGCAAGATCGACCAGCTCACGCACGAGATGGCGACCTTGAAGCGACTGCAGTTTGGTCGTAGCCGCGAACAACTCGATGCCACGCAGACCAGTCTGCTCGATGAAGCCTGCGATGAAGACCTGGCGGCAATTGAGCAAGAACTCAAAAACCTCACGCCGACGCCCAAGCCCGATAAAGACCACCGTAGCAAGCCCAAACGTGCAGCGCTGCCGGATCACCTGCCCCGTGTAGAAATCCACCACGAACCAGACTCCACCACCTGCACTTGTGGCTGCCAGCTCAAGCGCATTGGCCAGGACGTCGCGCAAAAGCTGGACTACACGCCCGGCGTATTCACTGTTGAGCTGCATGTTCGCGGCAAATGGGCGTGTGGCCAGTGTGAAACACTGATTCAGGCGCCGGTACCGGCCCAAGTCATTGACAAAGGCATTCCAACCGCTGGCCTGTTGGCACAGGTGCTGGTGGCCAAATATGCGGATCACTTGCCGCTGTACCGGCAAGAGAAAATCTTTGGCCGCGCCGGCTTGGAGATTGCATGTTCCACGCTGGGAGCCTGGGTGGGCATGTGCGGCGTGCAATTGCAGCCGCTGGTGGATGCGTTGAAAGAGACGGTACTGAGTCACGCTGTGGTGCATGCCGATGAGACTCCGATCCCGATGCTCAAGCCCGGCAATAAGAAGACCCACAAGGCCTACTTGTGGGCATACGCTCCTGGTGCCTTTGAGCAGATACACGCCGTCGTCTACGACTTCTGCGAGACCCGCGCCGGCCAGAATGCCAGAACGTTTCTGGGGAAGTCTGATGACGATGACCGTGGCTGGCGTGGCTCTCTGGTTTGCGACGATTACGGGGGTTATAAATCGCTGTTCACCAAAGGCGTCAAAGAAGCCGGATGCATGGCGCATGCACGCCGAAAGCTGTTTGAACTGCACGCCAATCACAGCAGTCTGATTGCCGCAGAGGGACTGAAATTCTTCGACCTACTGTATGACGTCGAACGTGACATCAAGTCATTACCAGCGGCCATTCGTCTGCAAATCCGGCAGGAAAAATCCAGGCCCATTGCCGACCTACTGCACCAGTGGCTACTGTTGCAGGCCAGCAAGGTGCCCAGTGGATCGGCCACCGCAAAAGCGATTAACTACAGCATCAAACGTTGGGAGGCGTTGACGCTGTATCTGGACGATGGGCAAGTACCCATAGATAACAATTGGTGCGAAAACCAAATTCGCCCGGCAGCTGTCGGCAGGGGCAACTGGTTATTCGCGGGTTCCCTGCGTGCTGGTCAACGTGCGGCGGCGGTGATGAGTTTGATTCAGAGTGCCAAGCTCAATGGGCACGATCCGTACGCCTATCTGAAAGACGTACTCACACGCTTGCCCACGCAGCGGGCCAGTCAGATCGGGGAATTGCTGCCTCACAACTGGGCACCGCAGACCACGTAAACATTGCGCCGTCAATGTGTGTTGACCGGTTGCTTACAGTAATCCTGCGGTCTGAGGATGGTCGTGACCGATCTATCCCTCTCCGTGATGATCCAAATCTTGACTGGATGATCTGTGCTGCCAATATTGAATGCACTCAATACACGCGCATCGCCGAATGCGGCTTGCCAGTTGGCATCACGATCTTTCTGGCACAGTTCCTGCCAGTCCCCGGTTTGATGGCGGTTCAGCAATTGCGGCACGGAAGCGCCGTGCTTTTCAATTAGCGCCAGCGCCGCAGGGGTGGCAACCACATGGCCCAGCGAAAACAGAGCTGGCGGTTCGTCGCAAATCTGGTCGGGGCGAAGGTGGTCAAACGCGGTGCATGGTAGTGGAGGCAGAGGCTCGGTCTTCATGGCTGATTCCTTGTTGGGGTTCAGCCGCGTGAGCGCGACGCCAGAAACGAAAAAGGGCTATGACGTATGCCATAGCCCTTTTGTTTAATTGGATTGACTTTGACCGCGACTCACGCAGCACGGCCTACCGCTGCCATTGTGGTTAGCGGTGCCGCACGGTCAATGTAGCTATTTGCAACGATGACTGTCCAGCGCGGTAAAACTTTGCAGTAGGCGCATGTCGAGATGCTTCTGTATGGCTGTGAAGCATCAATAGAGAGGAGTGCTGCAACCGGTTGAGGCATCTGAACAATCTGCTCTTATGCCCTCAGTGCTCCTCTTGCAAGTCCTTGATTAGCTCCTGATTGGTTAGACCATCGAACTCAGTTCGTTTTAGTCTTAATTTTTCCAACATAAAGCTATTGGTTAGCTCAAATGAGTTCAGCAGCGTGTATGTTTGGGATCGTATCCTGGAGACAATTAATTTAGGCGAAATAACAATCAGGAATACTCTTCTCCGAACGCATAGTTTTATGTAACTATGGAAAGGCCCCAACACTTCGGCAGGCATCAAGGAAAGCCTTTTTGAGAAAGTTGCATTCCGCGTAGGGACGATTTTGAGCTTGGCGTGCCAATGCTGAGAGGAAGTCATTGGGGTTCCGGCCGCACTCTTTCCACTCATCAATCACTTGCATCACCCAGTATTTCCCATCGTTTTTTCCGCAGAATTTGGCCTTGTAACGCTCTTCTATACCGTAAACGTCTTTCCAAGTGTCGATCTCTTCACTCAGAGCTGCAGGGCCGAATTGCATCGTGATATCGGCAGGTACCATTTTGTCGATGTCCGCGTTCTGCAAAGTGACCTGTATCTGAATGCTTTGACCAGCTGGGGCATACGGATTGAAAGCCTTACGCCGTGTCAAACGCAGTTTCGATTTGATACAGCTGTCGAACGCAAACGCGGCGTGGATTTGATACACCGTTGTGTGGGGCGATTGTCTGTTTTGTCTTTGCTTGTCTTTCAAGCAGTCAGTGGCTCGCCACTGACTGCTTGGCGCCCTTAGGCTGCCTGTTCCTCCTGTGTATCAAGGTGACTGCGTTTTCGTTTGAGTAGGGTATTGCTGCTGGCGGCAATCACACCGGCACGCCGCTTATCTTTCAGGCGATAGGAGTCTCCTGAAATCGGGACCACATGGGCGTGGTGGAGCAGTCGGTCAAGTAGCGCCGCTGTCAGCGTGGCATCGTCTGCAAACGTCTGGTCCCATTGCCCAAACGGCAGATTGGAGGTCAGGATGAGACTTCCCACTTCATAGCGTTTGGCAATGACTTGGAACAGAAGATTCGCCTGTTCCCGATTCATGGGAAGGTACCCGACCTCGTCAATGATCAACAGCCGGTAGGGACGCACGATGCGTTTGATAGCCTCTTCCAGGGTGTTCTGCCGTAGTGCCGTGCTCAGTGTCATCAGCAGATCTGCCGCCGTGATGAAACGCGTCTTGATTCCAGCCTGGGTTGCCCTGTAGCCCAAGGCGATGGCCAAGTGGGTTTTGCCCACCCCACTGGCGCCCAGCAAGACCACGTTCTCGCTGCGCTCCACGAAGGCCAGACTGCCAAGCTCCTGTACCAGGGGTTTGGGCACGCCGCTGGCAAACTGGAAGTCAAACTCATCAAGCGTCTTGATGGCGGGGAAGCCCGCTATGCGCGTGAGCATGGCGCGTGTTCTCTCCACTCTGGCTAGAGCCTCGCCACGCAAGGCTTGCTCCAGGAACTCCAGGTACCCCAGCTCTTTCTTGGCCGCCATTTGCCCCAAGTGGGCAAGCTGATCGGGTAAGTTGAGCAGGCGCAGCTGATCACACAGTTCACGCAGTCTTTCCATTTGCAGGCTCATGGTCGTCCTCCTGCTGAGGCTTGGTTGTGCACCAGCGTGTCATACATCGCCAGAGGATGCTGCAGGCCTCGCCATGCCGCGGCTGGAATTGGCCGGACTGCTGCGCCGCTACCGGTGACTTTTTGCAATTGACGCACTGTTCGCCCACTGTAGGCGCTGGGGATGGCCAGCAGATGTGTGCGCTCCTGTTGCAAAGCCAGTGCCGGCACACACCCAGTGGTTCCGTGGATCCGCACATTGGCAACGTCACGCAGCCAGGTGCGCATTTCCCGATTGGCTGTGTCCGCGTCCACCACCAAGCATTGCTGCTTCATACTCGCCACCAATGGCACCCAGAAGCTGCGCCGGATGTAGCCATTCATGCGTTCGACTTTGCCCTTGGTCTTGGCCCGATAGGGCTTGCACACCCGCGGCACAAAGCCATGGTGGTGCGCAAAGTCAGCAAAGGCACCCTGGAACTGGTGCAGGTTCTTGCCGTAGGCGTCACGCTTGAGGATGACGGTCTTCATGTTGTCGTACAGCACTTCACGGGTGACTCCACCAAAGCTCTCGAACGCCCTGACATGGCACGCCAGTAGTGTCTCCAGCTTCATGTCTGTGACAAACTCCGCGAAGGTCGCCCGGCTGTGGCCAAGCGTTGCCACAAACGCCGCCAACATGCCGTCTTTATGCCCAGACTTGCGGAACTCGATCCAGTCCATCTGCATTTGCTCACCGGGCTGGGTCTCGAACCGCACAACCGGATCCGGGCGCGCCTGTGGACGCAACTCCTTGAGGTACTCCTGCAGGATGCGCACGGAGCCCGTATACCCCTGTGCGGCAATCTCACGCTGCAGCACCGTTGCGGGAATCCAATCAGGCTTGGCCGCCTGAATACGTCCAGCCAAGTAGTCCTTGAATGGATCGAGCTTGCTTTTACGTTCCGGCAGTTTCTTCATGGCCGGCGGACCGCCCTCCAAATACTTACGCACCGTGTTGACTGCCATTCCAGTTTGCGCCGATATCTCGCGCAAGCTCAGCCTGTGCTTCCTTAAAACCTTGAGTTCCATGTACTCCTCGTTCGTAATCATTGCCAGTCCCATCCATGGTTCGGATGGCTTGGCACGTTAGTCGAGGTGTATCAATTCCTCACCGCGTTTGCGTGTCATTTTCATACTGCGCGTGACAGCCGCCCGGCAGGATTGTGAGCAGGGTCCTTGCTGAGCTTATAGGTGCTGTTGCATTCATGGCAGGCCGGCGCGAGATTCCAAAAGTTGATGGAGTTAAACGGATAGAGCGCCTTGGGAAGGTAATGATCGTAGGCCTCACGTTTACTGTGATGTTCGCCCTTGATATCGCCGATGCCGCAAAACGGGCATTTCCCAGCCTTGTTGGTAGCCACAAAGGTTTGATAGTGATCCTCGATGTCACCAATTTTCGCGCGCAGTGCTGCGAGGTCCAGCAGAGACTGCGAGTACAAGCCCTTGAAGAAAGTGCTGAGCTGGGCAGCAAGGTCTTTGTGATTAACGGCGATGTCGGCGTACCGGGCGAGGTGTGTTTCCGGATGATTGGCGCACACTTTTTCCAAATCATTATTTCCGTGATACCACTGCCCAAACTGATTGATCTGCACGGCGGTTAGCGCCGAAAACAGGCCGTAGATTCGCTCCACATGGCCGTAAAAGAAATCAGCACCTTGCGCATCGGAATAATAGAAGGCCTCCATTACTTCGCGCAACTCCACGTTGGCGTCAAACAGGTTCAGACCAAAAGGGCCACTTGTCGGGGCCTTACACCACACCTCATGAAAGATGAAGTCGATGAACGTCTGCATCTTTTCCATCTGGTGCGGCACATAGGTGTACGGAAACAGCATCAGCTCTGCGCCTCCCCATTGCTTGGCTGATCGCCGTCAAGGATGGCCTTGATCAGCAGCACCTTTTCTACCGAGTCGCCGAGTTGCTGGTGAATCTCCGTGATCAGAGCTTCCTTGTCTTGGCCGCCCTGCTCGAAGCGGGCCCGCAACGCCTCCAGCAAGGCCTGCGCATGGCCGCCGATGGTTTCGCGCTTCCCGAAGGTGCTCATGGTGATCTTGTTGATCGACGCGCCCAGCGTGTTGTATTCCGGGTGGCTGATGCTGACCTTGCCGCTGGCCTTGTCTTTGGCAAACACCAGCACCTTGTCTGGTTTGCTGTCGGAGATCAGGAATGGCGTATGAGTGGTAATTAGCATTTCCTGCCCGCATTCCCTATTGGCCGGCAGGCACTGGCGCAAACGGCTGATGAAGTTGGCGCGCCAATCGGGATTGAAGTGGGTTTCGGGCTCATCGAGCAGGAACAGACTGTTGGTGTCCCTAAACAGCAGGCATAGCCCGAGGCTGTGCAGCAATTGATGCTCGCCATCCGACAGCTCTTTGAGCATCATCGGTCGCGCCACGCCCTGCTTCGTGAAGCGCATGAACTTGAAACGCATGATGCGCTGGTCGGATGCCAGCGTCGGCACCGTTTCGCCGACGTAATAGCTGGTGGATGTGTAGAGATCCGACTTCAACGAATCGCTGACCGAATACAAGTTAAGCGTAAGCAGGACTTGCAGTGCCTGGAACAGGGACAACGCGGAATCATCGAAATTGTCGCGGAAGGCATCTTTCGTCCGTTCATTGACCCAATAGTCCAGGATCAACGTATCGGTGGCCTCGTCATGAAAATGCAGGGTAGCGCAACGCTTGAGCTTTTCGATGATGGACGTGCGCTCGTCGCCTTCCAGCCCATGCAGCAACTTGAGGCGGTAGTCGCCAGTCTCAGGATCAAGACCTATGGCAGCGTTGTCTGCAAAGTAGCCATCCTGCGTATAACCGGGCTGGACATAATCACCCGCAGTAAAAGCCTCGGCTTGTTGCCGTGTCAGCGGGATACTCCGCCGCAAAATGATGCGAAATTCCTTGAGCGCCTCAATGCCGACATCCTCGCGGAAGGGCTGGAGCGTGGTCTCGTCCTGAAACAGCAGGTTGCACAGCAGGATGGCCTGGCTGAATCCACTATCGAGGTAGGCCAATCGCGCATCTGGGCGGCCAGGATAAGGTAGCTGTTTGGCCAGTGCTGTCCAGTATTCGTCGAACTGGACGAAACGCAGCTTAAAGAAGGGCAAGCTGAGGATCTCGTTCTCGCCCGACGAATAGCCCAGCACGTACTGAGGCAGCAGGATATCGGCGTGACCGCCATTGAAAACCTTGTAAAGGTCGGTGTCGAAGTCGCTCTGGTTCTCCCACTGGAAGCGCACCGATTCACTGGGGTTTTTCCACACGCCCACTTTCGCCCACGCTGGACTGTCGGGGCCACGGTACTCAACGGGTATGCGGATCAGGTAATCCAGCTCAAACGCTACCGGCGAAAAATCTTGATCGGTGTTCTGCAAAACTTCTGGCAGAAAACTGCGGCGCACCCGCTGGATTTCCAGCTGAAAGAAGATCGCTGCAAGTGCTTCGAGCAGATTAGACTTGCCGCTGCCATTGGGGCCAGCGCAGACGTATGGCGCAAAGCCGTCGGGCTGGGCCTGTTCATCCTGCAGGCTCCATTCCGTGCGGAAGTGATGCTCAAAACCACAGGGCAGGCTGCGAAAGCCTGCCGGGTCCGTGATCTTGAGGCGCAGCAGTTTCATGCCTATGCCGCCTTGAGTTCGATACGGTTGCCCGCGTCGTCAAACGCTTGTTTTAGTGTGCCAGCTGCCAGTGCCTCGAACACCCACGCTTTAATGTGTTCGTAGTCATTCGAGCCCAATTCGAAGTCGCCGTCTTTGTGCAGTTTCACCAGTTGCGTTTGTGCCTCTTCCATGAAATCTTGTACCGAAAATGGCGTGCTGCCTAGTTGATTGCGATAAGCATCCAGCCACTGCGCCAGCAGATTCTTGCGCGCCTCAGTGCTCTCAAGCGCAGCCAGCATATTCGCGCTGTTAGGTAAGTGGATAGCCTGGCCTTGCTCGACGGGGGACTGCAACGGATCAGTTGCCACGACTTTTTCTTCCTCAGGTTGTATGCCCGGCAAGGGCACGCGCGACAAATTTAGCTCGCCCTTGAAAGCCTGCTTGCTCAACGCGCCGTAGAGGGCTTCGAGATCGGCGAGGCTTTGCTGGTAGCGGGATTTGACACCCTCAACCTTGGTGGCAATCTCCCCAAATAGGTCTTGAAGCTCGACAGGCGGATATGGGAGCTCAAGCGAATCCAGAACCCCAGTATTCATGTGCGTGAAGGCACCGTCTGCCCCTGTTTTCAAGCGCCCGACTCGCCCTTTGCAATACAGCATCAGTGAAACGAAGTGTAGGGGCCGTAGCTCATTGCCTAGGCGAAGGCGAATCAGATTGGTGCTGATGATTGCAGACTGTCCGTTCATGCGAGCGACACACATCTTTCCGACGGTACCGGCCCGCGAAATAATGATGTCGCCATCCTTCACCGAGTACGCTGCAAGCTCGTCGTATTTGTCAGCGGTTATCCACATGCGAAACTGAAGCGACATTCGTCCATTTGAGTCGATGTTGTCCATATTCCAGACTGGTACGCCCGCGTCAACCAGTTCCTCCTTCTTCAATGCACTTCCAAATGGGCCGCACTTAGTGCCCTCTTTCGGATTGACATAGAACTCCGAAAGCTTTTTTACAGGGAAGCCATGAGGATTCAGAATCGGGTCGCCGAACATCTCCAGAAACACGCTCTTGAGCAGGTCGTCGAGTCTTTGCAGATGTTGTTTGCGCTGGGCGATCAGCCCGTCGATTTTTACGAGCAGATGGGCAATGCGTCGCTGGTCATCAATATCTTCCGGATACGGTATCTGAATATCTGAAAGATATGCCTTGGAAATGTGCTTTAGGCCAGCCCCTTTAAACCCATTTTCGAGGACCTGCATGTTGCCCTTGAAATACTGGAAGACATACGCGGCATCGATTTGCAAATCCGGCTTGGGCTTGATTGTGATGCAGTCGGTAGAGGTCGAAAAACGACGAGTCGTGAAATGCAAACTAGCTTTCCCGCCCGTTCCAAACACCAAGCAGCCGGGGTCATGCTGATACTCATTCAGATACTTTGTTTGGTTCTCGCTAGACGTGTAGAAGGGATACATGCCCTTCGCAAAACCTTCACCGGCTTGGACCTTTGACTTTGGGAGGTAGTCAAAAAGATCCTTGAGTTTGGCTTGCTTCATCCCACCATTCCTTTCAACTCCAGCAACTCCCGCACGATGCCGCTCTGCACTTTGCCCAATTCCGCTTCATCCACATCGCCCACCTCGGCCTGAATCAACTGATCCAGAATCACACCCGGCGCGTCGTAGTGCACTTCCTCGAAGACATCCTGCTTGTAGCGAGAAAGCGAGAGGTCGTAGCTGTTCTTCTCGTCGGCAATCTCGCTGCGCGGCACCATGAAGCATTTGGCGGTGCGGTCAATGTCGGTGGCAGCATCGCGGGCGCGATAGCAGGCGATGATGTCTTGCAGGTCGCCGTAGCCTTCCTGCTTGCTGCGCTTGTCGTCCAGCGAATAACCATCTGCATCCATCTCGTAAAACCAGACATGCCCGGTGGCGGGTTTGCTCACCTTGTCTTTCGGCCCCCAGACCTTGGTGAACAGCAGAATGGCGGTGCTGACTCCGGCATAGGGTTTGAACACGCCGCTGGGCAGGGTGATCACTGCCTTCAGGTCGCAACGATCCACTAGTCTCTGGCGCAACTCCTTGAAGGCCTTGCCGGTGCCAAACAGTACGCCTTGCGGCACGATGACGCAAGCAGTGCCGCCAGTCTTGAGTAGGCGGTAGATGTTCTCGACAAACAGCAGTTCGGTCTTGGTGGTATCCAGTTGCAGGTTTTCGTTGATGTCGCCCTTGTCGATGCTGCCGGTAAAGGGCGGGTTGGCCATCACGATGTCGTACTCAGCTTCCTCGGTGTAGCTCTTGCTGAGGGTGTCCTTGTAGTCGATGTGCGGCTCGTCGATGCCGTGCATCATCAGATTCATCAGGCCCAGCCGCACCATGGTCTGGTCGATGTCGTAACCCCAAAGCGACTTGGCCAGAGTGTCTTGGGCATTTTTGGTGAGCGCAGCGGCGACCGAGGTGCGCACGAAGCCATCTTCATCGGGTGTGAGGTCTTTGCTGCTTGCCTTGATAGCCAGTTGCGTGACGATGTACTGAGAAGCGCCAAGTAGGAAGCCGCCGGAGCCACAAGCTGGGTCGGCGATCTTGTGGCCCAGTTGTGGCTGCACCAGATCGGCCATCAGCTTGATTATGTGGCGCGGGGTGCGAAACTGGCCATTCTTGCCGGCGGTGGCGATTTCGGACAGCAAGAATTCATAGACATCGCCCTGGATGTCCTGGAAGGCCTGGCCTTTCTCCTTCGATTCCTTCTCCATCACCTCGAAGATGTCGTCGATGGTCTTCACCGCTTCCACCAGCAGGGCGGGCTTGGGGATGATGAAGACCGCGTTCTTCATGTGGTGGGTGAAGTTGGATTCGGCGCCGTTCAGGTCCTTGAGAAACGGGAACACCTTGCCCTGCACGTGCTGCAGCATCTCTTCGGCCTGCATTCGCTTGAATTCGCTCCAGCGCAGACTTTGTCTCGAAACGCCATACTTGCGCTCATCCTGCGAGCGAATGTTGATCAACTCGAAATCCGTCTCTCGCCCAGTGAGTTTCGTTTTGTATTCTGGTGGAACCCAGCTGCCCTCAAACTTCGAGGTGTATTTCTCTCCTGTCCACTCGGCATCGGCTTGGCGCTTTTGGTCCAGCTCATCTAGCCGTTTCATGAAGAGCAAGTAGGTGATCTGCTCGATGGCGGTAAGCGGGTTGCTGATGCCACCGCTCCAGAACTTGTTCCAGAGCTGGTCTATCTTGCTTTTGAGTTCGGGGTTGTTTTGTAGCATCGTGTACCTTGATATTTAGGCAGCCAAACGTTCGGTCAGTTGCAGGATTTCGTTGATTTCAAGAGGACTGAACACGCCACGGATGCCTTGCGGATGGATGACCGTGAAGGGGGCGTTGATCAGGTCTTTCTTCTCCACCTTATCGCGCTCGATGATGACGCCCTTCAGCAGGTTGAGGAATTCCAACTGCCGTGTGCTGAGCGTATTGTGGGCGCGGATGAACTGGTCGAAGGCGGCGCTGACCTCATCCGGAAAACTCTTGAGCACTTCAATGCCCAAGATGTGGCGGATCAACTGGATGAAGCGCGCCTTGCGGTTCTTGTAGACCTGACGCAACAGGTCTTCGGTGATGTGCGGGTGTTCTTCGTGCAGCAGCTCAGCCAGTTGGTTCGCTTCATCGACATTGACCTCTTCACCATTCTTGATTTTCTGAAGCACTAGGTTATGCGCGGTGAGTTCGGCAATAACCGCCTCGACCATTTCGCGGTAACGGGTGATGCTGACCGCCTCGTGCTGCGGGCCAAACTCGACCCATTCCTTCTTGTGCAGCTCATCGGCCAGATCGAGGTGGGTTTGTTCCTGACCGGTGGATTGCTCGCGGAATTTCATCAGCAGGCCGAGTTTGGCGACCAGTTCGTCGAAGGCGTCTTCGTCGGCCTTTACCCAGTAGTGGCTTGTTTGCGCGGCGCGGATCAGGGCTTCTTCCTGCTTTACGAAGCTGACGGAGAGCGGCAGTTCGCTGATCTGTTCGACGATGCCCTCCTTGATGGTTTCGGCTTGTTCCTTATCATCATTCAGAACGGCCAGCGAGTATTCGAGAAGGTCACGTTCAAAACGCATAGCCTTGAAGTCAGCCTCGGACACGGTACGGAACAGCGGCTTGATTTCAGCGCGCAGAAACTCCAACCGTTCGTGACTGAGGCTGATCCAGAAGTTGTCGTCGTCCAGACGCGCTAGCGCAGCGGCGGCTTCCTTGATCACCACCGACTCTTTGGGCAATGCTGCCACCTGCAGGCGGAGCTTGGCGATTTCCCGCGCAGCGATGTCGGCATGGCCACTGTCCTTGGCTTTCTCGATCTTGTCGAGGCGCAGGCCGACCAGCCGCACCGGCAGCGGCAGCTGGGCTTTCAGTTCCTTGCCTTTGGGGTTGAGCTTGAAGTATTCGAAGTTGTCCCAGCAGTCGAGAATCAGGAACACATCTTTTTCAAGGCACCAGGGCTTGGGCTTGCTAGTTTCCAGCAGGCGTGTACCGCGTCCGACCATCTGCCAAAACTTGGTATAGGAATAGACCGGCTTGGCGAAGACGAGGTTGACGATTTCGCGTACGTCGATGCCGGTATCGAGCATGTCCACGCTAATGGCGATGCGCGGCATGTCGTTGTTGGTGAATTGATCGAGCAGGCCGCCTTTACCGTAGACGCGTGGATCGTCTGAAACCAGCACTTTGGCGAGTTCGCCGTGGTACTGCGGATAGAGCTTATCGAAGATTTCTTCCATGCGCCGAGCGTGCGCCTTTGTGGCACAGAAGAAGATGGTTTTGCCCGGCAGCACGCCATTGGCATCCTTGATGGCTTCTTCCATGAATTCGCGGACGATCAGGGTGTTGGTGCCCTTGTTGATCACCTGCTTTTCAAGCTGGGTACCCTCGAAGTTGATGTCTTCAATCTCCTTGCCCTGCAAGATCAGCCTCTTCTGGTCCTCCAAGGAGATGGTGCGCTTACTGATGCCTTCCATCTGAAACTTCGTCTGAATCTTCATGACCTGGAAGTTACAGAGGTAGGGTGGCACGTTGTTCACAGCTTCTTCATAGGTGTAGGCAAACGTGGGAATGCCGTCTTCGCAATGGAAAAGCTGAAAGGTGTTGTGATCAATGATGTCGGTTGGCGTGGCCGTCAGGCCCAGCGTGATAGCCTTGAAGTAGTCGAGGACTTCGCCGAAAGTGTTGTAGATGGAGCGATGGCTTTCATCGACGACGATGAAATCGAAGAAGTGCGGCGACAGGCGCTGCGCCTCGTCCCGGATGATGTTGAGCATCGTGGGATAGGTGGCGACATATACGCGGCGATCCGTGGCAATCAGCTTTTCACCCACATTGGGCCAGCGCGGCTCGTTAGGCATGTGCTCCTTGAAGGCTGCCAGTGCTTGCTCGCGCAACGCAATCCGATCAACTAGAAAAAGCACCTTCTCTGCGTGACCAGCGCGCATCAGCGCATCAACCATGGCAATGCAGGTGCGGGTTTTGCCGGTGCCAGTGGCCATCACCAGCAGGAAATCACGCTGTTTTTTCTCGATCCCTTCGAGCACCGAACGAATCGCGCGGATCTGGTAATCACGCCCGGCAATCGAGGTGTTGATGAATTCCTGTGTCAACGGCTTGCGATTGCGGCGGATGTAGGCAAAGCGTTCCAGATCGTCGCGTGTAGGAAAGCCGACCACCTTGCGTGGTGGGGCGTTCTCCAAATCCCAGAAATACAGATCATGGCCGTTGGTGTAAAAGCAGAACGGCAGCTCACCACCCAGCTGCTTTTGGATGTTGTAGCAATACTGCTTTGCCTGCTCACGGCCAATGGCGGCATCGCGGCTGGTCTTCTTGGCCTCGATCACTGCCAGGGGTTTGCGGTCTTTACCCAGTAAGACGTAGTCGCTGAATTGATGGCCCTCATAAGGCGTGCGGGGTTCTGCTACGCCTATAGGGAGTTCAACAAGGATGTCGAACTCCTCAACTACCTGCATTGGGTCTTTTACGTCCCAGCCAGACTGCGCCAACTGCTGGTCAATAAGTATTGATCGGGTATCTGCCTCTGACTTTGTCATTTTTTTGCCTCCCGTGCACAACACAGCTCTACGTCGAACATACACTGCGGCACTGGGATTCTCTCACGCAGATTTGCACATTTAGGTTGACCAACGGGCTGGACTTGAGCGCGGAGGCTCTCATGCAGGAACTGCCCGCACGTTAGGCAAAGCTGTAGGCATCGCCAACTTCGTCTGGAACGAGCTGAAGACGGTTGTGTGCATCGATCTGCGTCAGTCGGAAACTCCTGCCCTTCGAGAAGCGCAATTCCAAATGCCAGGGGGCAAGCTGACTTCCTCGAACCAACTGCGGCGACTCCAACAGCACATCCCCTCGCATGGGAAGTTCCTGGTCGAAGTGATGTGACCAGTGTGCGCCTGCCGTAATGGGGAGCCAATCCTCCAGGTCGCAGGCTTCGCATACGCTTGCCCGGAAGCGTAGCGCCGCTTGCGCACCTCCGAAGCAACCGAAGACGCTGCCATGGGGATGCAGCAAGTAGCGGGTGGGGCAATAGCACAGTAAAGCATGGCGCTCGCACTCCAGGGCAACGGCACCGAAGTGCGCGTGCCCCGGCTGCTTCCGAATCTGCAGGTTATTCGATGCGGGGTCGCAGATACGCAGCGCCTTAACCGTCTGGCCTTGCAGCATGGGGAACAGGTAAGGCCCGCGCATGAATTACTTCCCGGCCTGCCTTTGCATCTGTGTCACGCCAAGATACCAACTGGGAACAAGCCCAGTTAGGTCAGTGATAGCTGCAGGTTTACCTGTCGCAGAGTCCACGCAATACGGTTGGATAGTTTTCCCGTCTTCTGACCGCATACGGTGAAAGACCACGCAACGACCCACCTCCCAGTCAGCGTCGTAGTCCACCATTGCGATTGCCACGTCGGGCAATTCCTTGAAGTCTTTGGCCTCCTTCCAAACCGTGGCAACGAGACCATGCGCGGCCAAAATTTTGGCAATCAGATCGCCGTCAATATAGGGGTAGTACGGCCCTATTTTTGGTACGCCGAGCGTTTCCGCTTGTTTGCGGATGTCGTCCAGTGTCTTGCCGTTGCCGACAAGAGAGGCGATTACGCAGTACACATCTGCATGTCGGTCTTCGCCTGCTGCGACGCGCTTGAAGTGGGGTTGAAAATTTGAGGGAGCAAGTGCTGTAGCCATGAGTTGATTCCTTGAAGGGTTGAAATCAACGCGCAGGGCAAAGCCAGCCCGAGTTGCCGGTGGGCTCAGAGATAACGAATCAGGGAATGTGGGCTTTGTGGCAGTGGGCTGGTGTCTGCACTACGCGCTGGTCAGCGGCAAGCCCGCACCGAGTGATGCTGTTGCCGCGACATATTCAGTGTAAGCGCCTACTAACAAGCGTCGCCAACTCAATAACTTTGCCAGACTGCACGTCTTGCCGAACGCCTCCATGCAGATGGCACTAGGAGGTAACCAGTCCAAAAAGAAAAAACGCCACAGGGCGTGAAGCGCTGTGGCGTTTGATAGTAGCTTTGATATTTGTATGTTGATTCGTAGGCTGCTAAAATGCAGTTAATCCCTTAAAAATCAACAACTTATCAAGTTTTTTCTAGCTTTGTTCTGGCGGAAGCTGTGAGATTCGAACTCACGGAGGGGATAAACCCTCGCCGGTTTTCAAGACCGGTGCCTTAAACCGCTCGGCCAAGCTTCCAGAGCTGCATATTCTAGCCGGCCTTGAGCATGCCTTTGGTTTCGATGAACGCAATCACCTCTTTCAGGCCGGTCAGGTCTTTGAGGTTGGTCATCGCAAAGGGCTTCATGCCCTTGGGGGTGTTGCGCATGCGCTCGGTGTCGGCGCGCATCACGTCCAGGTTGGCGCCTACGTGGGGGGCGAGGTCGGTTTTGTTGATGACGAACAGGTCGCTCTTGGTGATGCCGGGGCCGCCTTTGCGGGGGATTTTTTCGCCAGCAGCCACGTCGATCACGTAGATGGTCAGGTCACTCAGTTCGGGGCTGAAGGTGGCGGCCAGGTTGTCGCCACCGCTTTCCACAAACACGATGTCGGCATCGGGAAAGTCCACCAGCATGCGGTCAATGGCTTCCAAGTTGATGGAGCAGTCTTCGCGGATGGCGGTGTGCGGGCAGCCGCCGGTTTCCACGCCCATGATGCGCTCGGCACTCAATGCGCCGCTCACTGTCAGCAGGCGCTGGTCTTCCTTGGTGTAAATATCATTGGTGATGGCGACCAGGTCGTACTGGTCGCGCATGGCCTTGCACAGCATTTCCAGCAGGGTGGTTTTGCCGGAGCCAACAGGGCCGCCTATGCCCACGCGCAGGGGCGGCAGGGTCTTGGTGCGGTTGGCAATGTGATGAAGTGCGGACATAGTATTTACTATCAAAAAGTGAGCTGCTTGCGCAATATCAACGGGCGCTAGGAGCGGAAAAGCCTTGAATACTGCACCTCATGCTGGCTGCTCAGAATGGCCAGCATGGGACTGAAGGCTTGGCGTGTGTCGTCGCTCACGCTCAGGGCGTAATCAACGGCGGAAGGAATCTCGGCGGTCAGCGCGGACAGGATGCGCTGCCCGGCACTTTGGCCCAGCGGCACGGCCTTGATGGCGGCCTGCATCATGTTCTCGGCCCAGCCGAAGGCAAAGGCCAACAGGCATTCGCGCACAGGCGCTTGCGTGGCGCTTGCGGCCAGCGCGAACGCGATGGGGTAGGTGGGCTCCTGCGCTGCAAGCAGGGCGATTTGTGCGGGCGTGGCTGTGGTGTGGTTCTTCAACCATTCCAGCAAGCTCTTGCCCATTTGCTCGGTTTGCGCGCGCAGCTCTGCGCTCTCGCGGGTTTGCAGCACCCAGGCATTGAGCTCGGCAATGCGGGGCTGGTCGTCTGCGCGCCAGGCGGCAATGGCCTGGGCCACCGCAGGCAGCTCCGAGCGGGCCAGCGTCATGTGCAGTTGGTCGACCAGCCAGACGGATGCTTCACTTTCTGTAGCGGCTCGCGCAGTATCCACGGCCGCTTCCAGGCATTCAGAGTATGAAAATCCGCCAATCGGCAAGGCAGGGGAGGCCAGCCACATGAGCTGCATCAGGCTGCTGTCGAGCATGGTGTATTGGGTTTACTGGTCGTCGTGGTGACCATGGTTGCAGTCCGGGCCATGCACATGCGGTTTAACTTGCACTGCCACCGGGATGCCGCGCAAGGTAGCCGCCGGCTTGGGCGCGTGGTCATGGTTGTGGCCGGCGTGGGAATGCCCATGGTCATGGCCATGGTCGTGGTGATCGTGTCCGTGGTGATGGCCGCCGTGGTGTCCACCGGTGGCGTAAGCGCCGTTCTCGGGCTCAAACGCTTCGTCTACCGCGTTCACGATCAGGTGCATGGCGCGCAGCATGTCGGCCAACACGTGGTCAGGCTCAATCTTCAGGTGGTCGGGCTGCAGCTCGATCGGCACATGGCGGTTGCCCAGGTGGTAGGCGGCGCGGATCAGGTCGAAGGGCGTGCCGTGATTGCGGCAGTGGGTGATCTTCAGCACCGCTTGCGGCGCGGCTTTGGCGACGATAAGCGAGCCGTCTTCAGCCACCAGTACATCGCCACCGCGCACCACGGTGCCACGGGGCAGAAACACGCCGATCTGGCGGCCTGTGGAGTCAGTGGCTTCAAAGCGGCTTTTCTGGCGCACGTCCCAATCCAGCTCGACGGTGGCGGCGCGCTTGACGAGGACCGGTGCCAGGCCTTGGCCTTGGGGGATGCATTTGGAGACTTGGAGCATAAATATTCAGGTGAACAAGGGTTGCAGGCATTGTGGCCCAGCTGCAGAGGGCCCGCTCACGCCAGTTGCTTGGTCATGAAAAAGCTGTAGGGGTCCAGCACGTAGTCGGCAAAGGGGCCGCATTCGACAAAACCCTCGCGGGCATAGAGCTCTCTGGCCGCTGCAAACGGGGCGTGTGAGCCGGTCTCCAGGCTGATGTGGTGCATGCCGCAAGCTCGTGCATGGGCTTCAATGTGCTGCAGCATCGCTCGCGCAACGCCCTTACGCAGGTGGGCGTCCGCGGTGCGCATGGACTTCAGTTCGCCGAGCGTGGGTGTCAAGGTCTTGAGGGCACCGCAGCCCATCAAATCCTCACCATTCCATGCAGCCCAGAAGCGGATGGAGGGGTGCCGCAGGGCGTCCAAATTCAGTGCGTGCACGCTGCCGGGAGGCGAGTGCGACTGGCTGGAGCGCAGGTGGGCCTCCAGCAATGCTTGCACCTGAGGGTGCTCTAGGCCGCCCGCGATGATCTGCATGGCGCTCAAAACAAAAAGTAGCGCTGTGCCATGGGCAGCTTGAGCGCCGGCTCACACGTCAGCAGTTGGCCGTCGGCGCGCACGCTGTAGGTTTGCGCGTCGATCTCCATGGTGGGCAGGTAGCTGTTGTGGATCATGTGCTGCTTGCGTATGCCGCGGATGTTTTTCACCGCTGCCACGTTTTTGGCCAGGCCAAAGCGTTCCTTGATGCCAGCATTCAAACCCGATTGCGACACAAAGGTCAGCGAACCGCGGTGCAGCGCGCCACCGAAGCTGCCGAACATCGGCCGGTAGTGCACCGGCTGCGGGGTGGGGATGGACGCGTTCGGGTCGCCCATGGCGGCGTGGGCGATGAATCCACCCTTCAAGATCAGCGCGGGTTTGACGCCGAAGAAGGCGGGCTTGTAGATCACCAGGTCGGCCCACTTGCCGACTTCGATGCTGCCCACTTCGTGGCTGATGCCGTGCGAAATGGCAGGGTTGATGGTGTACTTGGCCACATACCGTTTGACGCGGAAGTTGTCGTTGCGGCTGCTGTCTTCTGGCAAGCTGCCGCGTTGTGACTTCATCTTGTCGGCGGTCTGCCATGTGCGGATGATGACTTCGCCCACGCGGCCCATGGCCTGGCTGTCGCTGCTCATCATGGAGATCGCGCCCATGTCGTGAAGGATGTCTTCCGCCGCAATGGTTTCCTTGCGAATGCGGCTCTCAGCAAAGGCCAGGTCTTCGGCAATGCCCGCGTCCAAGTGGTGGCAGACCATCAGCATGTCTACATGCTCGTCCAGCGTGTTCTGGGTGTAGGGCATGGTGGGGTTGGTGGAGCTGGGCAGAAAGTTCGCCTGGCCCACGACCTTCAGGATGTCAGGGGCGTGGCCGCCGCCCGCACCCTCGGTGTGGAAGGCGCACAGGCCACGGCCTTTGGTGGCTTCAATCGTGTTCTCCACAAAGCCGGATTCGTTGAGCGTGTCTGAGTGCAGGGCTACCTGAATCTCGGTTTCGTCAGCCACATCCAGACAGTTGCTGATGGCTGCGGGCGTGCTGCCCCAGTCTTCATGCAGCTTGAGGCCGATCACACCGGCGTTGATTTGCTCATGCAGTGCGCCGGGCAGGCTGGCATTGCCCTTGCCAAAAAAGCCGAGGTTCATGGGGAAGGCATCGGCCGCTTGCAGCATGCGCTCTATGTTCCATGGGCCGGGGGTGCAGGTGGTGGCAAAGGTGCCGGTGGCTGGACCCGTGCCGCCACCCATCATGGTGGTCACGCCGCTGGAGAGTGCTTCTTCAATCTGCTGCGGGCAGATGAAGTGAATATGGCAGTCAATGCCACCTGCGGTGACGATGTTGCCCTCGCAGCTGATGATCTCAGTCCCTGGTCCGATGATGATGTCCACACCCGGCTGCGTGTCAGGGTTGCCGGCTTTGCCGATCGCTGCAATGCGCCCGCCCTTGAGGCCGATATCGGCTTTGACGATGCCCCAGTGGTCGAGGATGAGGGCGTTGGTCAGCACGCAGTCCACCGCACCTTCCGCCCTGGTGCGCTGACTTTGCGCCATGCCGTCGCGGATGGTTTTGCCGCCGCCGAACTTGACCTCTTCACCGTAAGCGCCTGCGGCCAAGGTGTAGTCTTTTTCGACCTCAATGATCAGGCCGGTATCCGCCAGGCGCACGCGGTCGCCAGTGGTGGGGCCAAAGATTTCCGCGTAGGCGCGGCGTCCGATGGTTGCCATGGTTAAAGACTCCCTTGCACCAGGCCACGAAAGCCGTAAATCATTCTGTCGCCGGCTATCTCCACCAGCTCCACAGTGCGTTGTTGGCCGGGCTCAAAGCGCACGGCCGAGCCGGAAGCGATGTTCAGGCGCATGCCTTGCGCCACCGCACGGTCAAAGCCGAGCGCGCCATTGGTCTCTGCAAAGTGGTAGTGCGAGCCGACCTGGATAGGCCGGTCCGACTGGTTCTGCACCACCACCGTCACGGTGCGGCGGCCGGTGTTGAGCAGGTGTTCGCCGTCGTCAAGAATGAGTTCGCCAGGGATCATGGGGCTGTCCTTCACGCCAGTTTCAACAAGAGCGCCATGCCTGATACCGCCACTGCAGCACCGGTAGCGCGTGTGGTCCACGCTGGCGCAGCGCGCAAGGTCCAGCCCAATGCCACGCCAGTCAGGTGCAGCGCGATGGTGGTGGCAAACATGCCCGCCACTGCGGCCCATGCGTTGCCGGTCGCAGCCAGTTCAGTACCGTGCGCCAGACCGTGGAACACCGCAAAGCCACCCACCAGTGCCATGGATGCCACAGCGTTCATGCCTTGGCGGGTCAGCACCAGCAAGCCCAGCGCCAGCACCGAGGCTGCCACCAAGGGCTCCACGACTGCGCCGCCCATGCCTTGCAGGCCCATCAGAGCGCCCAGCACCAGCATGTTGGCAAAGGCGAGTGGCCCCCACAGCAAGGCGGGCCCGGCGCGGCGAGCCGACACGGCGCTCCAGATGCCCACAGCCAGCATGGCCAGCAAGTGGTCCAGGCCACCCAAGGGGTGCAGCAGGCCGGTCATGAAGCTGCTGTGGTTGTGCAATTCAGTGCCAATATGGGCGTTAGCGCTCGTAGATACTGCGCCGGCAGCTATCAAAAGAAGAGCGGATTTCAAGGATTTGGACATGGCATTCTCCGGATAGGGGGTCAGACGATCGGCTGGTGGACAGTGACGAGCTTGGTGCCGTCGGGGAAGGTGGCTTCGATCTGGATGTCGGGGATCATTTCGGCGATGCCGTCCATCACGTCGTCGCGGGTCAGCACGGCGCGGCCTTCGCTCATCAGTTGGGCCACGGTTTTGCCGTCGCGCGCGCCTTCCATTACGGCGCAGCTGATCAGGGCGACTGCCTCGGGGTAATTGAGTTTGAGGCCACGGGCTTTGCGGCGTTCCGCCAGCAATCCGGCGGTAAACAGCATGAGCTTGTCTTTTTCACGAGGGGTCAGTTCCATGGTCGGTCCGGTATGTCTGCAGATGGTGCATCCTAAGCAAGCCCCGTGCCCTGTGGTGGTGCCATACGCCAAAGGTCGCATGCTGGTGGCATGGAAACTGCACCCTGCCAGCTGTGCCCATCGACCTCCCACCCCCTCCGCCGCCCGAAGCACCCGCCCAGCGGGTGGTCAAAATTCGCCGCGACTACAACAACTGGGTGGCCAGCGAGACCATGGAGGACTACGCCCTGCGCTTCACGCCGCAGCGCTTTCGCAAGTGGTCGGAGTGGCGGGTGGCCAACACCGCTTTCGGTGCAGCTTCGTTTCTGATCCTTGAAGCGGTGGGCGCCACCCTCTTGGTGCAATACGGCTTTGTGAATGCCTTCTGGGCGATTCTGATGACGGGGCTGGTGATCTTTCTGGCGGGTTTGCCCATCAGCGTGTACGCCGCACGCTACGGGGTGGACATGGATTTGCTGACCCGCGGCGCGGGCTTTGGTTACATCGGCTCCACGCTCACTTCGCTGATCTACGCGTCGTTTACCTTTATTTTTTTCGCGCTGGAGGCGGCCGTCATGGCCTATGCGCTGGAGCTGGCCCTGGACATACCGCCCACCTGGGGTTACCTGATTTGCGCGGTGGTGGTGATCCCCCTGGTTACCCACGGGGTGTCCGCCATCAGCCGGCTGCAAATCTGGACGCAGCCTCTGTGGCTGATCATGCTGATCGTGCCGTTCGGCTTTGTTTTGGTGCGCGACCCACAGGCTTTTGCGGGCATCACGCACTACGCTGGTGAGAAAGGCCCTGCGGGTGGCTTTGACTTGCACCTGTTTGGTGCTGCTCTGACGGTGGGCATTGCCCTCATGACCCAGATGGGCGAGCAGGCCGACTACCTCCGCTTTATGCCCCAGCGCACCGCAGCCAACCGGGTCTCCTGGTGGGCTGGTGTGTTGGTAGGCGGGCCGGGCTGGGTGGTGCTTGGCGTGGTCAAAATGCTGGGCGGGGCCTTCCTGGCGTACTTGGCTATCCGGGCAAGCGTTCCGACAGACCGCGCGGTAGACCCCAACCAGATGTACCTCGCGGCCTACGAATACGTCTTCCCGACCCTGGGCTGGGCGGTAGCTGCGACGGCGGTGTTCGTGGTGATCTCGCAGCTCAAAATCAATGTCACCAACGCTTATGCCGGCTCGCTGGCGTGGAGCAACTTCTTCTCCCGCCTCACGCACAGCCACCCCGGGCGGGTGGTGTGGGTGCTGTTCAACAGCGTGATCGCCTTCATGTTGATGGAGATGAATGTGTTTCAGGCGCTGGGCGAGGTGTTGGGCCTGTACTCCAACATCGCCATCGCCTGGATCATGGCCGTGGTGGCGGACCTGGTGATCAACAAGCCCCTTGGTCTTTCACCCAAAGGCATTGAGTTCAAGCGGGCGCATCTGTACGACATCAACCCCGTGGGCGTGGGGGCCATGGCCATGGCGTCCTTGCTGTCCATCTTGGCTTACTTGGGGCTCTTCGGGGAACTGGCCAAGGCTTTCTCGGCGGTGGTGGCCTTAGTCACGGCCATGGTGACTTCGCCCTTGATTGCGTGGTGGACCAAAGGCAAGTACTACCTTGCGCGCGCAAGCGACGGAGGTTTGGATGGCAACCCGCTTTGCTCCGT
Source organism: Rhodoferax potami (assembly GCF_032193765.1). NCBI lineage: Bacteria > Pseudomonadati > Pseudomonadota > Betaproteobacteria > Burkholderiales > Comamonadaceae > Rhodoferax > Rhodoferax potami. Next base: position 309,127 of record NZ_JAVBIJ010000001.1, read on the forward strand.
GTCCCCCGCCTGCTGCGCAGGCTCCTCCTTGACCTCCGCAAAACGCATTGCCACCCAAACTCCAGCGTTCGGACGGACACCCCAAGTGCAGCGTTGCGTCATTTGCGAGCGCGAGTATGAAGGCCCCGACATGGCCCATTGCCCGGCCTATCAGGGCGCGATTTGCTCGCTCTGCTGCACGCTGGATGCGCGCTGTGGCGACATGTGTAAACCACACGCCAACTTAGCCACGCAATGGTCTGCGACTTTGCGCTGGCTGTTGCCGCGGCGTGTGTGGCCTTTTCTGGATACGGGGCTCGGGCACTTTTTGTTGTTGATGCTGGTGATCTTGCCAATCCTGGCCACCGTGTTTGCCATGTTCTACCAGCAAGAGATGGGCAACCTCGCGGTCTGGGCTGAGCACCGCGACAGCGTGGCAGTCGCGCTGCGCGCGGGTTTCAGCAAAACCTTCGCAGCGCTTTTGTTGATGTCGTGCATCGTGGCGTGGTGGCTGGTGCTGGCGCACAAGAGCCGCCAAGTGGCGCAAGAAGAGTCCAACCGCCAAAGTCATTTGTTGCTGCAAGAGATCGAGTCGCACCGCCAGACGGATATTGCCCTGCAAGAAGCCAAGCGGGTGGCCGAGCAGGCGCGTCTCGCCGCCGAGGCGGCCAACCAGGCCAAGAGCCGCTATATCAGCGCCATCAGCCATGAGCTGCGCACGCCGCTCAACAGCATCCTGGGTTATGCACAGTTGATGGGGGAGGATGCGGCTATTCCACCCCACCGCAAGCAGGCAGTGAGTGTGATCAAGCGCGGCGGCGAGCACCTGCTCTCGCTGATCGAGGGCACGCTGGATATGGCACACATCGAGAGCGGCAAGCTCACCCTGAATGTGAAGCCGATGCAGTTTGCCAACGGCATGGCAGAGCTGGCCGGCATGTTTGAGTTACAGGCTGCCGGCAAGGGGCTGCAGTTTCACTTCGAGGTCGTGGGCAATGTGCCCGAGTGGGTGCGGGCCGACGAAAAGCGCCTGCGCCAGATCTGTATCAACCTGCTGGGCAATGCCATCAAGTTCACCGCTACTGGCCGCGTGCGCCTGGTGCTGCGCTATGCCCGCGAGATGGCGCACATCGAGATCCATGACACCGGCCCCGGGATGCGCGCCGAAGAGTTGGATCGGATTTTTGAGCCCTTCACGCGGGGCTCCACCGCGGCATCCGGGGTAGCGGTTGCGTCCGGCGGCTCAGGCCTGGGGCTCACGATTGCCAAGATGCTGACCGACCTGATGGGGGGCGAGCTCACCGCCAACAGTGTGCCCGGTCAGGGCAGTGTGTTTAAAGTGCGCCTTTTTTTGCCGGAGCTGCACATGCCAGCTAGCGCAACCCGCCCGGCGGCGCGCGCCAGCAAAACCCGGCTGGCTTATGCCGGTGCCCGGCGCAAGGTGCTGGTGGTCGACAACGAAGAGGCCGACCGCGAGCTTTTGGTGAGCCTTCTGCAGCCTTTGGGTTTTGATGTGCGTACCGCTGCCAGCGGCCACGATGGGCTGGACCTCATGGCGGCCGGACTGCAGCCTGATGTGGTGTTACTCGATTTGGCCATGCCCGGCATTGATGGCTGGGAGACTTTGCGCCGCATCCGCTCCAACCCGGCACTGGGGGGCAGCCAGCCGCAGGTCGCCATCGTGTCGGCCAATGCGTTCGATCGCGGGCTCGACAACGGCTTGGGCTTGCCGCCCGAGGATTTCATTGTGAAGCCGGTGCGCCACAGCGAGCTGTTGGATTGGCTGGAGCGCAGGCTGGAGTTGGTGTGGATCGACAAGCCCGCGCCTGCAGCCGCCCCGGAGGTGATGGATGTGCCGCTGGCAGTTGCCGCTGTGGTGTCCACGCCCGCGCTACCGGCCGAGGCTGCCCGCGCCTTGCTGGAGGTGGCCCAGCTGGGCTACTACCGCGGCGTGATGAATTTGCTGCAGTCACTGCAGACCCGCTATCCGGCGAGCACAACCTTCCTGCAACAGCAGGAGGCCTTGGCCCGCCAGTACCAGTTTGAAACGATGTCTGACCAATTGCAAAAGGTGCTCGATGCCTGCTCCGCTGATGAACCCCGCTGACACCCCGCCGGACACAGCCCGCCTGGACGGCACGCTGGACCGTGCCAACAGCGATGTGGTCCTCATCGTGGACGATGTGCCTGACAACTTGGCCGTCTTACACGATGCCCTTGACGAGTCGGGCTACACCGTTTTGATTGCCACCTCCGGTGAGGCTGCCCTGATGCGCGCCATTCAGGCACTGCCCGACGTGATTTTGCTGGACGCCATGATGCCCGGCATGGATGGTTTTGAGGTGGCACGCCGGCTCAAGGCGGCGCCGCAAACCACGCATATCCCCATCATCTTTATGACCGGCCTCACCGAGACCGAATACTTGGTGGCTGCGCTGGAGAGCGGCGGGGTGGACTATGTGACCAAGCCGATCAAGCCCAAAGAGGTGCTGGCCCGCATGGGGGTGCACCTGGCCGGCGCGCGCGAGCGCCGCCAGACCCGCAATGCGCTCGATGCCTTTGGCTACGCCACCATCACAGTGCGTGCCGCGGATGGCTGCCTGATGTGGCAAACCCCCTTGGCGCGCGAGCTGCTGGAGCGCTACTGTGGAACCCAGGCTCCAATCACACCGCCCGAAGTGTTGGGCTGGTTGCAGGCCTGCCTGCAAACTGTGGCCCGGGGTGACGAGCCGGCCAAGCTGAGCCTGGAGCGCGGCCCCAAGCGGCTGACCTTTCGTCTGCATCAGCAGATCGGCGACAGCGATGCCGGCGGCGACTGGCTCATCGTGATGCGGGAGGTGTCTGACACCGCGGTGATCGAGGCCATGAGCCTGTCATTCAAGCTCACCGCCAAAGAGGCGGAGGTCTTGTACTGGGTGGTCAAAGGCAAAACCAACAAAGACATTGGCGACATTCTGGGCAGCAGCCCGATGACCGTCAAAAAACACCTCGAGCGCGTGTTCGTGAAGCTCGGTGTGGAAACCCGCACCGCCGCTGCGGGCATGGCCATGAGCCGCATCCGGCAGCTGCATCCCCAGTTCGAGGGCTAACGCACTGACGATTGTTTGACCTAGCGCAATCCTGTTTGCCTTGAGGCTATCTGTCGCTTACCTCCGCTTTACGTGGGGTTTGTAAAGTGGTCTGGTTCAGATAAGCAAGGATCAAGGGATGCAAAAAATCAAGTACGTGTTGTGGGGTTTGCTGCTGGGGCTGACCGCGTGGTGGCTGTGGGCAGACCCGCTGCTGAGCACCCCGCTGGGCTTTTTCGCGGTGCGTAATTCGCTGGTCAATTACACCGGCTTGCTGGGCATGGCCATGATGAGTGTGGGCATGGTGCTGGCGGTGCGGCCGGTGTGGTTTGAGCCTTACCTGGGCGGGCTGGACAAGATGTACCGCCTGCACAAATGGCTGGGTATTGGCGGCTTGGTGGTGTCCGTCTTGCACTGGTTGTGCTCCAACGCACCGAAGTGGTTGATCGGGTCCGGGCTCATGGCGCAGCCCACCGGTGGGCGCCCACCGCGGGTGGAGCAAACCGTGGAGATTTTCAAACTCTTTCAGAGCTGGCGCGGTCTGGCCGAGGGTGTGGGCGAGTGGGCGTTTTATGTCACGGTACTGATGATTGCCTTGGCCCTCATCAAGCGCTTCCCTTACAAGTGGTTTTTCCGAACCCACCGGGTGTTGGCTGTCACCTATCTGGTGCTGGTGTTCCATGCGGTGGTGCTGATGAACTTCAGTTACTGGGCGCAAGGCCTGGCGCCGTTCATGGCCGTCCTCATGCTGGCGGGTGCGGTGTCGGCGGTGGTGGTGCTGTTCCGCAAAGTGGGTGAGCACCGCAAGGTGGCGGGGGTGATCGAGGCGGTGGAGCGCTTTGATGAGTTGCAAGTGCTCTACGTGGCGCTGCGCCTGGACGGGCGCTGGCCCGGTCACCAAGCGGGGCAGTTTGCGTTTGTGAATTTCGATACCAAAGAGGGCGCACACCCCTTCACCATCAGCTCCGCGTGGCAGGGCGATGGGCACATCACCTTCCTCATCAAAGAGCTGGGCGACTACACCCGCACTTTGCCCGACTATCTGGCGGTGGGGCATGCGGTAGAAATCGAAGGCCCCTACGGTCAGTTCACCTTCCAGGGCCCCAAGCGGCGCCAGATTTGGGTGGGGGCGGGCATTGGCATTACCCCGTTTGTGGCCCGCATGAAAACGCTGGCCGGTGCCCCGGACAGCAAGCAGATTGACCTGTTTCACTCCACTACCGTGCTGGACCCGCGCGCCATCGACAAGATGGAAGATGACGCAGCCTCCGCCGGCGTGCGCTTGCATGTGTTGCACGACGCGCGCGATGGCCGACTCGACGCCGCACGCCTGTGTGCAGCCGTGCCCGACTGGCGTGAGGCCGATGTCTGGTTCTGTGGCCCGCCCGCCTTTGGCCGGGCCCTGAAAGCAGCGCTGGTGGCACAGGGATTGCCGGCTGCGGACTTTCACCAGGAACTGTTCGAGATGCGGTGAGGCTGCGACAATCACCGCATGAGCACCGATGCATCTCCACCCGCCCCGCCCAAGCAAGCCAACAACCCCTTGCATGGCAAGACCCTGGAAGCCATCGTGACCGAACTGTCGGACTACTATGGCTGGGATGGGTTGGGTGAGCGCATCCCGGTGCGCTGCTTTACGTTTGAGCCCAGCGTGGGCTCCAGCCTCAAGTTTTTGCGTAAAACTCCTTGGGCGCGTGACAAGGTCGAAGGGCTCTACCTGTTCATGCTGCGCGAAATACGCCGTTCAGGGCGCTGAGCCGCGCCGTTTGTCGCGCCCGCCGCACTTTTTTAGCGAGTGCCGGGAACCTGACTGTTCATATTTTTTGAATCAAGTCATCAATTAGATTCAAAAATCAGCAATTCATGCCCCCCTAGACTTCGGGGCATGGCATCCAACCACACTTCCTCTTTCGACGCTGGCACCAAGCGCTATAGCCTCACGGCCATCGTGTTGCATTGGGTGCTGGGCGCTGCACTTCTGGGCATTTTTGCGGTCGGTCTGTACATGACCGATTTGCCTTTCTCGCCCACCCGCTTGAAGCTCTACAACTGGCACAAATGGGCGGGTGTGACGATTCTGGTGCTGTCTGCCTTGCGTTTGCTGTGGCGCCTGACACACCGCCCGCCCGCATTGCCCGGCAAGATTTCCAAAGCCATGCCCGCATGGCAGCACTGGGCTCACCACGGCACCCACCACGCGCTGTACGCCTTGTTTTTCCTGGTCCCGCTGATCGGCTGGGCGTATAGCTCGGCATCCGGTTTCCCGATCGTGGTGTTCGGCGTGTTGCCTTTGCCTGACTTTGTGCCGGTCGACAAGGCCTTGGCAGAAATGATCAAGCCTTTCCATGAACTTACTGCGTTTGCCTTGATCGGACTGGCCGGTCTGCACATTGCCGCTGCACTCAAGCACCAGTGGATCGACCGCGACGGCCTGATCAACCGCATGTTGCCCGGCCGCGACTGAACCCTTTAACTGATTGGATTTGACATGATGGTTTCCCGCGTAATTCTGTCCACCGCGATTGCAGCGTCTGCACTCCTCGGCACATCTGCCTTTGCCCAGCAAAAGCTGGTGCCCGCTCAAAGCGAGATCGTGTTCGTAAGCAAGCAGATGGGTGTGCCGGTGGAAGGCCGCTTCAAGAAGTTCGATGCGCAAATCGCCTTCGATCCTGCCAAGCCTGACGCCAGCAAGATCGCATTCACCGTCGACATTGCCAGTGCCACCCTGGGTGTGCCCGAGACCGATGCCGAGTTGCCCCGCCCCAACTGGTTCAACACCGCCAAGTTCCCGCAAGCGACCTTTCAGTCCACCGCCGTCAAAGGCTTGGGTGGTGGCAAGTTTGAAGTGAGCGGCAAGCTGGCCATCAAAGGCAATAGCCGCGACGTCGTGGTGCCGGTGGCTTTGGCCCAGAGCGGCGCCACCACCACCGTGACCGGCACCTTCCCGCTCAAGCGCCTGGCTTTCAAGATCGGCGAGAACGAGTGGGCCGACACCTCCATGGTCGCTGACGACGTGCAAGTCAAGTTCAAGCTCGCGCTGACCGGCGTGGGCAAGATGTAAGTTTTTCCAGTTTCTTTTTAACCAACCCGTAAATCAGGAGTTTTTATGCGTACTTCCCTCATCGCTGCCGCCTTGGCACTGTCCGCTTTCGCCGGTGCTGCCAGCGCCCAATCCGCGACTTACGCGATTGACTCTTCCCACACTTTCTCCAGCTTTTCTTACAACCACTTTGGTTTGTCCAATCAGCAAAGCCGTTTCAACACCACCACCGGTACCGTGACTTTTGATAAGGCCGGCAAGACAGGCGCAGTGGATGTCGTGATCGACATGAAGACAGTGGAAACCGGTTCGTCCGCTTTCAACGGCCACATCCAGGGCGAAGACTTCCTGGACACCACCAAGTTCCCAACCGCGACTTTCAAGTCCACCAAAGTGGTGTTTGAAGGCGACAAGCCAGCTGCAGTCGAAGGCAACCTGACCATCAAGGGCATCACCAAGCCTGTGACCCTGAAATTGACCAACTTCGTGTCTACTGCTCACCCGATGAACAAGAAAGACGTTATCGGCGCCAACGCCACTACTACCGTCAAGCGCAGCGAATTCGGCGCTGGCAAGTTCGCGCCTGCAGTGGGCGACGACGTGACCATCACCATCGCTATCGAAGCGATCAAGCAGTAATCTGCCACCAGACCGCGTTCCCGCGGATTGATCTGAAGGCCCGCCGCAAGGCTGGCCTTTTTTTATGCAAAATCAGGCTCTAGCGCAGGATTCATCTGCGCAGTCAGCTATATTTTTCATAGCAACCAGTCATCCGCTTGTACCTCTATGTCCGCTTCTGAATCGCCCGCCTCTTCTGCCGTGTTGATCGCCCGTGCCTTGCGCTGCAGCGCAGGCCCCCACCGTTTGTGGGGCCCGCTGGATGTGCAGCTGTCAGCCGGAGTGACCTGGGTGACCGGCGGGGAAGGGCGGGGCAAATCGAGTTTGCTGCGCATGCTGGCTGGCGACCTCGTGGTGCCGGGGAGCAACCTGCAGCTGGCCGGCACCGGCCTGCAGACCGACCCTGCCCAGTACCGCAGAAAAGCCTTTTGGATGGACCCACGCACCAGTGCCTGGGACCAGTCTTCTCCCTTGCAGTTTTGGGAGCAAGGCAAGCGCCTCTGGCCCCTGTGGCGTGCGGAAATCTGCCGCGAGCTGGCGTCCGCCTTGGGGCTGGACGAGCACCTTGCGAAACCGATGTACATGCTGTCTACCGGCTCCAAGCGCAAGGTTTGGATTACGGCGGCCTGCGCCAGTGGTGCGGAGCTCACCTGCTTGGATGAGCCCTTCGCCGCCTTGGACCGTGCCTCCATACGCACCATCACCGAGCTGCTGCAGGATGCGGCGGCGCACAGTCCGCGCGCCTGGGTGTTGGCAGACTATGAAGCGCCTGCCGGGGTGCCACTCGCCGCCACCATCAATTTGGGCGCTTGAGCCCCGTGAATTTCGTCCTTTTGACCAGGAGAACCCTATGACTTCCCGACTGCCCACCTACTTTGTGTCCCACGGCGGTGGCCCTTGGCCTTGGATGGCGGATATGCGCGAGATGCTGGCCAGCTTGGACACGGCTCTGGCCGATATGCCGCGCCAGATCGGCCGCACGCCCAAGGCTGTTCTGATCATTACTGCGCACTGGGAAGAGCGTGCGTTTACCCTGGGCTCCAGTCCGGCGCCCGGCATGGTCTACGACTACGGCGGTTTCCCGGCACACACCTACTCGGTGGTGTACCCCGCACCGGGTGCCCCTGAACTGGCCACGCGGGTACAGGGTCTGCTGCAAGAGGCGGGTCTGCCCGTGGCGCTGGACTCCGAGCGTGGCTACGACCACGGCACTTTTGTGCCCTTGGCCGTGATGTACCCGGATGCACAAGTGCCGGTGTTGCAAATGTCCCTGCGCGCGGGGCTGGACCCGGCTGAGCACATTGCGTTGGGTCGTGCGCTGGCGCCGTTGCGGGATGAAGATGTGTTGATCGTGGGCAGTGGCCTGAGCTATCACAACCTGCGCAATTTTGGTGCGGGCGGGCGGGCTCCGTCCAAGGCCTTTGACGTCTGGTTGCAAGACGTCATGGCCGCTACGCCTGCGGTGCGGGCAGAAGCGCTGGTGAACTGGGAGTCAGCGCCGGCCGCCCGCATCTGCCATCCGCGTGAAGAACATTTGTTGCCGCTGATGGTGGCCGTGGGCGCCGCCTACGACGACGCTGCAGAGTGCGTGTACCACGACGAAGCGGTGTTTGGCGGCGTGACAGCGTCCAGCTTCCGCTTCGGCACAGCCAGCTAAACGTAGGGGGCCAGAGGCCCGGGCGCGGTTCAGGGGCTTGCAGCCGTTTCTCGGAATGCAGGCTGCGCTGTGCGTGCGGGCAGCGCCCGGTGCTGCGGGGACACGGGTGCAGCCGGTGTCTGGGCTGAGACCATCTCGTCCAGAATATCGAGGGCATATTCGCAGACCAGAGCTGCGTGCTCCAGTTGGCGGTTTTTGTCTTCCAGTGCCGGAATCTCGTCGGTCCTTCCCAGTAGCATCAGGCCGATTTTTCGCTGGTTGTTAAACACCATGTGTTTGGCATCTGACATGCGGTCTTTGATGCGCTTGCGGCAAGCGCCCAGCCAGTCTTCTTCCTCGAGCACCCATTCAGCCAAAGTGGCTGCAATCAACGTTCTCGCGGCGCGGCGAAAAGTAAGCTGGTGGGGTGATGCGGCGGTTTTGAGTGGGGCTGACATGGTTTTGTGCCCTCTGGCGGGGCTCCCTGCTTTGGATTGAGCCAACAATAAGGTTTTTCCCGGTCGTCAGGGGCCGCCAATTGTTGTCCTCTGGACAATCTGACGCAAAAAACCGCCGATATGTGAACTTTTACGGGCATTTGCCGCCAGTCCGAGGCGGCCTGCGGCGACGCGCCAATCAGTAGCTGCTGGGTTCCTGGGCCGGCTTTTGCACGAACGGGGGCTGCCGGCCTACGGTTTCTTCCAGTAAGACCAACTCCGAGTCACGGTGATTGATAACGGGTGCTGGCCGCAACACCGGTTGGCTGCTGTCGTAACTGATGTACATCGGCATGTCGTGGTAGGTCGTGGTCAAGCTCCGCGCGAGGCCGGGGTTTGCGAGCGGCTTGATATCTGCAGTCCCGTAGCACAGGCAGAAATAGAGTTGAGTCTCCTGCGCTTCCATGTAGCAGGCGGTACCCCGGATACCGACGGTTGCGGCCCGAGTCTCGATGCGTTTCGGACTGGGGCCAAACACCGCAAGTGCTTTGCCGCTGATCAGCCGCAGCACACTCACCACCTCGTCCTGGGCGAATTGCAGGCTGCTCTTTTCACGGAGCAGGTAAGCGTTGTCGCCCATCACAAACACCGTTTCGCTCAGGGCACCGGTGCTGATGGTGTCCCCGGGCAAGATCGCTTGTTCGATACGGGCCACGCCTCCGTTGAGAAACACCTCGCCCTTGATGCGGCGTATGCCGCTTTGCAAGGGGCGTTGGCCCATGGCCAGCGCATCCACCAAGCCGCCCAAGCTACTGATCGCCACACTGTTTGCGATGAATTGACGCCGATTGCTCATAAGCTGAATGTTGAAAAGTGGAAGAAGAGCGCCCCGTGGATATCCGGTTGATGGCCCAGGGACGACAAAAGATAGCGCCATTCGGCAGGGGCGTCTAGTGCCCTCTCGGGCTGACTGCAGTGCGCGGGCTGTACGCCACTAGGCGTATTTCCGGTTCGGACGGGCAAACCTACAGTCACTCCATCGCATCACACAACCTCTTCTGAGTTTGTTCCGCGAGAAGTGAGATGGATTTGTTTAACCCCCCGGAGAAGCCCACATGCAACGTCGTTTTACTTTGAAGGCACTCACCGCTGCCGTCGCCCTTACCACCTTGTCGGCAGTGCCCGCCATGGCTGCAGACACGATAAAGGTCGGTATCCTGCACAGCCTGTCCGGCACCATGGCCATCTCGGAAACCGTGTTGAAAGACACCGTGCTGATGGCGATTGACGAGATCAACGCCAAGGGCGGCGTGCTCGGAAAAAAGCTGGAGCCTGTCATCGTCGACCCCGCGTCCAACTGGCCCCTGTTTGCTGAAAAGACCAAGCAGCTGCTTACCCAAGACAAAGTCTCGGTCATCTTTGGTTGCTGGACTTCCGTGTCACGCAAGTCGGTGCTGCCTGTGGTGGAAGA